>NZ_JBCNAD010000008.1:0-422852 GCF_050477905.1 Neobacillus pocheonensis | reverse complement strand
CGCAGGAGTCGAGCGCCTTCCGCTCGAATCAACAGAGCATGAGAAACAACAATATCGTTTAACAGAACTATATAAAAAAAACAGACTCTATAAAAGAGCCTGCTTGTTTTTTGTTATTAAGCTTTACGAACGTTAGCTGCTTGAGCTCCACGTTGGCCTTGCTCAACATCGAAAGTCACTGCTTGACCTTCTTCTAAAGTTTTGAAACCTTCGCCTTGAATAGCTGAGAAATGAACGAATACGTCTTCTCCACCTTCACGCTCGATGAAACCGAAGCCTTTTTCGCTGTTAAACCATTTTACTTTACCGTTTTCCATTTTTGTTGCCTCCTAGTGTGCTAACACACAATGTATTACTATCCTTGCTCTCAGTGATCATCAAGACGAAAAGTTTTACTAATACAATCCTTTACACCGAACAAAAATAATTCTTAATTATAATAACATTTTTTGAATAGGTTTGCAAGTTTACTTCACAAAGCAGTGAATAAAAAAAAATGAAAGACGGAGGTTATTCTAAACTCCGCCTTAATATGTCGATTAAATCAGATAAATTATTTTGTACAGCTGAATTTCCCCCTGAGCTTCTAGTAACAGCTCCACCACTATTTGCTTCACCAGCTCCAGTGACATTTTTCGTAACTGATATTGGAGAAATAAAAACAGCCCCACCAAAGTTAATAATACCGCCAGATACAGTCCCGATTGAAATTCCATCCTGATTGATAGCCAAAGCTTCCCCTTCCTTCTTGTCCATTAAAATATGATATGTACAAGTTCGAATGCTTGTCTAAACTCCTTCATTATGGAAAAAAATTTTTTCATTGCCCTCTAATATTACTTTTTCCAATTTATTTACAGTATTTTTCATTCCAAAAAACCTATTCGAAACCACGAAAATTTAGTAATATGTAATAATGTATTAATTCTTGAACAAAGCGAGGATTACGAAAATGGCCTTATTAAATGTTGAAAATTTATCCCATACATTCGGAGACCGTACTTTATTCAAAGACGTTTCCTTTCGATTATTAGCTGAAGATCATGTTGGACTTGTCGGTGCAAATGGGGTCGGTAAGTCTACTTTAATGAATATTATTACAAACCAATTGATTCACGATAGTGGTCGTGTTGAATGGACACCTGGTGTTCATTATGGTTATTTGGATCAGCATACGGTGCTGACGCCAGGAAAAACCATGCGTGATGTTTTGCGGGATGCCTTCCTTCCTCTTTTTGAGAAAGAAAAAGAATTAAATGAAGTAACAGCACAAATGGCTGATGCAACTCCTGAAGAACTTGAAGAATTATTAGAAAAAATGGGTGAAATTCAGGATGCTCTTGATGCAGGTGGTTTTTATTCATTAGATATCAAAATTGAAGAGGCGGCCCGCGGTTTAGGACTTGATGCTATCGGTCTAGATCGAGACGTTGCTGCACTTAGCGGTGGGCAGCGTACAAAGGTCCTGCTTGCCAAGCTTCTTTTGGAACAACCAAAAGTATTGCTGCTTGATGAGCCTACCAACTATTTAGATGTGGAGCATATTCGCTGGCTTCAGTCCTATTTAAAGGATTACCCTTATGCATTTTTATTGATTTCCCACGATACTGAATTCATGAATCATGTTTCAAATGTTATTTTTCAATTGGAATTTTCAAAGCTTACTCGTTACACGGCCAGCTATGAAAAATTCCTTGAACTAGCTGAAATCAATAAAAACCAACATATCAACGCATATGAGAAGCAACAAGAATTCATCAAAAAACAAGAAGACTTTATTTCTCGAAATAAAGCGCGTTATTCTACTACCGGCCGGGCAAAAAGCCGCCAAAAACAGTTGGATCGGATGGAACGGATTGATCGTCCGGAAACGGCTATGAAGCCTACATTTGAATTCAAAGAATCTCGCAGTAGCAGCCGTTATGTGTTTGAAGCAAAGGATTTAGAAATTGGTTACTCTCACCCACTCCTTCCGAAGATGAGTATGACATTAGAGCGCGGTGAAAAAGTCGCGATTATCGGCTGTAACGGTGTAGGTAAGTCAACCTTACTAAAAACGATGCTTGGTAAAATTGATCCGTTAAATGGATCTGTCGAACGCGGTGATTTCCTCTTCCCTTCTTATTTTGAACAGGAAGTAAAAGCAGGAAACATTACACCAATCGAAGATGTTTGGAATGCTTTTCCTTCCATGGATCAGCATCAGGTACGCGCAGCCCTTGCTCGCTGTGGTTTGAAAAATGAGCATATCTCTCGCCCATTGAGCCAGTTAAGTGGTGGAGAGCAAGCGAAGGTCCGCCTTTGTAAGCTGATGATGAACGAAAGTAACTGGATTTTATTCGATGAGCCGACCAACCACTTGGATATTGACGCAAAGGCAGAATTGAAGCGGGCGTTAAAAGCCTATAAAGGAACCGTTGTATTAGTTTGCCACGAACCAGACTTTTATGAGGATTGGATTACAAAAGTTTGGAATGTCGAAGAATGGTCACAATTAATAGTCTAAGGAAATTTTTCAAACCCCTGTCCAAAAGCAGGGGTTTTTCTAATTAATGTGGGTTTTTAAGGTGTTTCTCACTGTTTCCGTATCTAAAAAATCGATTAATGTTAATAGGATAAATAGATTTAATGAATTTATTCAACATTATCCTTTATTTATAATGAGAAAGGCTAAGATATTTCTACTATATACAAAATTACAACGAGGTGTATTTTAAAATGAAAAAATGGCTTTCCGTTATCATTCTTGCTATGCTAGTATTTTCACTTGCAGCTTGCGGTCAAAAAGATGATAAAGCAAGTGAAGGTAAAAAAGAAACAAAAAAAACAACTGAAGTGTTTAAGATTGGTGCGATTCCTGACCAAAATGCGGCAGACCTTGAAAAAGGAATGACGGCCGTTGCGAAATACTTAAGTGAAAAGACTGGCATGAAGGTTGAATTCGTTCCTTCTGTCGACTATGCAGCCCTAGTTACTGGATTTCAACGCGGCGAGATCCATATGGC
Organism: Neobacillus pocheonensis; assembly: GCF_050477905.1. Taxonomy (NCBI): domain Bacteria; kingdom Bacillati; phylum Bacillota; class Bacilli; order Caryophanales; family Bacillaceae; genus Neobacillus; species Neobacillus pocheonensis. The sequence continues at coordinate 419,847 of NZ_JBCNAD010000008.1, read as the reverse complement.
TTGGTTTGGTGGATTAACAAGTGTACAAGCAAGAAATCTTGTGCCAGATGCTGATTCTTTCGCACAAAGACCAAGAGATGCAGAATTCCACTCCGTCTTTATAACTCAACCAGGTTCAGGTATTAATAGTCTTAAGGATTTAAAAGGCAAATCGTTTACGTTTGGCAGTGAGAGTTCCACTTCTGGACATTTAATGCCACGGTATTTTCTTTCAGAGGCTGGGATTAATGCAAATTCAGACTTTGACGGAAAACCAAATTTCTCAGGATCACATGATACCACCTATAAATTGGTTGAATCCGGTGCGTTTAAAGCTGGTGCTTTAAATGAAGCCGTTTGGCAAGTTGCTGTAAAAGAAGGAAAAGTGGATACTAATAAAGTTAAGGTATTCTATACGACTCCTGCTTTCTATGACTATAACTGGACGATGAATAGCAATGTCGATGAGGTATTCGGAAAAGGCTCTACGAAAAAAGTAGAAGACGCGATTCTTTCTATTACAACTGATCAAAAAGAAATTACAGACTTTTTCCAAACAGATAAATTTGTAGAAACGAAAAACGATAATTATCAAAAGATTGAAAAGGTAGCAAAAGAGTTAAACATCATCAAGTAGTAGGTGTTCTAAAATGTCTTCAAAAAAAATGATTGAAGCTAATAGCATATCCAAACATTATGAGCGGAAGATAGCCTTATCTTCCCTTTCTTTTTCTATTAACCAGGGGGAAACAGTCGCTTTGATTGGCCCAAGCGGCGCGGGGAAAACGACGCTGCTGAACTCAATCGCTGGATTAATTCTACCTGAGCAAGGCGACATAATTATTGATGGCAAGTCCATTACTTCTTATAAAAAAGGTAAGATTTTTGCGAAAAAGGTTGGAGTTATTCGCCAACAATTTGATTTAATAGGACCGCTGGCAGTGATTCATAATGTGCTCGCTGGTAAATTAGCTGACTGGGGATTATTGAAAGCTTTATTCTCATTACTGATTCCACAAGATAAAGCTGCTGCCATAAAAGCACTTGAGAGAGTTGGATTACATGACAAAGCTTACGAAATCACATCTACTTTATCAGGTGGCGAGCAACAGCGAGTTGCGATGGCGAGATTAATGGTTCAAAATCCGGAATTAATTTTAGCGGATGAACCGGTTGCATCGCTTGACCCTGCCCGGGCAGATGATATATTAGCGATGCTCACCAATATCGTTTTAGAACGAAAACAAACGATAATTGCCAGTTTGCACTCAGTTGAATACGCCCGTAAATATTTTACCAGAATCATTGCCCTAAAAAATGGTGAACTATTTTTTGATTTGCCATCAGAAAAAGTAACAGATGAGTTGTTATTAGACCTTTATCAACTGAAGGGGCGCAGCTAAGATGAGCAGGTTCGTATCCTCCTTCCGTTTGCATAATCGTTTTCTGCTAACCTTATTGTTGGCGGCTATTTTTATATGGAGCCTCTTCTCCATTAAATGGAATGCCGATTTGTTTCATGCAGGTGGTATTCCTACCATGCTTCAGATTCTTGAAGGTCTTTTTCATCCAGATTTTTCCTCAGATGTCTTATCCCGTGGTTTCGAGTCTGCATGGATAACACTGGCATATGCTCTAGCAGGAATGTCACTAGCGGTTGTCTATGCGTTTATCGTTGGAATTCTGGCATCTGGAACTTTAACTTCGGGAAAAATAGCCCGCGTATCCTCAAAAGTATTTTTTAGAGGAATTTTGGGATTTACTCGTTCGATTCATGAGCTTATCTGGGCATGGCTTTTTGTAGCTGCTGTCGGGTTATCCCCTTTTGCAGCGATTTTTGCACTTGCTATCCCATATGGCGGGATTCTTGGTCGAATTTTTGCTGATATGTTAAATGATGTCCCTATTGAGCCGATTAAGGCCTTAAAATCAGCTGGTGCGTCAAGGCTTCAAACGCTTATTTATGGTTATTTTCCCCTTGTTTGGGCTGATATGATCAGCTATACGATGTATCGTTTCGAATGTTCGATTCGTTCCTCTGCCATAATGAGTTTTGTTGGTTTAGGTGGTCTAGGATACCAAATTCAACTTTCGCTGGCTGATTTGAAATACGATCAAGTTTGGACTTATGTGTTTTTTCTGATTGGAATTGTATTATTAGTAGACTTGTGGAGTAATTTAGTACGCAAGTCATTAACGGAGCGAAAACGACGTAAAAGTTTTAGTTCTGGCTGGACTTCAACCTTTTTTGCTTTAGGGCTTATCATTGGTTCTTGGGTATATATCGTTATTGTTGATAAGGCAAATTTATTTGAATTGCTTTCAGATAAAAATATCGAATATGCGAAAAAGTTTTTTGGTGGTCTAATAGGATTGAATGAAAAACATCCTGCTTTTTTTAATACTCATGATTGGTCTTCTGCTCTAAAACTAACATTAGAAACGCTAGAGATGAGCATCATGGCGATAGGCTTTGCTACAATTGCTGCCTTTTTGACTGTGATCCCGGCTGCAAGAAATATGGCAAATGGCAGTTTGACGTCAGAGAAAAAGTGGTACAATTGGATCGTTTTTGGTGTGGTTCGGGTCATTTATATTTTTTCACGTTCTGTTCCCGAGCTCGTTTGGGCCATGATGATTATTTTTATTTTTAAACCAGGGCTTTTGCCTGGCGCGATTGCCCTTGCCTTGCATAATTTCGGAATTCTTGGCAAGCTATGGGCTGAGGTAATTGAAGATATGGACCCTCGACCCATCCGCAATTTAGCTTCTGCTGGTGCGTCAAAAGTTCAAACTCTTTTTTATGGTATCCTCCCGACTGTTCTACCGAGATTTCTTACCTATATTCTCTATCGCTGGGAAGTAATAATGAGGACCACCATCGTGGTTGGATTTGTCGGCGCCGGCGGTTTGGGAATAGAATTTAAATTGGCCATGAGCTTTTTCCAGTACACAGAAATCACTCTGCTTTTGCTATGTTATATGATTCTCGTTATAATCGCAGACTTTGCTTCAGAGAGTACGAGAAAAGCGGTGAAATAGAAAACGAACACACTTCATCACGAAGATGTGTTCGTTTTTTTATGCCAGCAATAGTATATCACGAGGTATCACTCTCCTATCTATCTGCTAGCATGGTGATTTATACTTGCTAGACACTTGATTTACTAGGTTTTTTATTCGTATCTTTCGTCTGTGACCGAAACCACCGCGGTTGGAGGAAAATAATTATTTAAAAACTTGTATTCATCCAACGATTTCCATTATTCTAATAGGAAGAGTTCACCGATTTAGATTAGTTTGGAGTGAAAAATTAATTGCAAACAAAAGCAGCTTTACCTATTCTTTTTGTCGTCATGTTTTTGGTAATGGTGGGATTTGGCATCATCATTCCGGTGTTACCGTTTTATGCTGAAGAAATGGGGGCAAGTCCCACTGAACTTGGTTTGTTAATGGCGGTTTACTCGTTTATGCAGCTTATCTTTGCACCGATGTGGGGCCGATTATCAGACCGAATTGGACGAAAGCCCGTTATGATGATTGGGATTACTGGCCTCGCTCTGTCTTTTTTTATCCAGGCGATATCAACGGAGCTTTGGATGCTATTTGCAGCGAGGATTGTAGGCGGACTTCTCTCTTCTGCCAATATGCCAACGGCCATGGCCTATGTTGCCGATATCACGACAGAAGAAAATCGTGGGAAAGGAATGGGGATAGTTGGGGCCGCAGTGGGATTAGGTTTTGTTTTTGGTCCTGCGATTGGCGGTATTTTTTCTAAAATAAGCTTGAGTATGCCGTTTTATCTGGCTAGCGGTTCTTCCCTGATTACCTTGGTCCTCGTATTTCTTTTATTAAAAGAATCAAAACTGAATAAAAATGATGCACATACGAATAAGCGATCTGTTTGGAATGCATTTAATCGTGAGGTAGCGGTTTTGTTTTTTGTGCAATTATTAATCTCTTTATCCCTTTCCGGTCTTGAAGCGACCTTTGCCTATTTTGCCGCTAAAAAAGCCGGACTTAATTCCACAGAGCTCGGTTATATTTTTATGATCATGGGGCTTGTTGGAGCGATGGTTCAAGGAGGTTTAGTCGGCAGATTGACGAAAAAATACGGTGAAGCTGCCGTTATTCAGGTTGGGATTATTGTTTCAACGCTTGGATTTGGCCTAATTTTACTTGTCAGTAGTTTTGCAACTGCAGCTGTCTTTTTATCCATTTTTGGTATTGGTAATGGGGTTATTCGTCCAAGCGTCTCCTCACTACTAACCAAAACGTCAACTGCTGGGCATGGAAGAGCGACGGGCCTCCTCTCTTCCTTTGATTCGTTAGGAAGAATTATTGGACCACCATTAGGTGGGTGGCTGTTCTCAATGGCCATTGGTCTTCCTTATATATCAGGAGCAATCATTTCATTGGCAGCTTTAATTCTCTTTTTCTTATTCCGGCCGCAGGTAAGTACGGTGAAAACAACCAATATGCAAAATTAATGGATGAGGCATATGTAGTTAGGACATGCATAAAATGGTTGCAAGGAAATAATTGATAAAAGGAGATCAGATCCATGAAAATCAATGCCGTCACAAGTGCTATTTTCCTTTTGGTCATATTAGGATTTGGAGCCTATCTTGAATCACCCTACTCGTTTATCAATAAAGACTTTGCCTATTCCAACGACCAGCCTGTCCTAGCGCAGCCAGCAGAAATGGAGAAGCCTGCAGATGTTCCTGAATTAGTAGATAAATTGGTGAAAACCGAAAAGGTGGACGGTTATACGGTGGAAACCTATGAGGAATTTGAGGTCTACAAGGATAAAGACGGGAACGAAATAAAAAGTGAACCTACAGGAAAGAGAGAAACGCTCAAATATTGGAATAATAAGGAATAAAGGCCGCGCAACTCAGCGGCCTTTTTATATTACGTACCACAAAAGGTTTGGTAGGGACGGGTAGATGGCTCAGGCGGCGTGCAATAGTCAGTATTCTCAGGCGTGTAAGTGCAGGGGCTTGCTAGAATACGAAGAAGCCTCTCCAGTACACTGTAATCCCCATGATTGACTGCGGCCTCTAACGCTTCTTCTACGCGGTGATTCCGTGGAATCACGGCAGGATTATTCTTCCGCATCAATTGCTGTGAAGAGCCTTTTGATTCCTCCTGCCTGCTCGTTCTTTCCATCCATCGTTTATGCCATTGAACAAACTCAGGGGCTCCAAACATGGCTGATTCTTCCTGTTGATCTAACGTTAAAGCCCGGAAGGTATTGGTATAATCCGCACGATTCTTTTTCATGATGTTGAGAAGATCTTCAATAAGAGCAACATCATGAGCCTCTTCATTAAATAATCCGAGTTTTGCTCTCATTCCTTCCAGCCATTTGGCTTGATAAATCTCCATATAATGTGAAATCGCTTCTTGGGCTAATTCGAGAGCTTGCTCTTGATTATCATGAAGCAGCGGCAATAAGGTCTCAGCAAATCGTGCTAAATTCCATCCGCCAATATAAGGCTGATTACCATAGGCATATCGGCCCCCGGTGTCAATCGAACTGAAGACTGTCTCCGGATCATAATGGTCCATAAAGGCACAAGGACCATAGTCAATCGTTTCACCACTAATGGTCATATTATCAGTATTCATGACCCCGTGAATAAAACCAATCAACTGCCATTTGGCAATCAAACTTGCTTGCTGATTTATTACTACTTTCAGTAGTGAAAGATAACGATTTTCATCATCTTCAATGTCTGGATAATGACGTTTTATTGTATAGTCAGCCAAAGAACGCAGTTCTTCTATTTCGCCCTTTCCAGCGGCGTATTGAAAGGTGCCGACGCGAATATGACTGGCAGCGACACGGGTCAAAATCGCACCAGGAAGTGCGGTTTCGCGGAGCACGGACTCGCCGGTTGTCACCACTGCTAAACTTCGAGTGGTCGGAATCCCAAGCGCATGCATGGCTTCACTGATGATATATTCTCGCAGCATCGGTCCAAGTGCCGCTCGGCCATCGCCTCCGCGGGAATACGGAGTTCTACCTGGACCCTTTAGTTGAATATCAAATCGGTCACCTAAAGGAGTAATTTGTTCGCCCAACAATATGGCTCTCCCATCGCCTAACATCGTAAAATGGCCAAATTGATGCCCTGCATAAGCTTGTGCAAGCGGAAAAGATCCATCAGGAAGTTGGTTTCCAGCAAACACCGCTAATCCATTTTCACTTTCCAATGCCTCTACGTTTAACCCCAAGGTGGTTGCTAACGGTTTATTGAGAATGAGCAATTTCGGTGAACCTACAGGTGTTGGTTTCTGACTAGAAAAAAATGATTTCGCCAAACGGGAATAACTATTGTCAAAGTTCCATCCTGTTTCTTTTATTTCTTCTCTCATCCGGATTCTCCCTTTCCTTCTCGAAAAAATAAGTTGAATTATGAGTTTAAATCATATCGTTCTCCGGTCACAAGGTATATGACATGTTCAGCGATATTTGTCGAATGGTCCGCAATCCTTTCAATATATCTGCACACAAAAGCTAACTGGGTAATTTGATTCATTTGCGCAGGATAATTCTGTATATAGCCCATAAGTTCTTGAACTAATCTTCCATACATTTCATCTACTTTATCATCTCTTTTTGCACAATTCCTTGCAAGTTCAACATCCTCCTCTAGGAATGCTTTTAAAGAATCACTAAGCATTTCTAAAGCGAGATCCATCATTTTGGGAATGTCGACTATTTCTTTAATATGTTTCTCTTTACCTATGTGCAAGGTTGATTTTGCGATATTAACGGCATTATCGGCAATTCGTTCTACCTCGGAAGAAATTTTTAAAGCAACCACAATTTTTCTAAGATCCCTTGCTACTGGGGACTCCTTTGCAATTAAAATAATCGCTTTATTGTTAATTTCATGTTCTAGTTCATCAATAATAGTATCATTGTTAATGATTTCATTAGCTTTTTCAATATCTTGATGAATGAGTGTGTTTATACTTTCTTTAATCGCATCTTCCGATTTTCGAGCCATATCAATGAGCAAATCTTTTAATTGTTTTAAATTACTATCAAAGTTTAATCTGGTAATCATCTTATCACCCCTATTTATCCAAATCTTCCAGTAATATATCCTTCAGTGCGTTCATCCGTTGGATTGGAGAAAATCTTTTCGGTTTTATCAAGTTCAATTAATTCTCCCATCAAAAAGAACGCTGTTTTATCCGATACCCTTGAAGCTTGCTGCATATTATGCGTAACAATCACAATCGTATATTTTTCTTTTAGCTCTAAGATTAATTCTTCAATTTTTAAAGTCGATATTGGGTCCAGGGCTGATGTTGGCTCGTCCATCAATAACACATCAGGTTTTGTTGCGAGTGCCCTAGCAATGCACAATCTTTGCTGCTGTCCTCCAGAAAGTCCTAGCGCAGGCGCATGTAATCGGTCTTTTACTTCGTCCCATAAAGCTACGTCCATCAATGATTTCGTGACAATCTCTTCAAGATGAGTCTTTCTTTTGATTCCGTGGATTCTTGGTCCGTATGCTACATTGTCAAATATCGATTGGGGAAATGGATTTCCTTTTTGAAAAACCATCCCGACATTTTTTCGCAAATCTACCAAATCCATTTTCTCATTTAAAATATTTTGACCATTATAATTGATTTCCCCCGTCATTTTTACATTTGGAACATAATTAATCATCAAGTTCAGCGTTTTGATAAAAGTTGACTTTCCACATCCGGAAGGCCCAATTATCGCAGTAACCTCTTTTTTGTTAATCGGAAAGTTTATTTTCTTTAAAGCGTGATGCTCACCATACCATAAATTCAAATCGTTTATTTGAAAAACCTGTCTAAATGCAGCTAAATCGGACATTTTGCTCCCTCCTTACCCGAACCTTCCTGAAATATATTCTTCCGTCTTCTTTTGCGAAGGATTGGTAAATATTTTTTCTGTAAGATCGTATTCAATCAAATCTCCACTAAGGAAGAATGCTGTCTTATCCGAAATACGTGAAGCCTGCTGCATATTATGAGTTACGATAATAATCGAATAGTCCTTTTTTAAATCCACGATAAGGTCTTCAACTTTTGCGTTTGAGATCGGATCAAGAGCTGATGAAGGCTCATCGAGGAGCATAACTGTTGGCTTCATCGCAATCGTCCTTGCTATACATAGACGCTGCTGCTGCCCACCGGAAAGTGACAGAGCTGATTTATGAAGTCTGTCTTTGACTTCATCCCATAAGGCTGCTTTTTGAAGACTTTCCTCCACGATTCTATCGAGTTCGCTTCTCTTTCTAGTTCCAGAAAATTTTAAAGCGTGGGTAATGTTTTCATAAATGGATTTTGGAAAGGGATTCGGTTTTTGAAAGACCATCCCTATTTCCTTTCGTAATGCGACTACATTTATTTGATCGGATAAAATATTAATGTCCTCATAAAGGATCTCCCCTTCTGCTCGTGCCCCCGGTATCAGATCATTCATTCTGTTTATACTTCGTAAAAAAGTCGACTTCCCACATCCTGATGGACCAATAAGTGCAGTTACAGAATTTTTTTCAATTTCTAATGAGATTCCGTTAACAGCCCTTTTTTCTCCATAGAAAATTTCTAAGTCTTTAACTTGTAAAATATAATTCCTCTGCCAATTTTCATGGCCTTGAACTAAATTGGTTTCAACTGGTCTTTCCCTTGTAGCTGTAACCATGTATACTCACCTGCTTTTTATTTAGATGCTGTAATCTTCCGATGGATCATACTACCGATCCATCGTGCCAATAAATTAAATATTAATACGGAAATGACTAAGACAGCAGCCGAACCGCTCGAGACCTCTTCTACATCAGGGATTAAGCCTTGCGTATTCACAGACCATATGTGCACGGCCAAAGTTTCCGCAGGACGAAAAATATTTAATGGTGAGGTTGCAGAAAATGGATTCCAATTTGCGTAATCAAGTCTCGGTGTAGACAAACCAGCCGTAAATAATAACGCTGCCGCTTCACCGAAAACACGGCCGGAAGCAAGGATAATTCCTGTTAAAATGGTTGGAAATGCGCTTGGTAAGATAACCGTTTTAATCGTGTGCCAATGCGTAATACCTAATGCAAGACTAGCCTCTTTTAACTCTCTCGGAACAGAACGAATTGCGTCCTCACTCACACGCACAATGACTGGTAAGTTAAATACAGTAAGTGCTAAAGCACCGCCTAATATCGTATAGCCCCAGCCTGTTAAATTTACAAACATTAATAAACCAAACATTCCAATGACAATCGATGGGAGAGATGCTAAAACTTCAACACAAGAACGAATAGTATCAGTAATCTTACCTGGTTTAGCATACTCCGCCATATAAATTCCACCACCTATACCAAGTGGAACAGCAATTAACATGGTGATAAATAGGACATAAAACGAATTGAATAATTGATCGCGGATCCCCCCGCCAGCCCGTACATTGCTTGAAGGCCCTGTTAAAAAATCAAGAGAGATGTTTTTTAAACCATTAACCAATATATAGTAAAACAATCCTACTAGTATGGAAATGATAATAAGAGCAATTAAATAAAAGACACCTGAAGCAATTCGATCTGCCGTTTTAGGATTCATTACATCTTCCTCCTTGCAGATAGATAACGAATGAGGAGAATAAAAGCGAACGACATGACTAATAAAATTAATCCCATCGACCATAGAGTATTATTTTCGACGCTTCCATATGTAGTATGACCCATGTTTAAGGTAATAATGGTCGTTAAGGTTGCAGATGCATCTAATAAACTTGAAGGCAAATTTTTAACATTACCAATGACCATTTGGACAGCTAATGCTTCACCAAATGCCCTCGCCATTCCTAGAACAATTGCCGTGAGCAGTGTTGGCATGGCTGCAGGAATCAACACTTTTCGGATTGTTTGCCAACGGGTAGCCCCAAGTGCATAAGAACCTTCTCTTAAGGGCTTTGGCAAAGAGCTCATCGCATCTGTTGCAATCGTCGTCACAGTAGGTAAAATCATGACGGAAAGGACAATGGTTCCGGACAGCAAACTAAATCCAAGTCCTCCAACATGTTCTCTGATAAACGGAACTAATACAGTCAGCCCGATGAAACCGTACACAACAGAAGGAATACCAACTAATAGCTCGATGACTGGCTGTAATATTTTTCTCCCCCAGGATGGAGCAATTTCTGTCATAAAAATGGCTCCACCAATCCCCAATGGTGCTGCTACAAGTGCCGAAAGAAATGTAACTGCAAATGAACCGAAAATAAACGGTAATGTCCCGTATTCGGGCTTAGCTTGATTTGTAGGATTCCAAGTTTTGCTGGTTAAAAACTCAATTAGACTAACACCATTTTTAATAAACGATTGCAGCCCTTTTGTTCCTAGAAAAATCGTGATGGCAATGGTTGCAGAAATCATAATAACCGCACATAAAATAACAAGGGCTTTTCCTCTGAATTCCCCGCCCATCCTATCTTTAGGTGATTTTATTAGTCTTTCTTTGGCAGAAAGCAGTTTTTCCATATTGCATCAAACACCCCTATATTACGTCTTAAGGGTAAATGTGTCCGACATTTACCCTGATTACTCCATTGATTTAATCTTATTTATTTGTTTGATTTCCTTTTGCGTCACGCTCTACTTTCATTTTTGTAACAGGTAAGTAACCTTGATCTTTTAACAAGGTGTTTTGAACGTCGTCAGACATTAAATAGTCTAAAAATGCTTTCGTAACTCCGCTTGGTTCACCTTTTGTATAGGAATGTTCGTACGCCCAGATTGGGAATTTACCTGTTTGTACGTTCTCATCTGTTGGTTCAACACCATCAATAGCAAGTGGAGTTACTTTATCATCTGTGAAATAAGAGAAGGCTAAATACCCGACTGCACCTGCAGTTTCATTGACTATTTTTTTAACCGTGTTTGACGAATCTTCTGTTATTCCTTCGGCAGGGGTTGCTCCATCAAGTCCAAATTTATTAAAGACTGCACGGGTACCAGAAGCATCCGGGCGATTCACCAAAACAATCTTTTGATCTTTACCGCCAACGTCCTTCCAGTTTGTGATTTTTCCAGTAAATACCTTTATAAGATTTTCTTTTGAAATGTCTTTAATGCCCACATCAGGGTTAACTGCTGCTGTTATTCCTACTACTGCTACTTTATGATCGATTAATTGATCGGCTGGGATGCCTTCTTTTTCCTCGGCGAATACATCCGAGTTCCCGATTTGAACAGATCCTTCAGCAACTTGGGATAAGCCGGTACCAGATCCTCCAGCATTTACTTGAATATCGACATTTGGATTATCCGCCATAAATTCTTCTGCTGCTGCGGCTACCAGAGGCTGCATGGCAGATGAGCCAGAAATGACTACGGACCCGGAAAGTTCTTTTCCACCCCCATCTCCTGTATCTTTCGTTTCATCTTTATTGGCCCCGCCGCCGCAGGCAGCTGCGAACACCATTAAAGCTATGATTGTCATTATTAGACTGATTTTTTTTAAACTCTTCATTTTAAAAACCTCCGCCAAATCTGTTTGATGTTTATGCATGCCTACACTTTCATACAAGAACGTTTTGTAGTTTACTTGTCAGAAATCGATATAAGACTTTAGCTCAACACTAATAAGTATCGATAAGAAAAAATTTTTTCTCTTTTATATATTGCCTCCCACCTATTTAATTATTTGGGTTAATTTTTAAATTTTTTTATAACCTAAGATTATAAATATAAATAAGTGAGGGATCCATATGTCATCAAATGAAAAAAATCAATCAGAGGCTGAAGTAGCAAATAGACGTATGAGTCAACAATTTAAAGACTTTAGTGAAAGGGGGTCAGCAGAGGAAAAATCTGAGGCAGAAATGGCCAATCATGAAATTCAGGAACAATTCTATGGGAAGAACGAGGATAACCTTGCACCTTTCCATGTGGATGTTAACAATCCTCCGATAAAAAAATAAAAAGCTTTAATCACCTATTTCTCTTTGTTTATAACAAAAAGAAGATACAAATGAAAAATGTATCTTCTTTTAATGATAGGACTTTGACATTACTTTTTGAGCGCTAATAGAACAATAGGTCAGTTTGCTTCCGGATCAATAACAGCCAGTTGATTTGCCCACTTAGCAATATTGGCTGCCTGATTGCTTCCTTCGGCAGGATAGTCCGTAATATGATACCAGTTAATCGTACGTTTTTGGCCCGCTTTGACGCTTGCATCAAACGATGCTCCGAAGATATAGCCAAAAGCACTTAACCCGGTAGGTTGGTCTTTCGTCCAGGCAATTCCATGGGCCGGACTTGAAATGGCTGTTTTCGGACCGTCGTAGATATAGTTGCCAGTCCATCCGGAAGTCATAAAGCCAGGATTTGCTTTCGTAATACCTGGAACAAATGCTGTGTCATCTGCACTATCTGGATCAAGCAGGTATTGGAAATATCCATTGAAATCCTTCTCACCGGTATTCTCCAATTCAAGCGTAAACTTGACTACCGGTGCATTTGGAAGCGCCCGATACGTAACAGAAGTTTTAATAGAAGGATTTATCTGCGCCTGTCCGGATGCGTGGATGGTATTTCCAACCGTTTCGATATTCGGTAATGACAACCACTCTCCCTCACGGTTCCATGGGCGTTTCGGATCGTTCATTGTTGGCGAAAGGATCCATTCACTCCAATCGAGCGTTTCCAATGCATTGTTATCAAGCAAGGCGATATCCCCCAGCCACCCCGGCTGGAATGTACCAGGCTGATTATTAGCTGCAACCTGGGAGGAAATGGTCGCTTGAATTCGGTTATTCATAACGAAGTGAAACGGATTGCCACTAATGGCATCCAATCTCGGGCTTCCGAAATTATAGTCCGGCGCTTCCTGTGATACACCTGCAACTGGTTCCGTGATTGCTTTTACGTGTAATCCCACTGTCCGGTTTTCTCCGTTGACAAGTTCTACAGATACAGGCTGACTACTTTGATAGCCTCTGCGAACAACTGTCAGAGTATAGGTACCTGGCTTTAGCCCAAGCATGTAATGTCCCTCGGCATTGGCAGTGGAAATTTGACGATTCCCTTCGCTGTCTGTTGCAATAACCGTAGCACTGCCAACAGGTTTGCCCAAGTCGTCTGTCACTTGGCCAGTCAGACGCGGCCAGCGCTGGGCAGCCTTACCTCCTGGAGTAAAACCATATAGGTTTCCATCAAGAGCCCCAACCACGAGTGTATTACCAGAAATGGCCGGCGATGACGCAACCCATGCTCCGATTTCATGCTGCCATAGAGGTTGTCCGGTTAAGCTGTCCAAAGCATAAAGATTTCCATCGTTCGAACCAATAAAAACGGTTTCGCCGCTGACTGCTGCAGAAGAAATGATTCCTCCCTTAGTGTGATAGCTCCATTTCTTTGAACCTGTTACTGCATCTAATGCTGCAACGTTTCCATCCGGGAATCCCATATATACGACTCCGTCCGCTACGGCTGGAGACGAACCAGTTGTATCGCCGGCAATATAGGATGAATCCTTGCTCTGGTAACGCCATAGCTCTTTTCCGGTCGCTGCATCAAGAGTAACCAGCAATGCGCCACCGTATCCCATGTATACCCGTCCATCTGCAATCGCAGGCATGGAGTGCATCCAACCGCCGGCAGGTTTTTTCCTCCACAATTCCTTACCAGTTGAAGCGTCAAGTGAGATTAGCCAGCCGCCATCTCCCCCTACATAAATCTTGCCTTCCTCAACGACAGGAGTGGATTCGACAATCCAGCCGCCTGCTAAAGGAACGTTCCATTTTTCTTCACCAGTTTTTGCATCAAGAGCCATCATTTTACCGCCGCTGCCAGTGCTGTATGCCTGGTAGACAACGCCATCCTTTACAGTCGGAGAATAGTACATCCAAGCTCTTTGTACTTCATCCTTCCCAACCGTTTTTTCCCAAATAATCTCTCCTGTTTGGGCATTCATTGCATAAACGGTCCCACGGATGGAAGATGCATAGACGATCCCGTCAGCAACGGCAGGTGAAGCTTGTACTTGGGCGTCTGCCTTCACTTCCCAACGCTTGTGACCAGTTTCAAGATCGACCGCATGGATGGCATGGTGTTCACTTCCGCTTTCATCACGTGTTCCAATATAAACCATCCCATTTGAAATGGCCGGGGATGAGGTCAGGATTGTTCCTGGAGTCCGGTATGCCCAGCCAAGACTTAGACCTGCATCGAGAGTATCTTTCGCCGCTCCAGTGTGCTGGGCATTGCCATGGAACATGGACCAATCGTTCCCCTTCTTCGGTGCAACACGTTTGTCTTTATCCACGATACTGAAGGTGTTGTTTTTAACCCAAACCTTTCCTGCATCATCTGTTACCCTAACTTCGATGGCATGCTGACCTTTTTCTGCCTTTTCGGCATCCCATTGTTCATGCCAAGCCATACCGCTGCTTTGCCTTAGGTTTCTCCAGGAACCGCCATCAATGCGGTATTCTACCTTTTTGACATTACTTGACGTGTTATAGGCATTTACCAAAATGTCCATTTTTCCTTGTGACACTTCGCTGCCGGCTGTTGGATGAACAATTGCAGCGCTTTGTTTTACATCATACATTTTGTATTTCTCTTCCTGCTTTTCTCCCTGGAAAGAAACCATTCTGAATCCGTTTGGCATTTGGTCGATGGAGTATGCACTTGAAACCGTTGTTACATGGTCTGCACCTGGAATCGTATCCGTTGCAACATCGTTAACATGAGTATGTCCTACCATCACCAGGCGGGTATTGTATTGCTTCAGTAGGTCGATAAATTGCTTCGTTTTATCCGGCGAAGGTGTTTGCGGCGTGTTCATGGGTCTATGAACGAATATAACCACTTCCTTATCATCCTTTGCATTGATAGACAGATCCTTTTGCAGCCATTCCAACTGGTCTGGCTCATCAAAACCAAGAGTATTTTCCAATACTACAAAATGACGTTTGCCATAATCGAAAGAATACCATTCCGGTCCCAGATAATCACGGTATCGTTCAATTCTTGTCTTATAGTCAGAACCCGGCGCAAAGTCATGATTGCCGACCGCCGGATAGACAGGAAGCTTCGATGTAGACGTACTTGCAGTATAATCCGCAAATTCAGTAGGATCTGCCCGGTTGGTCAAGTCACCGCTGACAGCGATAAAAGCTGGATTTCCTGTCGACTCATTAATTTGTGCCAACTGGTCTGTAAAGCGTTCGCGGTTATTGGCCGTACCTGCTTGAACGTGTACATCGGCAATGTTGACAAAGCTAAAATTCGGATTATTGCTCTCCGGTGTATGTACTAGACCAAAGTTTTGTTCCTTTGTTTCCCCGGCTTGAACATTCCCTAACCGCTTGTAAAATTGCGGTGTTTTGTTCTGGTCAGTCGGAACACTGTATCCGCTTGGAACTGTGGCAAACACGATATCTTCAAGACGCCTGTCTGCGTCTATAGTAAAGGTATAATTACCAAGATCATCTGTGACGGTTATGTTTTTACCATCCGAGACGGATACATTGGGAATCCCTTGTTCATTCCCGTCCCGAGTTCCATTCCCGTTTTTGTCAGCGAACACAGTTCCCTTAATCGTAGCAGTAGGATTATCCGCTACAACGGGTTTTACTACAGCTGCAAGAGCGAGACCGCACATAGCAGCTGCAGCAACTGGTTTAAGTTTTTGTTTGACGGTTTTCCCGGTTCCTTTTTGTGACTTCATCTTTTTCCCCTCCTATTTTTCTCCCCTACCAATTTAAAAATCTGTAAGTAACTATTCGCATCACCACCTTTAAAGTTTTTTTATTAAGCGAAGAATCGCTCAAAGTACCAAATTAATCCCATTCCAAAGATCCCAGCCGTCGCAGCTGCCTGAACGACATTCGACCATTGAAACTTCCGGATATATACCAGAAAGGGAAATAAAATCAAAATAATTAAGGCTTGTCCTGCTTCAACACCAACATTGAATGAAAAAATCGACATGATCGATCTCCAGGTGACATCATTTGAAAGCTGTAAAGCACCAGCAAATCCTACGCCATGGATAAGTCCGAATCCGAATACTACGGCAAAACGATATTTAGAAGAAAATCCAAAATAATTCTCGACCGCTACAAATGCAATACTAAGAGCAATAAGCGGCTCAATAATGTCGGCAGGGAATTGGACCAGCTTTAACGCAGTTAACCCAAGGGTAATACTGTGGGCTAAAGTAAATACTGAAATGACTTTAAGAACATCTGTGATTCGGCGAGCCCCAAATACGAGGGCTATGACAAACAGTATGTGATCATAACCAATCATGATATGGTGGAAACCGAGCTGAACGAACCGGAAAAACTGGCCTGCCAAGCTTTCCTTTCCAGCATTAAATTCTCTGTCTTCGGAATTGAAAATAAATTGGCCATTTTTATTTTCTAAGTCGTATGTCATGATATTTCGATGCATGGAATCATTGTCATCAAAAAAAACACTATATTTTATTTGTATGGCAGATTTGTCTGTTGGAATAGGAAATTCAAGCCCTATTTTGGCGTAGTCCCTCCCTACCCTGTTTTCGATATCTGTTGAAATAACGGATCCCCTCGCTTTGGCTCCATCGGTAAAGACTTCGAAGTGGGAATCAAGGTATTCAGCAACAGCCCCACGTTGCTTTGCTAAAGCACTAGTCAGCAGGTCTTCCTCAGCACCTGGACGAACACTAAAATCGATCAGCCGCCCAAGCTCGAAAAAATCAAGGTGTAATTCTACATGAAGCTTATCCCTTTCCATCTTAATTTTTGAATACCCCTCACTGTTATCAGTGTGGGCTGATGCATTAATTGGTAAAAGCGTTAATGTAATAAAGGAAATTAACGCAGCAAACCCAGCTACTATTTTTTTCAATGCTACTCACACCTTTAATCTAGTTATTTCATTCAGTAAGTTCTACTAAATCAAGTTTAAGTTTTGGATGTAAAGCGTATATGAAGTTAACATTGAAAATTTATTAATACTTTTGTATCTATTTTCCTAGGAAAATAGACTGAAGGATGAAGGATTAGGTCCGGTTGTGGACCTTCAGATGATTTAATAAAACAGGAATAAGAGGTGTGGATATTAAGAAGAGTAATACCATTAAAAAAGGGTAAATGCCGAGGCACTTACCCTTTTTAATTAATTATTTATTTGTTTGATTTCCTTTTGCATCACGTGCTACTTCCATTTTAGTTACAGGAAGATATCCTTGCTCTTTTAATAATGTGTTTTGGATCTCATCAGACATCATATAGTCAAGGAACGCTTTAGTTAAATCTGTAGGCTCACCTTTTGTATAAGAGTGTTCGTATGCCCATACAGGGAACTTACCAGATTGTACGTTTTCTGCTGTTGGTTCAACACCATCGATTGAAAGAGGTGTTACAGAATCATCAGTGAAGTATGAGAATGCAAGGTATCCAATTGCACCGTCAGTTTCGTTAATAATCTTTTTAACTGTGTTTGAAGAATCTTCTGTTACTCCTTCAGCAGGTGTTGCACCATCAAGAGCAAATTTATTGAATACAGCACGTGTACCTGAAGAATCAGGACGGTTTACAAGGACAATCTTTTGGTCTTTACCGCCAAGTTCTTTCCAGTTTGTAATTTTTCCAGTAAATACTTTAATTAAATCTTCTTTTTTAATATCCTTAATACCAACTTTAGGGTTAACTGCAGCTGTCATACCTACAACCGCTACTTGATGGTCAACTAGCTGGTCAGCTGGAACGCCTTCTTTTTCTTCAGCAAAAACGTCTGAGTTACCAATTTGAACAGTTCCTTCAGCAACTTGTGATAAACCTGTACCAGATCCGCCTGCATTTACTTGAATATCAACTTTTGGATTTTCTGCCATAAATTTTTCAGCCGCTGCTGCCACTAATGGCTGCATTGCTGATGATCCAGATACGACTAATGAGCCGGAAAGTTCTTTCTTTTCTTCAGTTTTTGGTGTTTCTTTGCTAGTGTTACCTTCAGTCTTCTCAGTTGTAGCTCCGCCTCCGCATGCAGCCATGAATACCATTAATGCTGCAAATATTGTAACTAGGCTTAGTTTTTTAATACTTTTCATTTTCTTTGTTCCTCCTAAGAGTAATTAATTTTTTGTTACTCCTTACTTTATCTACTATAGGATAAAAGTATTAATCCAGTTTTAATAGAATGTAAAGGTTATGTAAAGGTGTACTCCTTATTATAGGAATACTGTAAAATTTTAGGAGATTTATTGAATTATCATCTTTTTGTCAATTCTCTTTATTGCACTTCAATTTTATAGCCAAGACCACGAACGGTTTTAATATATACTGGCCGCTTTGTATCCTCTTCAATTTTTTCTCTTAAATGGGCGATATGCACGTCCACAATTCTCGTATCTCCTGCAAAGTCATAATTCCATACGGTACTAAGCAGTTGATCGCGAGTTAGGACTCGCCCCTTATTTTGCACCAGGAAAAGAAGCAGCTCAAATTCCTTTAATGTTAACTCTAGAAGATTCTTTTTATTGTAAGCTTCATATTTTTCAGGATAGATTGTTAATCTGCCAATTTTTAATTGTGGGCCATTTATATGCGCTAGTGCATCTTCCGCTTGAGCCTGGGTTCTTCTTAAAATCGCTTTTACTCTGGCAATCACTTCTCTTGGACTAAATGGCTTTACCATATAATCATCTGCTCCAAGCTCAAGTCCTAGGATTCGATCGAATTCATCATCTTTTGCCGTCAGCATTAAAATAGGAGTCATGATTTTATTCTGGCGAAGCAGTTTACATACTTCTAATCCATCTAATTTTGGAAGCATTAAATCTAAAACGATAATATCAGGAGACTCGATTTCTACTAATCGTTTTCCAGCCTCACCATCCATCGCTGTAATGACTTCAAAACCAGCTTGCTCCAAATTATATTGGAGAAGCGTAACGATCGACTGTTCATCATCAACAACAAGTACTTTATTTTTCATAATTTCACCCACTATTCAAGATAACCTAATTATTATAATAAGAATGATATTATTTTGGTAAAAATAGAAAAAAAGAACACGGGGCCCTGTGGATTAATTAAGGAACCTAAGGGTACCCTGATTTGTTTGGAGGTTTATAACTTGAATATGCAGTAAAGCTGAAGCATCTTCTCAAGTTACAATAATGAAGGAAACAAAAAATACTAAAAGGTAGCCAATAAATAGAAAAAACGGTCTGATATATGTTCTACGTCTCTATTAAACAAAATGAATATTAACGCCGCGTTTCTATTTTGTTAAGGGATTGCAAAGATTCTGTAAATAAGAAATAATATTTTTTGCAAAAAATAAATCACGTGAACTAATCTATTTCGAATTTACATTGAGGGGTGGGCATGATAGCCTGGAGGGCTAGCCAGGAGTTGTTAGACTTCTGGCTTAAAATAATGCCAACTTATATAAGGGATTATTATCTTACTGAAAGAAGTTACATAATGATTAAAAGCTTGTAATTTTTCGAAATCTTTTTAGAACTTCAGCAATTTGGCAATATATTGGACTTCAACGATAACATGGAAAAGGGGTCATTCGCCTATTATGATAAACAATTGGCGATGATCCCTTTTTGATGATATTCTAAATCAAATCTATGCTGAAATTTGAGACTGCTGCGAAGCCTTTGGTTTTTTGACTTTTCTAAACATCCATTCATACATGATTGGAATAACAAAAAGACAAATTAGTGTCGAGCTGATCATGCCTCCTACAACTACTACACCCAATGTTTGTGACACGATGGTATCTCCTTTACCTGATACAGCTAAAGGAAGCAAAGTTAATATTGTCGTTCCTGCTGTCATTAAAACCGGTCTAACCCTAGTAGCAGTACCCTTCAGGATTGCTGATTTTGCTTCATATCCATCCCTAAGGTTTCGTTCAATTCTATCGACAAGGACAATCCCGTTTGTCACGACAATCCCAGTCAACATCAATAATCCCACTAATGCCGCAAGATTCCATTCAAGTTTAAAAATAAACATTCCGATTACAGATCCGATAAAGGCTAACGGAATGCAGACTAATACAGAAAGAGGTGCTCTCCATCCCCGAAAAACAGAACTTATGATTACCAGCACAAGCAAAATGGAAAGGAATAAGGCAATTGACATTTCATAAATCATTTCGTATACCTGTTCCGGAGCACCCGCGAAGGAATACTCGATACCCTCTGGCAGTGGAATTTTACCAAGGGCACTTTTGACTTGTTTCGTCACTTGTCCAATATCATTTGAAATGATGTTTGCGGTAATCACAGCGTACGGTTGTCCATCCTTCTCTTGAATCACCGATGAACCAGTTGGCTCCAAAACAGCGAGCTGATCCAAGGTCACTTTTTGTCCTTCTTTAGTTAGGAAGGTCTCCCCGCCCATTAAAGTAAAAATATCCTTTGTGCTGCCAGTTTGTTTATCCGTATGAATGACAGTTGGAAAGGTATTTTGATTAATGGAGATGAAACCTTTATTTCCTTCAGCGGTATATTGCTGAATTCGATTTATAACATCATCGAGTTTAATAGCATAATGTTCGATTGCCTTGCGGTTAAGCGTAATGTGATATTGAGTCATATGATCGTCATCATCCGCAATCCCCTGTACGGATAGTCCGGGAACGAGTTTAAGTTCGTTTCGCATTGTTTGAGCCATTGATTCCAAGGTCTGACTATCTGATCCCGTAAGATTAATTTTTAGCTGGGAATCATCGCCTGCGATGTTTTGATTTGAAACTGCATAAACAGCTTTGCTTGACAAAGCATTTAATTGTTTCTGTAAACTTATAATAAAGGCATCTACGTCATTACCTTCCTTAACTTTTATTGACAAATTGGCATTATTCGGTCTCTGAAGCCATCCGCCACCTGCATCAAATACATCATCCGATTGAGGGGTAAACGATGAACCTAGCCCTGATGAAAATGAGTCCACTTTTGAATTGGTTTCCAATAAGGCTTCCAATCTTCTCACTTCTGCGTCAACTTCAGCTAATGAAGTATTTTGCGGAAGTTCCACTTGTACTGCGATTTGGCCCGTGTTATTCCCCGTAGGTAAAAAATTCACGGGAAGGAATGCAGCTTCCACTGAGGTTAATAAAAATAAGGCAAGAAAGGCAAAAACTACTTTTTTCTTGCGCCTAAATACCCAAGTAAGTATTTTGTGGGCAAACGGTTCTACTTCATCACTAATCGAAATTGGTTTTCCCTTCCAAAAAAGGTTGTAAAGCGCTGGAACAACCAATATGGAAACAAATAATGAAATAATTAACGCAATTACAACAGACCAGGCAAATCCTGAAAAAGCTGAGCTCACCAAACCGCCTATCAGTGCAATCGGAACATAAACGGCAACAGTGGTGGCGGTTGATGAAATAATTGCCGGAATCATTTCACTTACAGCCTGTGTTAACAAGTGAACACTGGTTTTTCCTTGTGCCTCATTCACTTTCCGGTTCATATTATCAAGGATGACGATCGAGTCATCGACGACCCTGCCCATGGCAACGATAAGTCCTGAAACGGTAAGTAAATTTAGACTAATTCCCATCGTTTTTAATATACCAGTTGTAGCTAATAGACAAATTGGCAGGGAAATGACAATTAATAAGGTAGAACGGACTTTACGGAAAAACAGAAAAACACAAATCATCGAAAACAAGCAGCCTAATAATCCCTCTTTTATTAAACCTTTTAAAGACTCATTAACCTGTACACCTTGATCAAATAAAATGGAAACTTGGATATCCTTATTCTTCAATGCAGGAATTTCATTGATTTTGCTCTTTATTCGATCAGATACATCGGTAATATTAGATGATGGAGTCTTCAACACATCTAGTAGAACACTAGGTTTCCCATTTGTCCTTGAAATCGTCTCCAGGTTTACAATGGAGTTTGAAATATTAGCCACGGCCGAAAGTGGAACAGTTTTACCCTCTCCGTTATGAATAGGTAACTGAAGCAAGTCTTGTTGATTTAATGTCCAGCCCGAAACTTGGACAGGAATAGAAACCTGGTTGTTTGATACCTTTCCTTCTATGCCTGTTGTATAGTCTACTTCGAGAGACTGCGTTACGTCATTTATTGTTAAACCAGCTTTTTTTAAATCTGCCATTCGAACGTTAATCGCATAACCGGCTGTTCCACCTCCGGATACTCGTACATCTTTAACCCCTGGGACTGTCTTCAATCGATTGACGAAATCCTCTTGAATAGAAGTTCGGAGCATATTTTCCGTTATATTTTCAGAAGAACTCATCAGACTCATTTTTATAATTGGCATGGAATGAGTACTAAGGCGGGTTACTAGCGGTTTCTCAATTCCTGCAGGCAGTTTGATATCAGCTAAAGCTTTTGTAACCTGTTCCTCCGCTTGCTTCATATCATAATTCATAGTAAAGTTCAGACTGATCAATGAACCGCCATTGAATGAGTTTGTTTCAACATCTTGAAGACCGTCTACTACCCGGAGTGCCTGCCCAATCGGTTCTGTTATCTTTGCTTTTATTTGATCGGCTTGGTAATTGTCAGCACGTACAGTAACAGACAGGGTTGAATTATTAATTTCCGGCAGGTAATCCCTCTGAATTTGTCGTGCAGACATTCCACCCCACAAAAGTAAAAGAACAATCAAAGTTACAATGAGAATAGAACGCTTCATCGTTTCATTTATCAATCGTTTCATATGAGTTTTTCCGAGCAATGATAGCCCGAAACCGTCCCCCCTCTTTTATGTAATCACACTACTATTAACAACAATAGCTACCCTAATGGATAGCTATTGTTGTGTCACTCAACGGTTCTTAGAAGCAACTTCCTATTAGAATAGTAGATTAAAACTATTAGTCATTGTCAGCAGGAGAAGGAGCAAAGCTTTCAGGCTGTTTTTCTACTTCATCTGGTGTATGAACCTTTTTATCACCTGGGTATGGTTTATCAAAGCCTTCAGTCGCGTACCAAACAGCATGATTAAGCATATTGGCATTCGTTTCATCCGGAGCTGCATGTCTGCCAGTTAACTTTTCTTTGTTCTTGTTAGACCACTCTGTCCATTTTTTAGAAAGTTCCTGGGCCTGCGGTGTCACCTTTTCTGTATTTGCAAGTGCAGCCGTATTTGAATTTGGCTGACCGTTTAAGGTGTCAAGCGGAATTTGGTTTTGTTCAACCTCGTATGGTGTAAAGTCTGGTTCATTTGTAAAGATTTCGCTCATTGGTTCCGCAGCAGCATCGTTCTGGTTCATTGCAGGAAGTCCTAAAATCTGCTCAATACTGCGAACCATGTTAATAACAGTCCAGTAGTGGCTGGAAGTAATTCCTTTTTTCACCCATGGACTGATGACAAATGCCGGTTCACGGTGACCATCAACGTGGTCAAGCCCATTTTGTGCATCATCTTCCGTAACAATGATAACGGAGTCTTTCCAGTACTTGCTGTTGGAAATGAGATCAACAATTTTACCGACAGCCAAGTCATTGTCCGCTACCATTGCCTGAGGTGTAGGAAACCCGGTAGCATTTCCGTTGGTATGGTCATTCGTCACCCACAACGTGTTTAATGCAGGTAGATCATTATTCTTTACGTGTTGTTCAAACTGCTGCTTGAAAATTTCAAAACGATACTGATCTGGAATACCCATATCAAACGTTGGGTACGGTTTATGTGTAATTGGTCCAAGTGACGGAATGTCATACTTTGCTTCGTAGTTTCCAATTGGAACATGCAGGTCGCCTTGCTTTTGACCAGAAAGAATTAAATAATCATTATACCAATCAGTCCAAGTGCCGCGTGGTGCTGTACCGCTAAAATCAGTCGTGTCTTCGCCGAAGTTTTCTACTGATACACCGTGTTTAATAGCTTGATCCCATAAATGGCCCGTAGGTGCATAGGCCATTGGGTCTCCGGCACCGCCTGGATAACTGCGAACGTTAGCTGCATCCGTTTCTTTATCTTCATAGTCTGTGTTTGTTCCTTGCATAACCCACTGGTGTCCGCTTGCTGACTGGATGCCGGAAACATAGAAATTATCTAAAAGTGGATACGTTTCGGCTAATTTGTGGAAGTTCGGAGTCACCTTTCTTGGGAACTGCGTTAAGGCGACTTCTCCATTACCTTTTCCTAAGTCACCAAGTACTTGGTCATAAGTCCGGTTTTCTTTAATAATATAGAATACGTGTTTAATAGTTGAAGGCTCGCCGATACGCTCAGGCATGGCAACTGGTTTCTTGTTGTTTCTCGCCTCAGCATTCAAGTTCTTTAAGCCAAACCAGTTGTTATTCGCATACACTTCCTTTGTCCCTTTAACAAGGTCTTCAGTTGAAGGGAATGGAACCAATGATAAAGAACCTATTTGGGCATATGAGGAGTGTCCTGATACCTTAACCCCTTGGATCGTTAAATCACGTGCCGGTCCGCGTGAACCAATTCCATCAGCATTAGCAACAACTAAATTTTTATTTTCTGAGTCGACTGCAATATCAACCGGGAACCAGGCAGTTGGTAATAGTCCTTGCAGTTCAGGAGTCTTATTAGGGCCTTGCCAATCATAAACCGCAATCGCATTATCACGGCCAAGGCTGACCATTAATTTGTTATCTACTACCTTGATAGCGTTCGGTGCAGAACCTTTTTTAGCATCAGGATATGGTTTAATGTCAATCGTTTGTGTTACAGTACTCGTTTTAGTGTCAATAACTGAAACCGTGTCACTGTTTGTATTTGCTACGAATATGTATTGCCCTGATTGTGTCATACGTTCCGGCTGGACGCCGACATCAATCGTTTTTGTAACGGTGTTCGTGCTAAGGTCAATAACTGAAACTGTTCCTGTTGAAGTTGCGCCTGTCTTAGGGTCTACAACAACTTGAGTTCCTGAAGAGTCTACAGTAGTATCTCCTGCTTTAGCTACTCTCCCACCTTGGTTGGTAACGTAAGCTTTATTACCATCAACTAAAACACTTGTAGGAGCATTTTCCACTGCAATTTTTGCAGTTACTGCGCCTGTTTGCGGATCAATCACACCAAGGCTGTTGTCTCGGTTAAGAGCTACTAAAAGCTGGCCTTGTGGTCCAACCGCTAAGTCAAGCGGATTGATATTTCCACCTACTGCTGCACTTGGAAGAGTATAAGTCTTTTGAATAGCAGGTTTTCCGTCTGTACCTACAGACATGACAACAACTTTACCTTTGCCGCCTGACGAACCAGTAGCATATAACTGACTTCCGTCCTTAGAATAAGCTAATCCCCACATACTAGAAAGACCTAAAGATAAATCCTTTAGAGATAAATTTCCGGTTGCAAGATCGACAACATTGATTCCCTTGCCGCCGTAGTTGTTACGTCCAACCATAGTTACAGCTGTTTTTCCATTTGGATTAACGGCAACGGAAACTGGATTACCGCCAAATTCAATTTGTTTTCCAGCCGGTGTGATTAATTGGTTCACCGGTGTTTGAACCGAACCATCAGCTTGTTCACCCACTAAATTACTTCCAAAAGCGCCGTCTTGAGCGGCATAAGCCCCAGCAGAACCCAATAGCATGGTACTTAATGTTAGTCCAGCAAGCAGCCTTTTCTTTTTTCTAAATTTCTTTAACAATTCTCTCACTCCCTTTTATTTCCTACAACAATAGAATACTCTTACTTTATTAAGCTCTAATTGATAAATTGTAAATTACAAATAAATAAAATTCTGACTATTTATCCATTACTATAGGACTAGTTGATTTCTTCCATTCTGCTATGTTGTTTTTAAATCACCATTCACAGAGTAATTACATCTTTTAATAAATCTTTAACATTTAGTTCATGTTCTCATTAAATACTAATCTTATAATGAATACTGTGAAATTCATTTCTAAATAAGGAGGATTTATATGTACTTGAAAAAACTAGTTCAAAATGGTCTGATAACGATTGATTATTCTAAAAATGGAGCTTTAAAGACTCTTAAAGGACGTGTTTATTGCCTTAATCTTAAAGATCAACTACTTTCATTAAAGGACGAAAA
Source organism: Neobacillus pocheonensis (assembly GCF_050477905.1). Lineage (NCBI taxonomy): Bacteria > Bacillati > Bacillota > Bacilli > Caryophanales > Bacillaceae > Neobacillus > Neobacillus pocheonensis. Next base: position 393,823 of record NZ_JBCNAD010000008.1, on the reverse strand, counting down.
ACAAGTGTTACACTCCATCCGTTTATCTGGAATTAGACAAATTTATTAACTCTCATTTTGTAATGAAACTATCCTTTCCTTCCCTTTTTAAATTAAGGTTTTTATTTCGTCAAATTATCCTATCAAAAACCCTATTTCTTCTTAATATCTGCAGGTTCATTCCTTCCCAATTACAGTCATCATCATGTTAAACTATTTTTAACTTTATCTATGGTATAGCCAAAAATATGTGTTTCGTGAATAAGAAAAGAACCCGATTTCATCATTCGGGTTCTTTTAATACATCCATTTCTATTTAATTCATAATATGAATTAGCTCATATCCCCAGATTGTAGAATTTGCTCCATTGCATTTATGTTTTGTTCTAGATTATTAATTGCCTTCTCCATAACTGTTGGATTCATAGGACTATTCAGTTCTTTGCTTACAGCAGCTGCAGCGTTATCGAGAGCAGTCCATTCTTCAAAGTGCTCGGATGCTGCGATACTATAAAACCCTTGAATTCCTTGTATGATATCCTTTATTTCTGGTTTCATTGATTCATAGTTCTTTTCGAATTTATATTGTTTTAGCAATGCCAAATGGTGTTTTACCTCACTGACCGGGCTCATACTGCCATGATTCATTTTGTCATGGTATTGATCGTAAACCATCATCATATGCATACCATGAGTAGCATGCGGACCCATATGACAATGAATCGGCCAAATACCAGGATTGTCTGCTTTCAGCAATAGATCATATTTTTCGCCTGGACCGATGGTAATCGAATCCTTCGTCATCGGATGTGAGATGTCTCTGCCGTCAGAAGCAACCACTTTGAAATGATGCCCGTGGGTATGAAATGTATGGACTTCTGAACCCGCATTTATTAACCTTATCAAGTAGGTGCCTCCTTCTTTAACATGGAGAGGCGGGATTTCTGGATCTACTTTACCATTTATAGTGTAGTACTTAGCTTTTCGTTCGGTTGTATCATATTCACCGTCTAAATGGAGATGCTCGGCAGCTGTTCCGACATACTGATGCGCTTCTGTTCCTTCAGCTAAGCTTAAAAGTGGATCTCTTTCTGAAAGAAGCAGTGTAAACTCCCCGTCTGTTTTATATTTCGCTTGTTTCGGCTCCACAATAAACGCACCGTATAAACCCATTTCTGGATGCCTGTCCGGTTCAACATGACAGTGATAATAATAGGTGCCTGCTTTTTTAGCATCAAATTCGTAGGTAAAGGAATCGTTTTTCATGGTTGGATGTTGACTTATATCAGTTGTCCCATCCCCTGCAAAACTATTGTCAACTCCGTGAAAATGAATAGTATGAACCTCTTTTTGTTGATTATGAAACACTACCTTTACGTGATCTCCCTCTTTAACCCGAATTTCAGGTCCAGGAACACTCGGCGGAGAGGCTGGAGCATTTTTCTTAGGATCCCACAGACCAAAACCCCAGGAATAAAGGGTGGTTCCTTGAGACACTTCTTGTTCCATATCTGCAGCATATAAATGAAACACTTTGGTTTGACCTTTATTTGGTTGAACTGAAGCCGCCTCTCGCTTGGCATTTACTATGAAAACAGCTAGCCCTACTAAACAGCAAAAAATAGAAAAAAGCAGAATAATCTCTCTTTTCTTCATGTAAACACTCCTAGATGATGATTTTATAAAAGGATGGCAATTGAACCATAAACTCCGGTAACCTAAGATTACCGGAGTTTAAATAGAATACTTTTGATAAACAGCCAAATTCTGTTTATTTTGTGTTTAAATCGTTTTTTACATCACGATTGGTATTTTGCAAGTCTTTAAGAGAAGGAAGTCCAGAAATATACCCTACTCCACCGGTTCGATCTATTCCGATTTCTCTCTCCATAGCCTGCTCTAATTCCGTTTTATCAACTGCAGTAATCTTCTTGCCTTCTAATTCATCCCCTGGATGCTGGAAATTACTCATAACGTAAGAAAATCCATTGCGATCATCCGCTGCAAATAAACCAGTTGATTCAGCACCAGCAGGAACGGATAAAATCCTTGTAAGTTCCTTCGTATCAACATTATAAGCCCAGACAAAGTTATTGGTATGCATTCCGCTATCTTCACCAATAAATAAGGTTCTAAGTGATTCAGAATAGCTTAAATTATCTGTATTAGCTACTGAATTCACATCTGCTGTATTCCCATAGGCATCCGCAGATGGCATATCCTTACCAGCGATTAAACCAGACATACTAGCAGCCACATATTTACTATTAATCTTTCGGCCTGTGTTGTCTTTTTGTCCATCTGTTAAATCCAATTGATAGGTTACACCAGATTTAATTTTTGGTAGTTTCATATCATCGACTGGATCAGCAGAATTTTCGAGCATGCCATTACTTTGATCGGAAATGGCAATATATACTTTTTTATCCTTTTCGTTTAGAGTGACACCTTCCATTTTATTAAACTCAGATGTTGCTCCAAGCATTGCTGCATAACGGCGTGATTCTAAAAACGCGGCCGCTTTTTCCATACCCGGCTTCAGTTTTAAGTACTCAGTTTTACCGTATGAGTATTGCTTAATCGCTTTAAAGCCTTCTTTTGGTACATCAGATGTTTCGAAAATATCGCTAAACTTAATACCGCTGTCAATGATTTTTTTAACTTCCTTATCAGTTGAATGTCCAAGCTTGATCCATTCTAAATTACCAGCACCGCCATTCTCAGTACCTGTTTGGTGGAATTTTGCTCCATAAAGAGTACCCGCTGAAAGGTCTTTCGCTTCATCCGCTACATACATAAACATAGTGGTATAAGAACCGTCGTCACCAAAAAAGGCAGTACGTTGATCAGGCATCATCTTCATTAATTCATGAGAGAATCGGCCGATACTATAATGTTTTGATACAGAAGCATCTCCATCTTTGTTTACCTTAATTTCTGGGACAAAACCATAGAAATAAGGATTTGCTTTCGATTTGTCTCCAAAATAAAGCTTGGCAAAGCTTTCTACCCCAGTCCTTGCTGAAGAATTTGGATTCAGTTCAAAACTGCGAGCATCTGGCTCATATTCTTCGGAACCTAAATGGGTATTCCATGGAGAAAGGGATCCATTACATGGAATCCATAGGCCATTTACACTTGAAAAATCAATTTTCTTAACGGCTTTCGGTGTTAATTCACCAGTTTTCTTATCTTGGTCCAGAGTAGATAATGACATGGATGCAGGAACGATTCCATATGCTGATTTACCAGCTGCATCAATCGTCTGATATTCATAATGAGTAACCATGTATAGCTGTCCATGGATTGGGTTTAATAAACTGTTTGAATCTGGAGCATCTGATACATAATAAGTTGGTTTTCCTTCCACACTTGTATCCATAATCGGATCACCGTTTACATCAATCGGTGTTCCGGCAGGAATCAACTTACCTTTGTTCATCGCTACCTTATCTTCTGATTTAAAAAGCCTCTTATAAGAGAGTGGAAAGTTCTTTACTTTACCATCGCTATATTTTACGTCCATAGATGCGTTCGTATAGGTTTGAACCATTTTATCAATCGTTTTCGGTGCTTCCATCCCGTTAAACTTTACTGAATCAATCGTAACATGACCATTTCCTGCCGCAGCAGCCGGTGTTAAAGCTGGAATTGTAAGTGCTAGTCCTAGTGCAATCGTAGCCGCTTTTTTGCTAAAACGTTGTTTTTTCATTGTTCTCCCCCTAGTAAGTAAATACTTTATCTTCACATATTTATTAAATAATATGAATGTTAATCTAGGGTTTATATTATGTTAAGCGTTCGTAAAATTAGATTAAGTCCTTGTAAACTTTCCGAGAATCTATTCAATTCTTTTCCACTACAAGTCTTATCATTTCAAACATCAAGAAGTTAAAAAATATCCAAACACCGCCATATACATAGCCACCAACAATATCGCTCGGAAGTATATCGGTGGTTAGAACCTTAGCTATGGTTAACCCTATTAATAAGATTAATGTAAATATAGGGCCTAATACTGGCGTAATTGTGGTTTTTGGATGACGGACAAGTAAAAATAAGCAAGTCCCGTAAATAATAATTATTATAGTGGAATGTATATCAGGAAAATTATCTGAATGAAATTTTCCTACAAACCCTATTGATTGAAGATAGGAAAGAATCTGCATGATGGATTCATGAAACAGCCTTGCTCCTAGAATTGATACGATGAGCAGCAGATACTCAAGCAGCCTGTTCTTTCCTTTTCTCCAAATATTGATGACGGTGATCCCAATTATTGCACCCAAGGCATAGGGAGATTGGAACAAAATAAATATTTTCATCCAACTCATATTAATAGCTGCCTCAACCAAATATTCAGCGACTTCATCAAACTCACCAAACTCACCATTTAAATAGTCTTGAGCCATGCCCAGCATCAAGGTGACCATACCGATTAAAATTAATGTGAGAATAATAAGAAATATCTCTGTTTTTCTAATGGTTTTTAGATGACTCAATAAACGTGAAATGAATCGAATAAAAAAGTCCTTGATTTGATTTTTATAAAACCGGTAGGTTAAATAACCTGCCAACAATATAACAATAACAATAATAAATATTATGAAATATTTACTGGCTGCTCGATGGAAAAGCTCCCAGCGTGGGCCCAATACTTTTCCTAGGGTGATAAAACAAAATCCCCATAAAAAAGAACCTATATAAGCAGGAATAATAAATCTTCTAAACGGCATTTTAGAAATCCCTGAAATATAACCAGTGAAATGCCTAATCCCTGGAATGAAATAAGCAAAAACCAACAATTTACTGCCTGAACGCTCAAACTAAGCAGCTGTTTTTTTATATCTTTCTGGTCCCAGATGGATATACTTTCCGTATTTTTCAATAAGTTTATATCCTCCTGCCTTCCCAATCCAATAGGTTACCGTAATACCCGCACCGCCTGAAACAAAGACTGTTAGGAGCGCCAAAATATAATTCATTTTCCCTTGAAATACAAAGTACCCTGCATAGCTCATTAAAAATTCGCCCGAAATGGGCAGTGCCATGAGCTCTAGAAAAATCCCTATAAATAGAATCAAATAACTGTGATTTTCAAATAAAGTGATTAAATGTGACATAGTATATGCCTCCATATATTATAAAAGAAACACTAAAGTACAACTTTAGTTTTAATTACAATGTAGCATGATAAAAGTATTCATTTTCCATGTTAATGAATTCTTAATCATGTATTAAGGGAATAAAAAGTTATATGGATAATTAAAAAAGCTACTGCCTTTTCAAAAAGGTCACTAGCTTTTTTACAAAGGATGATAAAATTAAAGCTTTTTTACCCTTATTGGACTTACCATTAAAAGAGCGAGGATCAACGTAATCCATGCATTGCTATATAAAAAAAATCCCATACCAGCCAATGGTAATCCTGCAGCAGGGATGGGCAATCCTTTAAAATACCCAATGGTTGGTTTAACACTAAACCTAGCTAGTCTTAATGCTCCCATTGTTGGGAATAGGATAAATGCTAAGGAAGTTAAAATCGATGGTGCTGCAATCGAATGAAAAAGAAGTGCAGGAGCCACTCCGAAACTGACAATATCAGCTAAGGAATCCAATTCTACGCCAAATTCACTGTTTACTTTTAATTTTCTCGCAATCCTTCCGTCAAGAAGATCAAACAAAGCCGATAAGAAAATAAAAAGGCACGCTACTTCCAAATAGCCGCTCATATTTAAGGTAATGGAAAGTACACCACATATTAAATTTCCGATTGTAAATAAATTAGGAATGGCTTTTACCACATGATTTAACAAGTTAATCCCCCCTGACGCTAACCAAACCCCCATTTATGTAGTATTTTCTATTTATTCTTCAGTTATGCCTAAAAGTATCCTTTTTGCATTTTAATGGATTTTTAATGTTTTATTCAGGGAACGTACAAGTTGGTTTAGTAGACTTTAAATTGCCCACTTTGATTGCCGTACCATTCTTAAATTCACGACAAAAACCGATATCGATATTGGGTTTAATTTATATGAAAAATTGGGGAGGCAAGGCAATGAAAAAATTAGTTGAGGCAACCATGCAAAGGGCCATTCTAATGATTGTGTGTGTTGTGATCATATTGGCTTGGGGCGGTATTTCTGCTTACCAGATGCAAAGAGATTATTTACCTGGGATTAACAATACCACCCTTTCAGTAAGTATGAGAGTTCCTGGGTATCAAGCTGCTCAGGTAAAACAGCAAGTGACCGATAATTTGGCAAGTGCTGTCAAGGTCGTAGATGGTCTATCCAATGTAGAATCTACCTCCTATGATGGCGGCTTGTTTATGAGTCTGTATTTTCCGATGAATACAGACATGAAGCAAGCGGAGGATCAAGTAAATAAAGCCTTGGCAAATGCAGATTTACCGATAACTATTACAAGCACTCCATCGGTGACACGATTGACAACTAGTTCTTTCCCAATTTTGACTTATAGTCTAACAAGCTCAAAACTGGATGAACAAACACTACGTTCCACTGCTACACAGGAAATTGTGAAGCAATTAAAATCTGTTCCTGGTGTATCAGATGTATCTGTCATTGGGGGAGCCAAAGATGGTTATGTATTAACTGTCCGCATGAAAGACCTAGTGAAAAATGGATTAACTTTAGATGATGTAAACAAATCGTTTTCTTTGGCTGTTCCATCCATGCCACAAGGAAATATTGTTAACAACCAATTATCGATTCCTGTCTCTTTTGATGGGTTTCCATTAACTGAGAAGCAAATGGAAAATGCAGCGATTAAGAATAAAGAAGGAAAAGTCATTCCTGTTTCAGCGTTCGGTACGATCACGCATTCTTTGAATGACGTTAAAACTGTTTCTCGAACAAACGGAGCACCAAGCGTGACTTTAAATGTAATCAAAACACCATCAGCGAATATAACAGATGTTGCTGATCAGGTAAAAGACCGAGTTGCACATCTTCAATTAGATACAGTAAATCCAAAAAATGTTTCGTTTAAAGTTTTACTTAACCGAGAAAAAGAATTAAACAGCTCCCTTTTCGGATTAGTTCGGGAAGGATTACTTGGATGTTTATTCTCTATGATCTGTGTGTTCTTCTTTTTCCGAAATGTAAGGAGCACATTAATAATTGCTATTTCGCTGCCAATTTCATTGTTAGCCACTACTGCTTTCTTAAAATCAATGGGTATTACGTTAAATATTTTAACGGTATCAGGTTTGATTGTAGCAATGGGTCGTATTGTCGATGATTCAATTGTTATCTTGGACAATATGTATCGTAAACGGGAAGAATCCAAGGATAAATCTTTACTATCCATTCTAGCATCATCTGTCGTTGAAATGATTCCTGCGATTCTAGGTTCTACGTTAACAACGATTGCAGTTTATATACCAATTGCATTTGTTGGCGGCGTAATTAGTGCTTCTTATAGCGGATTTGCTTGGTCAGTCGTAATTGCACTTATCATTTCATTCTTTGTAGCTATGCTTGTCATTCCTGCCCTAGCTTTTATGGGATGGAAAGGCGGCAATACAACAAAACAAACGGTCAAACTTGATAATTCAATGAAACCTTTATTGCAATCTGCTTTCAAACACAAAAAAGCGATGATTATTGTTTCGATATTAATCTTTTTAGGTGCTGGTATCTATTCTGCTTTCCTTCCAGTAAGTTTATTACCTAGTGGAAAAATCGGACAAATTGCGATTAAAGCTGAATTGCCTAAAGGAAGCACGTTAATTCAAGTCGATTCGGAAGTGCAAAAAATTGAAAAAGCATTAAAAGAGAATCCGAAAGTTACTGCGTACTCAGCCAACTTTGGCTCAACCATGACACCTCAAAGTGATGACGTGTTTGACCAAGGAGGAGGCTTTATCACATATCCAAATGTCGCCAATCTTACTGTTGTGCTGAAGAATGAAAAGGATGCCGATTCTGTAATTAATCAGTTACAAAACCAGCTTCCGACATTATCTAAAGATGTTACTTATACAGTAACAAGCCAGAACATTTCTGGTGATGATTCACAAATGCGTATCTTATTAACAGGTTCAGACCAAACAACATTAGACCAAGTTGCTCAAGAGGCGAGAACAAACCTATCCAAGGTTGCAGGCCTAAGTGTTGACGGAAAAGTTGATTTAACTAATGGTTCACCAAAGTATAAAGTGACTTTTGATCAAAAAGCAATTGAAGATAATGGTGTTAAAATTTCTGATATATTAGCAGTGATTGGTCGTTACATGTCTGCATCTAAAGATGCAACGATTACGATTGATCATAAAGCCCTTCCTGTAGACCAATTTTTAGATCAAATTGCATCAGGAGCCAACTCTACAATTTCATTAAATGCTTCTGCGGATGATGTCTTAGCATCTCTTGCGGCTGAAACTTTTGCTGGAAATAATGGTGAAATGGTTCGTTTTGACCAAATCGCAAAGATTGAAAAAGACCAATCTCCTTCAACCATTAGTGAACGAGATGGTCAGCCATTCTCTCTTGTGACAGCACAGATTACTTCTAATGATATTAGTAAAGTGTCGAGTCAAGCAGATAAAGCTCTAAGCAATATGAAGCTACCTAAAGATGTGACGTATTCATTGGGCGGAATTACTCAACAGGTAAAAGATATGATTTTCGATATGTCTGTTGCGGTTGCATTTTCGATTCTTTTAGTATTGCTGATTACTTCTTCTATTTTCAAAGGCTGGAGAGCACCACTATCGGTATTATTAAGCATTCCGCTGGCATTAAGTGGTGTGGTAATCGCATTGGTTTTATTCCACGGTGAATGGAATCTTGCAGCCTTAATCGGTATTTTAATGCTTACAGGTATTGTAGTAACAAACGGTATTGTGTTAATTGACAAAATTGAAAGAAATAGAAAAGAAGGAATGCCTGTTAAAGATGCTGTTTTGAATGGTAGTCTTTCAAGGATAAGACCAATCTTAATGACAGCTGCAGCAACAGTCCTTACATTGTTACCTCTCGCATTTTCGCATAATGCCGATACGGTTATTTCTCAAACCCTTGGTATCGTCGTAATTGGCGGTATGGTAACATCGACTATTAATAGCTTTATAATCATTCCAATCATTTATGAATGGCTGCATAAAAAATCAGCAACCAAAAATATAAGTACAATCAACCAAAGCAGAAGTACAACTAACCTATAAATAAACTATACTGATAACAAAAAAACACCGACATTTGTCGATGTTTTTTTGCTTTTGTCCCGCTATATTGTTAATCTTCCCTTCTTCTCTGCAATTTCCTTTAGGCCGATACGAATCATTCGGAAAACTAGTATCCATGATGCTACCATCAGCATAATTTGTCCGAATGGAAAAATGGCTGGTATTGGTGAGTCCCATAAAGCATGCATCAAAACTACGATAAAAAATATACGTAGGAATTTTAACTTTATCACCATATTAATATCGAATTTATTGTCTTTTTGTACCCCGCAAAATGCTGCTCCTGTCAAAGCTGCCCAGGCTATATGCCCGCCGGGAGCTAAAAAACTTCGCCAAAGAAGCGTGGAATAAAGGCCGCGGTAACTCCCTGATAGAAGTGCTCTTAATGCATATCCGGCAGTTTCAAAGGCCGCAAAGCCCGCCCCTACCGCTGCACCTAATAGCAGTCCATTCAGAACAAACTTGTATTTAAGGTTTCGCACAAAAAAAATAACGGTTCCGATCTTGGCAAATTCCTCAACAATTCCAATCGTAATGGGATTTATGTTATGTTTTAGGATATTGAAAAAAACGAGCGCCACAAGCATCGACAGGATACCACCGATAAACACCACATAAACGATTCTATAGATTGCAACATTCTGAGGAGCGTTCATTTCCCAGAAGAAGGTCAGCGCCGTGATGGGTACAGCAAATGAACCGACGATGATTAGACCTGGTAAAAAGTTAATATTTTTGAACACGCTTACACCCAAAAATAAGCCAAAATAGGCAATAAGTGCAAAGATGAATATTCTAGCAAAAAGCCATGGTTTCGGCCACGTTTCCTTTACCTCGTCAATTTTGGGGGTAGTAAGCGCGGTTCCTACGATGAAAAGCCTTTCAGCCTCCAGGATACTATGGTTTTTGAACACCCTCGAGAATATATTCCGAAATTTGGGTTCAACCGAACGTTCAAACCTTGGTACCATGTCAACATAATGTGCGAATTCGTAAAAAAGGCTATTTGAATCTTGAGTGGGACTATTAGGATCTAAATTTTTATTTCCACAGTTTAAACAAAACTTGACACCTTCCGGATTAACATAAACACACTGCGGGCATTTCATTTTCTTTCCACCTCATTATGTTCGTAAAATCTTCCTAAAAAAGGATTAACTTTCTTTTACTATGCCCTTTAATACAATGGTTATAGTATCTATTTTTGGAATACCCTAAAATAGATAAATTTGGAATGATTCGGTTGGGAATTAAATGTATTTAATATCATGCTAAATTGAGGGGTAGTATATAATTATCTGTCTTTCATATTTATTATAGATAGTGATGTCCATTTCAATATAGTTACGGAGGTAAATATAATGCGTTATACGATGTTTAAAAGGGCTCTTATCGGTAAGCCGCTTAAAACGAGCGAATTAGGAGAGCAACGACTTGGTGTATTAAAGGCACTTGCCATCCTGTCTTCAGATGCCCTTTCTTCTGTAGCCTATGGACCTGAACAAGTGTTAATTGTGTTATCGACGATTGGGTTGATTGCATTTTGGTATTCGATACCGATTGGAATTGGTGTGTTAATTCTTTTGACTGCTTTAATTCTTTCCTACCGGCAAATTATTTTTGCCTATCCTCATGGCGGCGGCGCCTATATCGTCTCGAAAAGCAATCTTGGGAAAAATACTGGACTCGTAGCAGGCGGCTCTTTATTAGTGGATTATATATTAACAGTAGCCGTGAGTGTTTCTGCCGGGACGGATGCTATTACATCCGCTTTCCCTCAATTACATCCTTTTAATGTGGTTATTGCTTCTGTGTTGGTTATTTTGATTACCATTTTAAATCTTCGCGGTGTGACGGAGTCAGCTTCTGTCCTTGCCTATCCAGTTTATTTGTTTGTCTTGGCTGTAGTTATTCTTATCGTCGTGGGGATTTGGCAAGTGGCAACTGGTCATATTCCCGCGGAGTCACATACCCCTATTGGGACAGTTGTTCCGGGGATAAGTTTATTTTTATTGCTGAGAGCTTTTTCATCTGGCTGTTCGGCTCTTACAGGTGTAGAAGCGGTTTCGAATGCAGTCCCAAATTTTAAAGAACCTGAGGCAAAAAACGCCGTAAATACGTTGATAATGATGGGGATTATTTTAGCCATCCTGTTTTCTGGAATTATGTTTTTGGCCTATTACTTAGGAATAGCACCTAAAGGTGAAGAAACGGTTTTATCCCAAATGGCTGCCAAAATATTTGGAAGGAATTTTCTGTATTACTTTGTTCAAGGGACCACTGCCCTCATATTAGTGCTTGCTGCCAATACTGGATTTTCTGCTTTCCCGATGCTAGCTGTTAACTTAGCATCAGACAAGTACTTGCCGAGAATGTTCCTAAATCGCGGGGATCGACTTGGTTATTCAAATGGTATTATCACGCTAAGTATCACATCCATTTTGCTGATTATCGTTTTTGGAGGAAACACAGAACAGCTCATTCCATTGTACGCAGTCGGGGTATTCATTCCTTTCACTCTTTCACAAACCGGAATGATTATCAAATGGATGAAAGAGAAACCTGCAGGTTGGGTATTTAAATTAACCATTAATTTAATTGGAGCCCTTATTACCTTAACAGTGGTGATTATATTCTTCGCCACAAAGTTTTCTCAAGTATGGTTTGTCCTCATCTTTTTACCGATTATTGTGTTTGTGTGTCATCGTATTAAAAGACATTATGATGCAGTGGGCGAACAACTAAGGATTATGTCGAGCGAAGCGCCTTTGAAGTTTGAAGGAAATGTCGTCATTGTACCGGTTGCTGGAATTACAAAAGTGGTCGAAAACTCTTTGCACTATGCGAACTTAATTGGAGATACAGTCATTGCTGTTTATGTGGCTTTTGACCGTGAAAGTGAAAAAAAGATGGAGGAGAAGTGGGCGGAGTGGAAACCGGATGTCCGGCTGGTGACGCTTTATTCTGCTTACAGAAGTTTACTAAGACCTGTTGCCCGGTTTATTGATTTAGCTGAGGAAAAGGCTGCGGAAAACAATTTCACGATATCCGTTCTCATTCCCCAATTTATCACAAAAAGGAGATGGCATGATTTTTTGCATAATCAATCAAGTTTATTATTGCGACTTTACCTGATCTATCAAAAAAATGTTATCGTTACAACTGTCCCGTATCGATTAAAAAAATAGATGGACAAAAAAAGCCGTTTTTGACGGCTTTTTTTAATTTGGTACAAGAATATAGAGAAATGTTACTCTAAAATGGATAATTTTAAAGACTCAAGATTTTTTTTCATCACATCTATATAATCTAAGCCTTTTTCTTGTTCATCTTTTGTTAACCCTTCTAATGGATTTAAAACTTCCGTTTTAGCACCGATTTCATTAGCTAACGTCTGAGCAACTTTTGAAGAGGTCAGTTCCTCAAAATAAATTATCTTTACATTTTCCTTCTTCGTTAATTCCGTTAATTCAGCCAATTTTCCTAATGTAGGTTCTACATCAGGTGATAATCCTGCAATCGGAATTTGTTTTAAACCATATTGTTTTGCCAAGTAACCAAATGCAGCATGTTGGGTAACAAATTCTTTTTTCTGCGCTTTATCAATGGTCTCTTTGTATAAGCGATCTAGATTGCTGAGTTGAGACTTTAATGCTGTGGCATTTTTTTCAAACTGGTCTTTATTATTTGGGTCTGCCTGATCTAAAGCCTTAGCAATATTATCAACCTCATGTTTAGCTAAGACTGGCGATAGCCAAACATGAGGATCTTTGGAAGAGGTATGCTCGGAATGCTTCTCCTCTTCTTCATCTGCTTCTAGTGCGTCCATCAATTCAATCCCTTTTGAGGCCTCAATTACCTTTAAATTTGAATCATTAATACTTTTTAATACTTTTTCAGTCCAGGTTTCAAAGTAACGGCTATTGTAGATAAACATATCTGCGTCTTGAATTTTAGCCATGTCTTTTGCAGTTGGCTCCCAATCATGTGGTTCAACACCGTTCGGTATTAATAGTTCTACGTTTGCAGAGCTGCCCGCCACTTTTTGGGCAAAATAATACATTGGATAAAAAGTGGTGACAATTTCCAGCTTTTTTGAACCGTCACTAGTTTGTTCATTTTTCGTTGAAACCGAGTTGGAACAGCCACTTAAAACTAATAGAAAAATAATAAATGTACCCAGAAGTCTTTTCATGTTTCCTTTTCCTCCATAAATTAAACTTAATTAGGAATTATTCCGATTTACATAAAATAATTATATTGTAGACTTTATGATTTTTAGATTTGCTAAATCGTAAACGTTACGAATTGTATCTTATAACGGTTTATGATTTATGTCAATAAATTTAATGAAATAAATTCACTAGAAGCGCATAACCATATGATAGGAATGATAGAGTTGAGGAGGTAGATTTTGTTATGACCTATATAAATAAGTTTCTAAAAGATAGTCTCATTTTAATTCTATTTTGTTTATTCATGTTTCTCTTTCTCTTTGCAGAGGCGATTAAAAACCTCCCCATTTTTACTAGAATTCCAAGTTCTTTTTTTAATATTAATACCATTTTTCTAAGTATCATTTTAGAAGCGATTCCTTTTATTTTATTGGGCGTATTTGTTTCTGCTATTATTCAAGCTTTTGTTTCTGAAAATGCCATTCGAAAGCTCTTGCCTCGAAATGCATATTTAGCAATGATACCCGCTGCTTTGTTGGGTATTATTTTCCCAATTTGTGAATGTGCAATAATTCCAGTGGTTCGCAGGCTAATAAAGAAGGGCATGCCTTCACATGTTGGTGTTGTCTTTATGCTAAGTGCTCCTATCATTAACCCAGTTGTCTATGCTTCCACCTATTTTGCTTTTAAAAGTACACCTTATATGGCAAATGCTAGAATGCTAGTAGCATTAATAAGTTCTGTGGTAATTGGATTAATGATTTACAGACAATTTAGGAGTGAAAATATTTTAAAAACAAAGGAAGATGTTCATCACCATGAACACCATCATCCAAAAGGAAATAAATTTCTAGAAACGCTGTACCATGCTAGTGATGAATTATTTGATACTGGAAAATATTTATTCATAGGAGCATTTTTGGCAAGCCTGTTTCAAGCATTCTTCGATCGAAATGCTCTGCTATCAATTGGGACAAGTACAACGTTTGCACCAGGGGTTATGATGGGGTTTGCCTATGTTCTCTCAGTGTGCTCTTCCGCAGACGCTTTTGTTGCCTCCTCCTTCGGATCAACCTTTACAGAAGGAGCGCTCCTTGCCTTTCTGGTCTTTGGACCCATGATTGACATAAAAAACACATTAATGTTATTTGCCTATTTTAAGAAAAGATTTGTCATATTTTTACTAGTAGTAACGCCAATTGTTGTTTATTTATCTGTTTATGTCTTGGAGAAATTTATTAGTTAGGCGGTGCTATATGATGAGCAAAAACAAAAATAAAAAGCATGATCTCTCCTTCCATCACCTTGTAAGAGGAATCATTCTCATTGGGTTTATGTTACTCTTATTTAAATTATTGCTTACAAATAACATCTCATTGCTTATTGCACCTAAAATGGTTCATTTCATTTACTTCACGCTTTTTGTTTTACTCATTTTAGGAGTTCTTTTGATCATAAGGGGAACTTCGGATCAAAAGCAAGCTTACCATTGTGATTGTGATGGCGACCATACTTACCCAGCCACAATCGCTAAAAGTTTGTTTCTTTATTTATTGTTTATCATCCCGATAACAACGGGATTTCTTTTTGCAAATAATGTTCTTGACAGCTCAGTAGCGATGAACAGAAACATCAAGCTTGGAGCAAGTTCACAAGTCACAAATCAAACTAAAGCGATTAAATCAGCCAAAACAAATTCAATTTCAAATACTGATAATAGGAATTCCAAAACCAATTTACTCGATTATCAACCTGATCCTTTAACCGAAAAGGAATACTCCAAATTAAATGAAAAAATGTTACAGTCAAAAAAGATAAACATTACTGACGGGCAATATGTTCCCATGATGAATATCATTCAAGAAAATCTGCAAAGTATGATTGGTAAAACCGTTACCACGAAAGGATTTGTTTATAGGGAAAAGAATTTTATGCAAAATCAAATCATCGTTGCTCGATTTGGAATTACCTGTTGTGCTGCTGATGCCTCCGTATATGGAATAATGGCAAAGGGGAATGTGGCAGCCCTGCAAAAAGATAGTTGGGTTCAAGTAACAGGTACGATTGAACAAACCCAATATGATGGTGGTTCTATCCCAATCATAAAAATAGTACAGATGTCCAAAATTGCTGCTCCCCAACAGCCTTATGTATTTGATGTAGGTGTCAAGATTGAGTGATATAAAGTAAAACAGGCTAACGATTCTAATCGTAAGCCTGTTCTCCAATTAATTAATAATTGGTATTAAATTCATTAACTCTTTTGTATTTGATCCACTTGATTATTGCCGTAACCCGGGACACTTCCTGCATGCTCTTCATGATATTTAGTTCCTGAGCCTTTTTGCCCGTTGCCTTGTTGTTTTTCATTGATATTTGCTTGTTGTTTTGACATTTGTGTAACCTCCGTTTTATGTGAAATATTCTAATTTAGCATCTGGGAAATATTTCTCCATATAGTTAAAAAGATGATTTTTTAAGTTTTCTTCTTCCTCTTTTTGATAAATGTATTTGCCAATGCCATATTTCCCCCATTTGTATCTCCGTTTTTCTTCATCCAATTCTAGTTTGGTCATTGGATAGTTTTTTTCAATCACTTTTTTAGCAGGCTTAGTGAAACGGTGTTGAATAAATTCAAACGTTAAATCTTTTTTAGCTTCCTGCGGCAATTCTGCATTTAACCGCTCAAACATATGAAGATAGCCTTCCTCCCACCCTTCATGCATGTAAATGGGGGCAACGATAAACCCAAGTGGATAGCCTGCTCTTGCGACTTTTCCCGCAGCCTCAATTCTTTTCTCTAAGGGAGAGGTTCCTGGTTCAAAATTCTTAATAACATAATCAGCATTAACGCTAAAACGAAATCTCGTTTTACCATTATGGTTGGCATCAAGAAGGTGGTCTACATGATGAAATTTGGTTACGAACCTTAATTTACCAAGCTCCGATTTTCCAAAATGCTCAATTGCTCGTTTTAACGTGTGGGTCAAGTGATCAATCCCAACAATGTCTGAAGTACAGGATGCCTCAAACCTAGTCTGTTCCGGTGCTCTCTCTTCCATGTATTTGTCGGCGGCTTCCAAAATTTCATCGACATTTACATATGTACGAATATACGGCTTGCTTCCCATCGTGGTTTGTAAGTAGCAATAATGACAATGACCCATACAGCCAGTTGCAAAAGGTATCGCATACTCTGCGGAGGGCTTTGATGTATCAAATTTAAGGGTTTTTCTAATTCCTACCACAAGAGTAGATTTGGCAACACGGTATCTTTGTAAATCATTATCACCAGGTAAATTCCTGACTTGATTATGGGAAGTAGTATATCTAATTTCAACATCCATCTTTTCAAACTTTTGTTGAAGCTCCTTCCCTAATGGATAATCTAACGCATCAGGTTCAAAATAGACCAGCCTTGGTGTAAAAGGATTATTCATTCCAGCCCCCCTTCTGCTGCGTCCCCGTAATAATATTCATAGGCTTGGTTTGCCTCTGCTTCTGTTGTATAAACGGCCATATCAGTTGACAGTGGATAATAGGTTTCATACAGAAACAAGGCTAATTCATTCGGGTTATCAGGATTATTGACAACGGCAGCTGCCTGTATATTTGCTACGTCTTGAGTATGTGGGTTGCGGTAAAAGACATACACAACATCTCCGGCACGATATGTCTGATTTTCATTGGTCAGGTCCATTCCATCACCTTTTCTCTTCAACATCAACATCTTTAAGTGACTCATTATTAAAATTTTCCCTTTAATGCCTTTCATTTATGTTTGCTTGATTATGGAAAAGCTACCTTCCTGATTAGCTAATTTTCACAGTTTAATGTAAGTCTTGAAGTGGAAAAATAAAGGCTACTCAAAAAAAGGAGCAGAATAAATGAACCATCATGAATTAAAAGAAAAGTTTGTTAAAATTATCGCTGATCATCGAACAGGTGTGCTTTCAACAGTTGAAAATAATAAGCCTCATTCACGATATATGACGTTTTATTATGATAACTCAACTTTATATACACCAACGAAAAAGGCTACAGAGAAAATAGAAGAAATCGAAAACAATTCATTCGTTTCAGTTTTGTTGGGATATGAAAAGAAAGGTCAAAGCGATTCCTATATTGAAATTTCCGGAACATCGTCGATTAATGACACTCAGGATATAAAAAATCAGTTTTGGGAGGACTCATTCAATCAATGGTTCGATGGTCCTGAAGATCCGAACTTTGTGTTTATCCAAATAAAACCTGAAACGGTCCGAATCTTAAACCTGAATGGTGAACCGCCGCAAGAGTTTACACTATAAAGAAGATTGTTGATTTAATGTGTGGCAAGTCGGCTATTGTGAACGGCTCTAAACGACCGTCACGGGGGAATTTATGGTGAAAAGGGCTTTATGAACCTCTCTTATCGACCCTCACCGCATAATTTTGGTCAGACGGGCTTTATGAACGGCTCTTATCGACCGTCACGTGCAGATTTGTGGAAAAAAGAGCTTTATGAACCACTCTTTTTGATCGACAAAGTTAAATAAATAAAATAAAGCCCCTCCTGTATTTGAAGAGGGGCATTACATCGTAGTTAACTGCCTTCCCTTAAATGAGTTATAATGGAGAAAAAAGGAAGTGACCGGCGAGGATATGGCTCCCCAAGAACCTAATAAAATTAAATTGATTATTGCCGATGATAATTCATTTATCCGGGAAGGTTTAAAAATCATTTTAAATACATACGAAGAATTTGAAGTCTTGGATACAGTGAATGACGGAAATGAAGCGTTTGATTATTGCACCAAACATGAAGTGGATATTGCCCTGCTTGATGTCCGAATGCCCAATTTGAACGGGGTGGAAGCAACAAAGCTCATCAGCGAAAAAACGAAAACAAAACCAATCATTATAACCACCTTTGATGATGATGAGTACATATTGGATGCCATCAAAAATGGCGCAAAAGGTTACTTACTGAAAAACAATGATCCTGAACGGATTCGCGATGCCATCAAAAGCGTCATGAATGGAAACAGCATTATTCAGGATGTTGTTTTGGATAAAATCAAATCAAACTTAACGAGGAAAAAAGAAACGGACACAAAATTTGATCCCTCCTTGTTTACAGAAAGAGAACGGGAAATCATGTCTCTCATTGCCAAGGGCTATTCAAACAAAGCCATTTCCAAGCAATTATTTATTTCAGAAGGAACGGTCGCCAATTACATCACCTCTATACTGGGAAAAACAGGACTCGAGCATCGAACCCAAATTGCTATTTACTTTATTACCGGGAAAGTAGAATAAAATGGATTTTTGGATTATTTTTAGCAAGCTAGCCTTATTAATTTTTATAGCTTTTACTTGTATCAGGGCTGACATCAGTCATATTTCATGGGTTGTCTTCGCAATTCTGCTTTATTTTTGTGTAAATATCACCCTGAATATCTTTAAAAGGAATTCTATAAAAAGAATCCTGCTATTCCTCTCAATCGGAATATCGATTACATCCTATTTCGAGATAAATTCGTTGTTTATATTACTTTTACCATTAGCCTTGATGGAGTTGGCAGCTGATTTTTACAATAAAAAAGTAATCATCCTGCTTATTTCCATCGTCCCTATAATGAACATTAATGAAACACTACAGCCTCTTTATGGATTAGTGACGATTTTTTGTTTCATGGTTTTTACCATTACATTACTGTATGAGGATAAACTGTTAAAAGATGAAAAACAACTGGACTCAATGAGAAAAACGCTTCAAAAAATGACCAAAAACCTAAATGAGAATACAGAATATATCCGCCAGTCGGAATACACCTATAAATTAGAGGAACGAAATCGTATTTCACAGGAAATCCACGATAAAATCGGACATTCGATGACGGGGGCACTTTTTCAAATGGAAGCATCTAAGCGATTAATCGAATCCGACAAGCTTAAAGCAATAGAGCTGCTGCAAAATGCCATTAATATTTCGAAGGATGGGATTGAAAACATTCGATTGACACTTAAAAACATGAAGCCACCTTCTGAGCAGGTTGGGATTCATCGGATCAAACTTATGATTGACGAATTTTCCGCAAAACATCCACTTAAAACAGTCCTGACTCATGATGGCAATTTGGATATTATTACCCCAATCCAATGGAAAATCATTCATGAAAATATCACAGAAGCCCTTACCAATGCTATGAAATATTCCAATGCAACACTGGTTTCAGTTGAATTAAAGGTGTTGAACAAAATGATTAGAATTGAAGTTAAGGACAATGGTTCAGGAACGGATAAAATTAAAAAAGGACTTGGAATCATCGGGATGGAAGAGCGAACGGCATCCGTGAATGGGAAAATTATTGTCGATGGAACCCGTGGTTTTTCCGTCACCACCCTCCTCCCCATTCATCCATGAATAACTCACGCAGACAATATGAAGATTCTCATGTGAAAAGAATGAACGATTGCACTTATCTCCGTTCATTCTTTTTTTTATACTTAGAGCATACAAACGATTTAGGGGTGAAAAGATGAACGTATTAGAGATTAAAAATCTAACCAAAAAATTCAGTGATTTTATTGCTGTCGATAATATGTCTTTAATGGTTGCCGAGGGAGAAATATTTGGTTTCCTAGGTGCCAATGGTGCAGGAAAAAGCACCACCATCAATATGATTGCCGGCCTTCTCCGGAGTAATGAAGGAGTTATCAATATTCTAGGCAAAAATGCTGCCAAAAACAGCCGGATTGCCAAAATGAACATCGGGATGGTCCCCCAAGATTTAGCGATCTATGAGGACATGACAGCTTATGAAAATGTGAAATTCTTTGCTGGACTCTATGGTCTGCGCGGTCAGGAACTAAATGAAAGAGTGGTAGAAGCACTGGAGTTCGTCGGTCTTCAGGATAAACATAAAAGTTATCCTAATAGTTTTTCAGGCGGCATGAAACGGCGGCTGAACATTGCTTGTGCCATTGCTCACCGTCCAAAACTGATCATCATGGATGAACCAACAGTTGGAATTGATCCACAATCCCGGAATTATATCTTAAATTCCGTTCGAAAATTAAATGAAATGGGCTGCACCATTATTTACACCAGTCACTATATGGAGGAAGTCGAGGAAATCTGTTCGCGTATCGCGATTATTGACCATGGCAAAATCATTGCCGAAGGTACAAAGGAACAGCTTAAATCCATCATCACCAATACAAAGGATTTATGGATTGAAGTCAAATCAACAGAAAAAGTGAATGTGGAATTGATCAAAGCAATCAATGGTGTGGAAGCCGTTCAGGTTGATGAAAATCTTATCAAAATAAACTCTGATACCGGCGTTAACAATCTTAATAAAATCATTGAGCATTTTATCAATAGTCATATTGAAATCCGCTCCCTCCAGGAAAAAGCGCCGAACTTAGAGACCGTTTTCTTAACATTAACAGGAAGAAATTTGCGTGACCAATAAGGGGGATTTACTTTGAACATACTCAATATTGCTTGGAAAGGAATTAAAACGGACTTTCGGGATACTCGGACCTTGTTTTTTATGCTCGCTTTTCCGATTGTGCTTATGCTTGTACTCGGATCTGCCTTATCGAACACCTTTAAGGATAGCCTTCCCGTGGATGACCTTCATGTGTTATATCAAGATACTTCCCAAACTGAAAATTTTAATCAATTTATCGATGCAGCTAAAAAATCTGGGATTCACTTTCAAAAAGTGAGCGAAAAAATCATTCCCAAAAATGAAGTGAAACAAGGCAAATATGACGGATATGTAGAAGTAACACAAACAGGCTTACAGCTGTTTGTCAATAACGGGAACAGCATCGAAGGGAATATCCTTCAAGGAATGCTCACTTCCTATGTAGATAAATACAATATTGCTTCAGAGATCATGAAGGTTGCCCCGGAGAAGCTGGCAAGTGCCTTTACCCACGGACAGAAGAATGATTTTATTAAGGAAACTTCGATTCTTCCGAATAAACAGCCAGGTTCGATGGATTATTATGCGATCGTGATTACAACGATGATTGTCCTTTATGGAGCCATGTCGTCAAGTTCATTGATTATTAGTGAAAGGGTCAGAAAAACGGCGGATCGTTTAATAGCCTCCCCTGTGAGGAAAAGCGAAATTTTTATCGGAAAAGTTCTAGGGAGTCTCGTAAGCAATACCATATGTGTCTTATTAGTCATCATGTTTAGCAAACTATTTTTTAAAGCCAATTGGGGCGATCATTTAGGGATGGTCATTCTCGTCTTCCTGACGGAAATTATTTTTGCCGTTAGCATGGGAATTGGACTCAGCTTTATCACGAAGACAAGTGCAGCTCCAAGAATTATCATCATGCTGTTTGTCCAGTTAGCGTCATTTTTTGGCGGAGCCTACTTTAAAATTGATAATCCGGAAGGAATCTTTAAGCTTATTACGGACCTCTCTCCCCTAACCTGGATGAATTCAGCCATGACAAAAATGATCTATGCGAATGACTTTTCGGCAAGCTTGCCTGCAGTGACCATCAATATGACTGGTGCTCTATTGTTCCTTGTTGTGGCAGTCATCTCTTTACAAAAACGGGAGGGACTATAATGAAGGATATCCTCTGGTTAATTCAAAATACGCTAAGCGTGACGTTCCGAAAAAAGAAAAATATTATTTTATATCTTTGTATGCCATTAATCGGGATCATGATTTCCTTGCTCGTATATGGCGGTGATCAAAAAGTGATTCTGCATGTTGGAATTGTTAACCAAGACAAAAACGAAATCGCAGCAGATACCATTAATTTTTTAAAGGGATTAGAAAATGTTCAGATTGTAGAGGTTCAAGCGGTTAAGATTCAAGATAAAATCACTTCGGGCGAGTTGGATAGTGTCATTACTTTTGAAAAAGGGTTTTCGGAAAGCATATTATCGGGTCATCCTGGACATATTCAAATCACCTCCATTAAAGGGGCTCAAATCACGAGTTTCATAAAATCTTATTTATATCAGTATATTGATAATATAGCTACGATAAGCATTGCATCGTCTGGTGATCCCAAAACTTTTAAGCAGATGTATCAAGATTTTCAGCAAACCAATTACAAGCTGACTTCTCATTCTTTAGGTGATACGTCCAAAAACAAAAATATGACCAATCAAACTATTGGATTCCTGATTATGATCATGCTGATGTCTGCCGGAAATATGTCGGAGATTATTCTTCTTGACAAAGAAAATAGAACCTATTTCCGCTTGCTTTCGACACCCATCAATGCAAAAAAATATTTACTTGCTAATGTCTCGGTGAACATGATTATCATGACGATTCAGGTACTAATCACGTTAACGATCATGAAAAGCCTTTTTCATATCGGAATTAACATATCATTTTGGCAAGCTGTCTTTGTGATGATTCTATTTTCATTCGTTTCTGTCGGGCTCAATTTAGTGATTGTTGCTTTTTCTAACAGCCGAAGTGCAGCAGGTGCGCTGCAAAATTTGATCATTACACCGACGGTAATGATTTCTGGATGCTTTTGGCCTGTCGAGGTCATGCCGAAAACATTGCAAAAAATAGCTGACTTCCTTCCCCAGCATTGGACATTGGACACATTGACCAAACTGCAGGAAGGCCATTCATTTAGTAGTTTATATTTAAATCTATTAATACTAATAGCCTTTGCTGCCGCCTTTTTTCTGATTGCTGTATATAAGTTCAGCAGAAATAATACCACACAAAATTTTGTATAACCAAAAAGCCTGTTCCTTAAGTTTGGAACAGGCTTTTCTCTACTATTGCTGGGTTTGCAAAATGTTGCCGAGCTCCTTCCAATCAACAATTCGCGGTAAATCCAAATGACGATTATAGGATTGATCCTTGACAAATACCCTTGTTGATTCTTTGAGCAGGGTATTTAAAACAGCAGGCTTGTCATCAAAATAATAGTCGAGGTTTAAATTTTTAATAATGTCTATTTTTTCATGATCTTGCATTCCATAGAAAAATCGATCATCACGGATGGGGAAACCTCTTTCTTTTAGCCATTCCATCGTCCGTTCTCTATGTCCCTGGGGCCTTGAGGTGATATAGTAGATTTCATGTCCTTGTTCCTCAAGTTTTTGTAACATTTCAACCGCATCAGGATATGGAGGACAGGAGGTAAAGTAGACTTCTTCTAATGAACCTTTCCACATTTCTTTCCCTTGTTCATCCGTCATTCCGAAAGGCTCATGAATCTCAACTCTTTTTAGTTCATGAAACGCATCAATCGGCACATTTTGGTTTAACTTTTTATTGTAAATATGAAAGGCATGTTCTCGTAAATTAATTAAGGTATCATCAATATCAAAGCCGAATTTCATTTAAATAATCCCTCATTTATCGTAATTCGGATAGCCAACAAATTTAAAATCTGGACCGACTTTCGTAAAGGTCCCATCAGAAAGTTCGACGGCATCACTCATTTTTTCAAATCCTGCTCCTTCTAGAAAGGTCGGAGCATTCTGTCCGCCAATTAATTTAGGAGCAAAGTAGAGGACAACTTTATCAATTAACTTATTTTCTAAAAAGGAAGCGTTAATCGTCCCGCCACCTTCGATTAATAAGGATGAAATAAGATTTTCACCAAGTGTATGTACGACATCATTTGGATCAACATGTTTTTTTCCGCTTGTTTGAAAAACTTTTATTCCTAAGGATTTTAGTGTCTGTTCCTTTTTTTTGTCATAGTTTTCACTAGTAAAAATCCATGTCTCTGCTAGGTTATCAGTTAACACTTTTGATTCTAGTGGAACTTTTAAAGTCGAGTCCAATATGATACGAATGGGATTACGTCCATTCGGGATACGCGTGGTAAGCTCCGGGTCATCTTTGATGACTGTGTTGACCCCGACTAGGATTGCCATATTTTCATTTCTTAAATGATGGACGTCCTCCCTTGCTTCCGGTGAGGTAATCCATTTACTGTGAGACGTATGGGTGGCAATTTTGCCATCTAAAGTGATTCCAGATTTCAATGTTACAAACGGTTTTTTCTGCACAATGAATTTATTAAAAACCTCATTCATCTGCTGCGATTCCTTTTCCCGAACACCAGTAATGACTTCAATCCCTGCATCTTCAAGAATTTTAACACCATTGCCTGAAACAACTGGATTCGGGTCAAGTGTCGCAATCACCACTCGTTTAAGCCCTGCCTCTACGATCGCAACCGCACAAGGACCTGTTCTTCCGTGATGTGAACAAGGTTCCAATGTGACATAAATGGTGCCGCCCTTTGCTTTCTCACCAGCCATACGAAGTGCATGTATCTCCGCATGTGGTTCACCTGCCTTTAAATGGGCTCCAATTCCCACTACTCGGTTATCATTCACAATGACCGAACCTACTAGTGGATTGGGGTCTGTCTGCCCTTTCATTGCACTAGCATTTTTTAGTGCCAAATCCATATAAAATTCATGATTAGTCATCCGGACAGCACCCCTCATCCTTTATATGTCCAGAGCGGTTGATTTTAGTTTGAAGATATTTTTCGTTATACTCGGAAACATCTCCCCATAGCGGTTTTCTACCGGACACTGGCAATCCTGAATTTTTCAAGGCTTCTAATTTCTTCGGATTGTTCGTCATTAAGGTTACCGGTTTTGATCTTAATGCTTTCAGAACCTGAATGGCATCGCTATAGTTTCTGGAATCATCCACAAATCCAAGTGCTTGATTCGCCTCAACCGTATCATAGCCATTTTCTTGAAGAATGTAGGCCATAGCCTTGCTAAATAAGCCAATCCCCCTGCCTTCATGGTTAGCTAGGTAAAATAAGGCTCCCGTACCATGCTCAACAATCATCTTCATGGACTGTTTTAATTGATAGCCGCAATCACATCTTTTACTGCCAAAAATGTCACCGGTGTGACAAATAGAATGCATTCGAATAATGGCATCATCGTCAAACTCAAAGTCACCGTAGGCAAGCACGCTGGACTGTTGGAATTCCGCTAAATTGACAGACGATAATTTTTCAATAATCCTTTCAAAATCTTCTGTTACCTCATCGCAATTCAGCCAGCAATACCATTTAAAAACTACCGTTTCACCATATAGATTAACAGGAAGTCTTATTGGACCAACTAAGTAGATTGCCCCCTTTTGGGTTTTAATGAGTTGGATTTTATCTTCTAATACCGTAGGAACCTTTGGGTCTAGTTTGGTTTGCTTCAAGTGTAAACCTCCTTTTAATTTTATTATTTGTTAAAGCGTCTAAAAAACGCAAGAATTTAGTGTTAAACTGAATTTATTAAGTAAAGGGGTGTCGAAAAATTGGATAATATTGGTGTAGAAAGCCTTAAATCATTAAAGGAAGTCTTATGGCTGAATCCTCAATTTGAGCCATTTCATAAAGGGATTAAAAAATCACCTCTTTCATTAGAGGATGTGATCGATGCAGAAGAAAGATTAAAGCGTTTTGCACCGTATATTGCCGCGGTTTTTCCGGAAACGAGAGAAACTGAAGGGATTATTGAGTCACCCTTAAAGCGAATCCCAGCAATGAAACAAAAAC
This sequence comes from Neobacillus pocheonensis, assembly GCF_050477905.1. NCBI lineage: Bacteria > Bacillati > Bacillota > Bacilli > Caryophanales > Bacillaceae > Neobacillus > Neobacillus pocheonensis. Next base: position 367,912 of record NZ_JBCNAD010000008.1, on the reverse strand, counting down.
TGGAACAGGATTACGGACAGGCCATACTTGGTGAGTTATTTTTAAAATGTGACAGCCATCTTCCAATCTCGGGATCGATAAAAGCGAGAGGCGGGATCTACGAAGTTCTCAAGCATGCAGAAACATTGGCACTAAAAAATGGAATGCTAACCTTTCAAGATGATTATTCTATTTTAGATAGTGAGCGTTTTCGGACCTTTTTCTCGCAATTTTCGATTGCTGTAGGCTCAACTGGAAATCTAGGTTTAAGTATTGGCATAATAAGCGCAAAGTTAGGTTTTAGCGTTACGGTCCATATGTCTGCCGATGCAAAGCAATGGAAAAAAGATTTGCTTCGTAGTAAAAATGTCCATGTGATTGAATATGAGGACGATTATAGTAAAGCAGTCGAAGAAGGACGCGCACAAGCAGCTGCAGACCCAACCTGTTATTTTGTCGATGATGAAAATTCTCATGATCTTTTCTTAGGATACGCTGTGGCAGCCTTTCGTTTAAAAATACAATTGGATGAGTTGGGGATTATCATTGATGAAAAACATCCTTTATTTGTTTACCTTCCATGCGGTGTCGGCGGCGGTCCAGGTGGTGTAGCGTTTGGGTTAAAGCTTGTGTTTCAGGATCACGTCCATTGTTTCTTTGCTGAACCTACGCATTCCCCCTGCATGTTACTTGGCTTGATGACTGGGTTGCATGATAAAATCTCTGTTCAGGATATTGGGATTGATAATATTACGGCTGCTGATGGGCTTGCGGTTGGCAGACCTTCCGGATTCGTTGGTAAAACCATAGAACCATTCTTAAGCGGAATTTTCACTATCAAGGATGAGACACTGTTTAAGTTGCTAAAGGATTTAGTGGATTCGGAGAATATTCATTTAGAACCATCGGCATTAGCTGGGATGATTGGACCTATTAGATTAATGAAGGATGGCTCCCATTATATCAAGAACAAGGAGAATAAGGCTATTCATATTGTCTGGGCAACGGGAGGCAGCATGGTCCCAAAAGAAATGTTAGACCAATATTATCAACTTGGAAAATAATTAAAACACGCCATTCGACTGAGAATGGCGTTTGTCTTAGATTTTGAGCTTTGTAATAAAAAACAATTCGTTTTGGAACATTTCTAGCAAATCTTCGAATTTGGAATTAATCAAATGGGGAAAAAGATTTTCAAGTGCTTCATAGTAATCTTGGCCTAATACTTCGCGGAGAATCACATATTTATTAAAAAGGAGGGCTTTTTCAAAATCAATTCCAAGTTCATAAAGACCTCTAAACAGGTCATCCTTTGGGATCTTTTTAATTTTTCGATAAATCTTTTCATTTTTTTCGATAAATTTTTCATTTAAGTAATGGGTCACGTAATCGGTATAAATCATCTGACCAATATCATTTGTTTCTTTTTTAGAGTAATTGAAACCAATCACACGGTCTTCTTTATTTTCACGGATAATAAAAGTTTTATTTCCTTGTAAATGGGTAATGAAATTTTTAACGCTTTTATCAAAAATTTTGTTAAATTGAATGATTTGATGCAGTTTTACCGCAAAGTCTTTGTGCTCTTCGCCGACAACAAATAACCGGTCAACGATTGGCAATAGCTTTAAGACCCCTTCCGAAAGCTGACTGGAGGCATCATAAATAATGATATCCTGTTCCTTCTTCATCTTTTTCACTTTTTGTTTTTGCTCGGCTAATGACAGTTTGGAGAATTCGTGGAGGAGATGATTGGAGAGATCTTCTTTTTCTAATGATCCATATGAAATAAATGCAACCGATAAATTGGTGTTGGTTTTTAGCCATTGAAAGACCGACAACGATAATTCTGTCACACCTGACTTTGCTTTTGGTGAATAGAAGCCCACCAAATACACTATACTCACCTGCCTTTTATTTTAATCATATTCGAAAAGAACATAATGGTAATAGACATTCTCCTAATTAGCAAAAAGAGCCGCACTTTAGTGACTCTCTAACTGTTGAAAAGCTTTCGATAGCCTAGAATTTTATTTGTTTCTTTAAACAATTCACTGCGGTAATTTAATATTATTAGTTTAGGCTTTGTGACATGTCTAGTGATTGGCGCTCCAGGCACTTCGCTTTCCGCGGAAGGCGAGTGCCCGGAGCGGAAATCAACAGGCCCAATCGCAGGGACATCTAAGAAATTGGTATTTAGATTCTGACAACATAAAAAATTGCCGAGAAAAGTCTCCTTTCTCGACAATCTGAGCCGCTTTTTAGCGACTCTATTCAGCTATAAAATTTGAGAAGTTAGCTGATAATTACTTGATTGTTTTCTAGATGAAATGATTGCTTCTGTTTTCAATAATTGCACGAGCATTTTTAAGGACTCATTAATATATGGGCCTTTGTTGAGCATGATACAGGCGGCCTGCTTTCCGATTGATGCATCTGTCATTTCTCCACGTGACGGAATTCCGGTTTTGGTCATTTTTTCTAAAACGCCGGTTGCCCAAATCGCCGGGATATATGCCGCGGAACAAATATTAAGTATTTCTTCTTGCACAAATGGTAAGTTTTCAAAGCCAACCTCCACTGCTAAATCACCTCTGGCAATCATAATGCCAAAGCTCTTAAACTTTAATCCTTCGAGGATAATTCTTCCTAATTGATGGACGGCATCTTTTGTTTCAATTTTCGCCACGACTGAGATCCTTGGACCAGCGATTCTTTCCATTTCCTCGCGAAGTTTCTTCAAGTCTATTGGCGTATGGACAAAGGAAATTCCCAAAATGTCGGCATTCCCGAGAATAAACGGTAAATCATCAATGTCTTTTTCAGTTAAGGCTGGAACATTTAAACTTAGAAGTGAATCCGGCAGATTCAAACCTTTGCCTTCTTTAATACGGAGCGGTTTAAGGGTCGGTGCAAGGATTTCAATCTCAATATAATCCGTTGTTACTTGTTGGACAATACCGTTAATTTTTCCATCATCGATAAAAATACGATCCTTTTTTCGGACATTTCGGAAGGCTTTTGCTAGTGTTACAGGAATCCCAGCTGGTCGATCTGAGGCTGCTGGGTGACCTATCTTTTCCGGATCCAGATATAATCGGATAAAATCCCCTTTGATAACAGAAATTTCAACCGGCTGGAGTTTACCCACCCGCACTTTTGGTCCTGCCAAATCCATATAAATTTTGCAAGTGCGGGTATGGTAGTTCCCCTCTTCTTTAAGCTTGTTTTCCGCTTCACGCAAAACTTCAATGATTTTTTTCCAAATCTCCTGATGATTATGAGCACAATTGATCCTAGCAATATCCATCCCATTCATTAATAACTCTTTCATCAATTCAGGTTCATAGATCATTTTGGCATCTAATGTAACCATGACAGCTGCTGGAAGCTGTTGATCCCTTTTTCCAAGAAGCTCCTCAGCACGCCGATTCGAAATGGTTTTTGCATCTAAAGGATCCGGAATAGTGACGCTAGACGGTTTTTCTATGTCTGACATTAAGTTGGTTAATATTTTTTCTAAGGTAAATAAAACATAATCAGAAGCATGCTCAATGGATGAAAGTCCAATGGCCGCTAATTGTTCTGTTAAGTCGATTGTCCATCGTTTTCGGAGAGCCAAAAAGGCTAGTAAGTTATCGCGATTTTCCAACCCTCCTTCGACCGGTAAGTTCTCTATCGCCTGCTCAGATTCTTTAATAATTTGTTCGTAAATAGTGAAAATTTTTTCAGTTAATTCTGATTGGTTAATTGGAGCATTAACCACATCCTATTCACATCCTTGTAAACACTGCATTATCCATTTATTTTATTATCAAAGGTGGAAGAAAGTGAAAAATAAATTATTAGGGGTGTTGTAAATGAAAAAGGACTCATCCCTAGATGAATCCTACTAATCGTTATACGAATACAAGCAAGAGCCATAGATATAAGCTGACTAAGGTAAAGATTAACGTAAGTGGAATGACAAGGATTGTGACTTTGATATATTCCATCCAGGTGATTCTGATCTTATTCTTTTTCAGGATATGCATCCAAATAAGCGTTGCCAGGGTTCCAATTGGAAGAATGAGTGAGCCGACATCACTGCCAATTATATTAGCGAGGTAAACGGTTTTCAAAAGCATCGGAGTTAATCCCATGTCGGTTAGTGCGAGGGTTGAAATCATTAATGCAGGATGATTGTTGAAAATATTAGAAAGTAATGCAGTGATCATCCCCATTATTAAACTAGCATGCAATAGACTGTCATTGACAATTGGTTTTAGATGTACTATTAAAAAGCTAGATAGGCCAATATTGTGTAATCCAAAAATGATTACATACATACTAAAAGCAAATATCAATATATGCCAAGGAATTTTTTTGATGACATCCTTGGGATTGACCTTTAAATAGACCCATCTCCAGATTAATAAAATGATAGACCCGATTACAGCAACTAAGGAAACGGAAATGCCGATAAAAGACGCTACAAATAGACTAATCCTTACAATAAACACAAAGAGTAGCATTCTAACCATTAGTTTCTTTTGTTGATTGAATAAATCTTCTCTTTTATTCTGCAGCGGATGATATCTGCGATTTTTTTGTAAGGGTATACAATAGGAATGGTTGCCTATTTCTCGGGGGATGTCTTTTTTGAATACAAGGAATAATAAAAAGGAAAGAAAAAGTAACCCTATTACCCCTGGTACAAACATCATTTCCGTTTGAAGATAAAGATCCATCCCAATAATTTTGAGAGCGATTAGATTAACGATATTGCTGACACCGATGGGTGCACTAGACGCTGTAGCAATTAACGCTCCGCTCAATAGGAATGGTATTTTTTGCCTGTTTTTTAAACCTAAACTGTTTAATATTAAAATAAGGATTGGTGTAGTTATTAAAATACTTCCATCGTTATTAAAGAAAAGAGTCATGAGAAAGCAGAGCAGTAAAGTATACCAGAATAAGCGAATACCCGACCCTTTTGATAATTTTAACATGAGAGCGGCAGTCCAGCTAAAAAACCCGAAGCTTTCAAGCACGATTGCCATTACGATGGTTGCAATAATGGTAATCGCAGCACCGGTTACCTTTGAACTGATGTCTAGTAGGTCCCCTATTGAAACGCTTCCACTTATAAAAACTAGGATGGCCCCTATAGTTGCCGGAATTGCTTCGTTCATGTTTTTTGGACGGATAAAGATCATAACCATTGTTAGAAGAAAAGCAAATATAGTGATGAGAACCGTCGATTGATGATACATAAAAATTAATTTACTCCCTTCAAAGAGTTTCGTTCTTTATTTTCCGTTTCCTAATTTCTTGTCCTTTGCTTTATAGTACGTCCTTCCTGTGAGGCTTGACCTAAACGGATATCTCGGTATTCTAATAAATCAGCATTAATCTATATAAATTCATATAGGTTTTTACCCGTTTTTTTTGATATAGACGAATATCTCTATGAAAGATTACTAGACATATGTACCAGAAATTAGAAAAGTGCAGTCGGTTCTTTCAATTTGATTTATCCATTTCCTTGACTTTTTGGACAAAAAACAAATAACCGATACTGATGATCAGTATCGGCGTTTGATTTGATGGTTTGTAAAAATTAAAGTTGTGCTGTTACTTCTTGTTTCAACTTTTTGTGGTTGACTTAACTGCCGCTGCTGCCTGAACGACGGCCCCTGCTACCAGAGCTGCCTCTGCTGCCTGAACGGCCCCTGCTACCAGAGCTGCCTCTGCTGCCTGAACGGCCCCTGCTGCCAGAGCTGCCTCTGCTGCCTGAACGGCCCCTGCTGCCAGAGCTGCCTCTGCTGCCTGAACGGCCTCTGCTGCCAGAGCTGCCTCTGCTGCCTGAACGGCCTCTGCTACCAGAACTGCCTCTGCTGCCTGAACGGCCACTGCCAGAGCTGCCGCTACTGCCACTGCTTCCTCTTTTACCAGGTCCCTTTTTTCCACCTCTGCTGCTTGAGCTTCCTCTGCTGCCAGAGCTTCCTGAACTACCTCTGCTGCCTCTGCTTCCGGAACGGCCTGAACTGCCTCTGCTGCCTCGAGTACCGGAACGGCCTGAACTGCTACCAGAGCTGCCCCTGCTGCCTCGAGTACCGGAACGGCCTGAACTGCCTCTGCTACCAGAGCTTCCTGTGCTGCCGCTGCTTCCCCTTTTACCAGGTCCTTTTTTACCACCGCTGCGACCAGAGCCGCTTGAACCGCTTCCTGATCTGCTTCCAGAACCACTGCCTGAACCCCTAGTGCGAGAGCCACGGGTGCTTCCAGTACTTCCTGTACTGCTTGAGCTTGAAGAACTTGCCTGTGCTCTACAGTTGTTTTTGTTTTTGCCTGTAGGATTATTATCCATAAAGCCAACTACATTATTTTCTTTTGCTTGCGAAAGCAACTCTGTAATATCAAGTTTTAAAACCATCTTTCCACCACTTTCTAAAAAATTTTATTTTCTATTCCAATTTATGTAGATTTACCGTATTTGCCATAGACAAACATATAATTTTAGCTTGATATTTTTTTAGTTTTTAAACACATACAATTCCTAAATCGCATATATCTAAAAAAAATATTGTTTAGGGGAATTCAAGTGTTAAAATATGAAATTTTTATCAATCCGAAGTGGTTAAGAAAATTGAATAAAGACATTTGGGAAGATGAATTAGTGCCAGCAGAATTAAGAATCGGAGAAAATCGCTATGCAGTAAAAATTTCCTATAGAGGAAACGTCATTAGAGATAAGAAAAAAAAATCCTATCGAATCGTCTTCGATAAACCATCTATAGTTGATGGAGCACATGAAATCATCCTAAATGCGGAATACATTGATGTAACCATGAGCAGAAACAAACTCTCCTTTGATTTATTTGATCGCATTGGTGTCATTGCTCCTCATTCGAAGCATGTTCTTCTTTATATTAATGGATATAGTAAAGGCATTTACCTAGAGATTGAATCTTTCGACCAATATCTCCTTGAAAAAAGGAATTTACCAGATGGTCCAATTATTTACGCGACTAATAATCGGGCAAATTTTTCGTTACTAACCAAAAAAAAGGAACTAAAAACCCGTTTAAGTCAGGGTTATACTTTGAAGTATGGTAATAGCGAAGATTTAGCGGAGTTAGAAAAGTTTATCGCCATGATTAACACTTTAAGTAATGAAGATTTTGAAAACGAAATTCCAAAAGTGTTAGATGTCGATCAATATTTAAAATGGGTTGCCGGGGTAGTCTGTACCCAAAACTATGATGGTTTTATCCATAATTATGCCTTATATAAGAATGGTAAAACCCAATTATATGAAATCAGCCCATGGGATCATGATGGCACATGGGGACGAAATATTCGCGGACGGCTGATGGAATATGATTACGTTCCATTTACTGGATATAACACCCTTACAGCAAGACTCCTTCATCTCACACCTTTTAAGAGGAAATATAAGGACATCCTTTCAAAAATTTTGGAAAATGATTTTAATTCTAAAGTACAAGAGCCCATTATTCATGATCTTTTTGAAACCTTAAAACCCTATATGAGTATAGACCCGTATATTACTTCGAATCCAGACGCATTGGAGCAAGAAAAAGAGGTTATTTTTGATTTTATTCGAAAGAGAAATGCTTACATTAAAGAAGAATTAACAACATTTATCAGCTAAGAAGTATATGGTCATGTATCATATACTTTTTTTTGCCTATTTTTTTCAAAATTAGTGAAAAAAGGCTACTTTATTAGTACAACATACCATCGTGATACATATAGATGCAGTGTAAATGTTTATTTAATTTAAAGGAGGAAAAAACTTTTATGAATAAAGACATGATGAAGTCTTTGGTCGGTAAAATTATAAAAATTGACCGCGGTGGTCCAGAATCAAGAATTGGAAAGTTATTGGATGTGAATGAAGATCACCTGGTCCTTCTCACTGAAGATGAGGGTGTCGTTTACTACAACACTCATCATATTAAAAGTGTGACGGAGAATGCAAAGGAACAGTTAGAATTTAACATTGAAGTTCCTGAAGGTTTCACTTACAAACAGGCAGATAGCTTCCATGGCCTGTTAGATTCCTTGAAGTTCCAATGGGTCAAAATCAACCGCGGGGGTCCTGAAAAATTAGAAGGCGTCCTAAGCGATATTAATAATGATTTTGTTTCCTTAATCAACAAAGAGGAAATCGTCCGCCTTTCCATGTTCCATATCCGCAATATCAGCTATGGATTAAAAGTTGAAAAGGCTGAGGAAGAAAAATCAGAAAACCAAGGCAGCCAAGAAAAAATGTCTTCTTCTTCTTCTTCTGATAAACAACAATCAAAACAACGTGTTGTAAAATCCGAATCCTCAAAAAGCAATGCAAAATAAACACAGATAAAATCCTTGTCGCTTCTCAGGTGAGAAGCGACAACATTATAAAAGGAGGATTATAGATGGGTACAGAAAATTTCTCATCTACATTGGATTTATTAGTGGGTTATAACGTAAATCTATATGTGGGTGAAGAAGTATTTAATGGAAAACTTATTGGGGTTGAACCGGATCATGTCATATTAGAAAATGAAAACGGCTATATCTATTATTATAGTCTTGATCAGGTTCAAGCAATCACAAAGAATACGAAACAATTCCAAGGCGAAGAAACAGAATCGGAATTCTTAAAAACGCAAAGCTTAATGGAAGTATTGAATTCATTAAAACAATCTTGGGTAACTATTTTGTGCTTAAACAAAAGAAAATTTAATGGTGTTTTGAGCCATGTTGATGCTGATTACGCTACATTGATTAGCGGAGAAGAAAGAATTTTAATTAGGGTAACTCATATTTCTAATATTTTAAAAGGTTTTATCAATGAAAATGAAAACTCCGATTCCAGCCAATCTGAAAGCCAAGATAATGCTAAAGCAGAAGAAAGTAAAAATGATAAAACTGAAGACGTAACACCACAAATGACTAACAAAAAATATGCCAAACAATCTGAGGTTTCTTCATCAAAAGCGAACAAATCTGAGTACAAATCTGAGTACAAATCTGAGAACAAATCTGAGAACAAATCTGAGTACAAATCTGAGAACAAATCTGAGAACAAATCTGAGTACAAATCTGAGAACAAAGTTGAGAACAAGGTTGAGAACAAGGTTGAGAACAAGGTTGAGAACAAAGTTGAGAAAAACTCTGAAGAAAACGTAAAAGTCATTCAAGGAGAAAAAGAAAAACAAATAAAAGTTTGGTCACAATCCATCAGAAACGTAACACAAAAGTTAAATGAAGTTACCACGCAAAAAATTAATAATGAATTGAAAAATCAAAAAGATGAACCAGTTCAAAATAGCATTAAACAGGAAAAACAAAAAGTTGAACCATTTCTAAACAGCATTAAACAGGAAAAACAAAAAGTTGAACCATTTCTAAACAGCATTAAACAGGAAAAACAAAAAGTTGAACCATTTTTAAACAGCATTAAACAGGAAAAACAAAAAGCTCCTGAGAACAAAAACACCAAAGAAGAAAAACCAGTCATTCAAAAAGTGGTAGCAGAAGCAAAAGAAGTAACCGTAACGCAAAAACAAGAACCAATAGCGCCAGTATATAAGTCAAAAGAAATGGTTTCGGTACAAAAACCAGCTACAGAAGATAAACCGAAGGAAATGGCTTCTATACAAAAACAGGCTACAAAAGATAAGTCAAAGGAAATAGCTTCTGTACAAAAACAGGCTACAAAGAATGAAACCACTGAAACTAAAAAGGATGAAACGAGAAAAGTAGAGCAGCCAGTAAGAGGCTTCCGCTTTACAGGTGAACCGGTAACCCAACGTGAAATCGAAAAAACGTCATTCTTCGCCGGTTGGCCAAATCGAAGCAACAGAACAAGATTTTAATCCATCGAACTTCATGAATGAATGAAACCAATGTGGAAATACCTCATAAATCACAACGATTTCACTAAACCTTTTAACATCCTAAGACATTTACAAAGGTGAGTTGGGTATGAAATAAAGTCTATTTGCCGTAATCCATGTCAGCCCAGCTCTATTTGTAAATTGAAATAATGAGGAAAGGATGTGAGTTGATGAATCTAAAAGATAATATCGGCAAATATATCAAACTGGAAATATCAGGAAGAAAATTTATTAAGGGATTACTTTGTGATATTGGCAGTGATCTATGGGTTGTTTTTAATGGTTATGACTACCTTTACATTCCAACAATTCATTGCCAAAATTGGCATTTTTTAAAGCAAGACGAGATTGATGAAATACACGTTAGTGACGAATTGACGCCGATCTACAATCATAATGAAGAAATTTCATTAAGAAAAACACTTACAGCAGCGAAGGGAATTTTTTCAGAAATATATGTAACCAGTAACCAAGCATTGCATGGTTATATTATTAGCATCATGAATAACTACTTTGTTTTTTACTCCCCTATCTATAAAACGATGTTTATCTCCCTTAACCACCTAAAATGGTTGATTCCCTATACTAATAATCAACGACCATATGGATTGAGCAATGCAAGTCTCCCGGTAAACCCTAGCAACCTCACTTTTGCTAGATCGTTCGAAGTCCAAATTGAAAAATTAACCGGAGAATTGATTGTTTTCAATATCGGGGAAAATGAAAATGTAATTGGAAAAATACAAGGAATAAAGAATAATTTTGTGGAATTAATTAGTGCCAAAGAAGATCCAGTTTATGTTAATCTTCAACATATTAAAACAGTTCATATGACATAACCTTCGCCCTTTATTTTTGGACATGAATTAAACAAGCTTTTTTAAACCTGCATAACCTAATAAGAGTGTCAAAAAGACACTCTTTTTAAAAGAAAATTATTTATTCTTTACATAAACGGTTTCGGACTTTTGAGGAACACGGTAGTATGAACGCTCAAATATGATTCCAAACAGGAAGGTAACTAGAAACATTGAACCCATCATATCAGAAATAACATGCTGTTTGACAAACAAGGTTGAGATGATAATAAAGCCACCTGTAATATGAATACATAAACGGTTTAACAGATGTTTATTTTTTATCAGCAGTGAAGCTAGCATTATCGCAAATGTTGTCAAAACATGAATACTCGGAAAACAATTAAAAGGACGATCATTCGTGTAAATCCATTGAACAAGGTTCGTTAAAAGATTATTACCCACCAGTGTGGGCCTTGGAACGGTTGTTTGAAAAAAGAAAAAAATAATGTAGCAGATGAATTCAGCAACCACAATTAGAATTAGGGTTTTAAGATAAATCGTGGTATCCTTAAAACAAAAATAGACTAAATAATAAAATATATATCCATACCACAGGATGTAGGGAATAATAAAAATCGGTAAAAAAGGTATTGCATGATCAATGGGAGTGGATATGTCTACTCCCTTTTGTGCACGTTCATTTAATAATTGATAAATCTTGGCAAGGAGAGGAATTACCAACATGAATAGCAAATAGGGTGTTTTCTTCAAATGTTCTCTCACGTTGTCACCCCCAAAAATATTACGATTTTACAAGTTTACTATTCATAAAAATTGTCGTTCATCACTTCATATTATCATCATAACAAATAAATGCATAAATTTTCCACTATTAGAAGTTTTGGATCATTTTTCATTGTTTTATAGTTTAGCTCGTATCCCTTCCACCTCGCTAATGATGGACTTTATCAGTGCACTTGCCTTCATTTTCTTGGAAAGCCTTGGGCTTTGGCCTGACCAAAGGGACATATTTTCAGGATTCCCCATAGTCGCAGATTTTTTTCTAATCGCTTTCGTTAACTCGTTTTGAATTGGGTAATCTGGTAATCTAATCTCATCATATTTCATTTTCTCGATAAAGTGATTGTTAATTCCCCTAGCCATTTTACCTGAAAATGCCTTGGTCAAAACGATTTGATCCTCGGTTGCATGAAGGATTGCCTCTTTATAAACTTGGATTGCCCCGCTTTCATCACAAACAAGAAAAGCAGATCCCATTTGTACTCCTCGAGCCCCGAGGCATTTCGCTGCCATCAATCCTCTTCCGTCCATAATCCCCCCTGCCGCGATAATCGGAATCATGAGATGATCAGCTGCCTGTGGTATGAATGACATTAGCCCTATTAAGCTATTTTTATTTTCATGGTGGAATGTTCCGCGGTGCCCCCCTGCTTCTGATCCTTGGACAACAACTGCATCCATTCCTGACTTTTCATTAAGTATGGCTTCTGATACCGTTGTAGCGGTTCCAATTAGGACAATTCCTTTTTCCTTGAGTTTTCTTATCGCATTAATTGGTGGGACACCAAAAGTAAAAGAACAAATCGGAACCTTTTCTTCCATTAAAATATTTAGTTGTTTATGGAAAGCATGTTGTTCTTCTTCAAAATTTGGCAACTCCCTCTCCACCTCAGCATCGAGTTCTTCGATTATTGGACGTAATAATGTTTTCGTATATTGCAGCTTCTCCTTATCAACTTCAAATGGTGAGGGGACAAATAGATTAACTCCGAAAGGTTTATCTGTTAATTGTTTTACTTCCTTTATTTGAAGCAGGACTTGCTCTGGATTCATATAGCCAGCACCAATCATCCCTAGTCCTCCTGCATTTGAAACTGCTGCCACTAATTCAGATGTAGTAATTCCCCCTGCCATCGGCGCTTGAATAATTGGATATTGAACCTTTAACAATTTTGTTAATTCATTTTTCCACAAGATGAATACACCCCATTTTATAAAATCTAGTTTAATAATGTGATATGATTAACCCAATTATACATTGGTACAACAAATAGGTTGGTGAATATATGGAGCGGATTATTTTATTTGATGGTGTGTGTAATCTTTGCAATAACAGTGTTCACTTTATTTTAAAGCGAGATGCTAGTTCCTCATTTAAATTTGCCTCGCTCCAGGGAGTAAAAGGACAATTGCTTCTAAAAGAATTCGGCTTATCGACTGATATGAATAGTTTTGTATTAATCGAAAACAACCAAGCCTATTTAAAATCAACGGCTGCCTTACGTGTTTGCATGAGACTGAAGGGAGCATGGAGCATACTTTCCGCCTTCCTTGTCATTCCTAGATTTATAAGAGATTTCGTCTATGACATAATTGCTAAAAACCGCTATAAATGGTTCGGCCAAAAAGAAAGCTGCATGCTTCCCTCTCCAGAATGGAAAAGCAGATTTTTGGATTGATTTATATAAAAGACAAAAATAAAATGCACCAAAAATGGTGCGTTTTATTTTTGTCCTTATTAAGACTTTGTATAATTAAGATCCCAAATGACTCCAAAGGCATCTTTAACTTTTGCGTATGTAGCTCCCCAAAAAGTATCCTGTAATTCCATAAAAACCGTACCTTTTTCACTAAGAGCTTGATAGATATTTTGAATTTCTTCCTCGCTTTCAAACTCAAGTGTCAAGGAGATGTTGTTCCCCACTGTTATCGGATTTCCTGGAAATGCATCTGAGGCCATTAAAAATAAATCGTCTTTTTTAAATTGTGCGTGGATAATGCGATCTGATGCCTCAGGAGGTGTTGGATAATCTGCTTCACCATAAGTTTGCAGGTTGGATACTTCTCCTCCAAATACTTCCCGATAAAACTCTAATGCTGCTTTTGCATTACCATCGAACATTAAATAAGGTGTAGCTTGTCCCTTCAAATTGAACACTCCTCTATTTTTAACCTTAACCCTTACTAATTCGACGCAACTTAAGAAAAATCCTTTTTAACCAAAATACAGTTTGAAATCAACAATATATTATTTTTCCTAGAAAGAAATAAATTTCTAATACGTTAAATATTAAATATGTATTTAAGAACCTTGATAAGAAACCTTGTGAAATTGGCCAATATACTTAAAAAGCAGTTCCCCATCGCCATTTATTTCAGCATCTGTCTGGAGCTTCAAATACATGGCTTGATAGGGCTCAGGGACCCAAATGTAATGATGGATGTAATCGGTTAATTTGAAGCCGCATTTTTTCCAGAAGTTAATTCTAGCCAAATTTTCGGAAGTTACTTCGGACTCAACTTCAATTAATAAACTATCAAAAGTGCCGGAGGATAAGGCCCAATCTTTAATACCATTCATCATTCTTAAACCATAGCCATGATTTTGCCAGTCTTCATGGACAGCTATATAATCAATGAGCAATGCATGAATTCCCTTTAGCTTTCCAGTCAATGCCATCGACACGACCTTCCCATTTTTAATTCCTAAATGTAAAAAACAGATCCCTTTTTGGAACATATTTCTAATAATTTTCTCCGGTTTTGCCCCCTTCTCAGCAAATGCCTGATGGTAAATCGGGCTTACCAATTCCCATATCTTATCATCCCAGTGATACAGCGTCTTAAATTCCATGTGGTTTCCTCCGTATGTGACTATAAGACCATTTTAACAAAAGCATTAAGGAGGACAAAACAGGCTAAAACGAAAAAAAAACCTTTGAACAAAGTCAAAGGTCCAACGAAAACTTAGTGGTCAAGGCTAAGTTCCCTCATTAGGAGGTCTAAACTCAGAAGAATTTAAACATCATTATTTTACCATTTTTTTAAAATTCTATCAATAGTTTAAAGCTTTAAAGAGTAAAAGTGGTTCAAAAGACTTACTTTCCATATATCGAAAAGGTTAAAGCCTTTCTACGAAGGCTTTTTTATTTTTCAAAATTCATCGTTGACAAACTTGTATATACAAGCTAGAATGAAAACGGAATCAAAACTTGTATATACAGGTTATCGGACGTTTAATGAAAACGGCAACATATCCTGTATATCCATAAAAATAAAATAATATAGTATGGGTCTAATACCCATTCATCAGGGGGAAAGTCAAATGACGAAGTATATAGATCCTTCAAAGGATTTATTGAAACACATTGGCGGTAAAGAAAACATTGCAGCTGTAACCCATTGTGTAACGAGAATGCGATTTGTGTTAAACGATCCAAGTAAAGCAAATGTAAAAGAAATCGAGTCAATCGGACTAGTGAAAGGCACATTTACTCAAGCAGGACAATTCCAAGTTATCATTGGAAACGAAGTTCCAAGCTTCTATAACGAGTTTGTAAAAATTGCTGGTGTAGATGGCACTTCTAAAGAAGAAGCGAAAATAGCAGCTAAGCAAAATCAAAATTGGATTCAGCGGATGATGGGCCACTTAGCTGAAATCTTTACACCATTAATACCTGCTCTTGTAGTCGGCGGTTTAATCCTTGGCTTCCGAAATATTATCGGTGACATTAAACTTTTAGATAACGGAACAAAGACCATCATTGAAGTATCTCAGTTCTGGGCAGGAGTCCACTCCTTCTTATGGCTGATTGGTGAAGCAATCTTTCACTTTCTTCCAGTCGGAATCACCTGGTCCGTTGCTAAGAAAATGGGCGCATCTCAAATTCTAGGAATCGTTCTAGGTATTACATTAGTATCACCTCAATTATTAAATGCTTACGCTGTCGCAGGAGCAAAGGAAATTCCTACTTGGGATTTCGGATTTGCTCACATTAAAATGATTGGATATCAAGCACAAGTTATTCCCGCGATTTTAGCTGGATTAACATTAGGTTTCCTAGAAACCAGATTACGTAAAATTGTTCCAAATTCGATTTCAATGATTGTTGTACCGTTCTTTGCATTAGTTCCAACTGTATTAATTGCACACACCATTTTAGGACCTATCGGCTGGTCCATTGGCTCAGGTATCTCCCATGTGGTTTATTCTAGCTTAACTTCAGCATTTGGATGGTTATTTGCGGCTATTTTTGGATTTGCTTATGCACCACTTGTTATCACTGGTTTACACCATATGACAAATGCGATTGACCTTCAATTAATGAGTGAACTTGGTGGGACAAACCTATGGCCAATGATTGCTTTATCTAATATCGCTCAAGGTTCGGCCGTTCTTGCGATGATCTTTATCAACCGTAAAAATGAAGAAGAAAAACAAGTTTCTATCCCTGCGGCAATTTCTTGTTACCTAGGTGTAACAGAACCTGCGATGTTCGGGATTAACCTAAAATACGGCTTTCCTTTCTTAGCCGCCATGATCGGATCAATGATTGCCGGTGTGGTATCAGTAGCAAGCGGTGTTATGGCTAACTCAATCGGTGTCGGCGGACTCCCTGGCATCCTCTCCATTCAGCCAAAATATATGGCATTATTTGCAGTATGTATGGTGATTGCGATTGTCGTTCCGTTTGTTTTAACCACAATCTTTGCAAAAACAGGCATTAAAAAGCTTTCATTTAAAAAATAAAACTCCATTAGGAGGGAGACCGACTCCCTCCTTTTTGACATTAGAATCTAAAAAAATTTGGCAGGTGTAAAAAAATGGAATCCGCATGGTGGAAAAAATCAGTAGTCTATCAAATTTATCCAAAAAGCTTTTTTGATACAACAGGAAAAGGTACTGGGGATATCAATGGAATTATTGAAAAGCTAGATTATTTAAAAGAATTAGGTGTCGACGTTTTATGGCTCACCCCTATCTATCAATCGCCACAGCGTGATAACGGGTATGATATTAGTGATTATTACAGCATTCACGATGAATATGGAACAATGGAAGATTTCGATCGTCTGCTAGAAGAAGCTCATAAACGCGGTCTAAAAATCATCATGGATATCGTCATTAACCATACATCCACAGAACACGAATGGTTTAAGCAAGCCAGGTCCTCTAAGGATAATCCTTACCGCGATTTCTACATTTGGAAGGACGGCTCAAATGGTGAGCCTCCTACTAACTGGGAATCGAAATTTGGAGGTCCCGCTTGGGAATTTGATGAGAAAACGGAGCAATATTACCTCCATTTATTCGATGTTACTCAAGCTGATTTAAACTGGGAGAATGAAAAGGTTCGTGACACCTTATACGAAATGATGCATTTCTGGTTAAACAAAGGCGTCGATGGCTTCCGCCTCGATGTAATCAACCTTATTTCCAAAGACCAGCAGTTCCCACAGGATGACAGTGATGGTCGAAAATTTTATACAGATGGACCGCGTGTTCATGAGTTTCTGCATGAAATGAACGAAAAGGTCTTTTCGAAATACGATATTATGACAGTTGGTGAAATGTCCTCTACTTCCATTGATAATTGTATTCGCTATACCAACCCTGAACATAAAGAGTTAAACATGATCTTTAGCTTCCATCATTTGAAAGTGGATTATCCAAATGGAGACAAGTGGACAAAAGCGGCGTTTGATTTTCAATCCTTAAAGCAAATTCTTTCCAAATGGCAAGTGGAAATGAACGAAGGTGGCGGTTGGAACGCCCTCTTCTGGTGCAACCATGACCAACCGCGTGCTGTTTCTCGTTTTGGAGACGACAAAAACTTTCACAAAGAATCGGGCAAAATGCTGGCAACCGTGCTTCATATGATGCAAGGAACTCCTTATATATATCAAGGGGAAGAATTCGGGATGACGAACCCAAACTTTGACGCAATTGATGATTACCGCGACGTTGAATCATTAAATATATTTAACATCAAAAAAAATGAAGGCATGGATGAACAAGAAATAATCGAAATCCTTATGCAAAAATCCCGTGATAATTCGAGAACTCCAGTTCAATGGAATACCAGTGAAAATGCAGGTTTTACAACGGGTACTCCATGGATTGAAACGGCAGCAAATTTCAAGCAAATTAATGCGGAAAACGCACTTGAGGATTCAGATTCTGTTTTCTATCACTATCAAAAGCTAATTCAATTAAGGAAAAAATATGAAATTATTACAGAAGGCGATTTTGAAATCATTTTAAATCAGGATGAAGAAATTTTTGCTTATGTTAGAACGAGCGGAACGGATAAATTACTTGTCATCAACAATTTTTATGGAAATGAGAAACTCGCAGTCTTGCCGTCGTATTTACACCTTGATGAATATACGAGTGAGATGTTAATCTCTAACTATACGGATTCCCCTTCCCTTTGCAAGGAAATCCAGTTGCGGCCATATGAGTCGATTGTGTACCATTTGAAAAAATGAAATGGAGATTATCTAATGACGAACAAGTATCTAACCATCTATAACACCATTGTCGAGGAAATTAAAAGCGGGGTAATTCCCCCACAAACGCTTCTTCCCTCTGAGCATGAATTATCAGAACAATTCAATACCTCAAGGGAAACGATTCGGAAGGCGTTGAATTTACTCTCGCAAAATGGCTATATTCAAAAAGTTAGAGGCAAAGGTTCGATTGTAATCGATATTTCAAAATTTGATTTTCCGGTTTCCGGCCTAGTCAGCTTTAAAGAGTTGGCCCAAAAAATGGGCCGCAAACCAATAACAATTGTCAATGAGTTTTCTTTAATAAAACCGGAAAGCTATATTAGGCAACAGCTTCACCTTTCTAGCAAAGACCTTGTTTGGAAAGTGGTTAGAACGCGTGAAATGGGCGGAGAAAAAATTATTTTAGATAAAGACTACTTAAGTAAAAAGTATGTCCCCTCTTTAACGGAAGAAATTTGTGCGGATTCGATTTATCAGTATCTCGAAGACGACTTAAACTTGAATATCAGCTTCGCAAGAAAGGAAATTGTCGTGGAGGAGCCTACAAGCGAAGACCTCGACCTTTTAGATTTTGAAGGCTTTCATAATATTGTTGTCATCAAAAACTATGTTTACTTAGATGATGCAAGCCTTTTTCAATACACAGAATCACGGCACCGCCCTGATAAATTTCGTTTTGTCGACTTTGCTCGAAGATCCCGGTAATTCAAAAGGAGATCCCTGCTATTTTTGCAGAGATCTCCTTTTTCAATGTTCTTAGTGTTCCATTTAAGTAATATTTACAGCCAGATAATCTTTTAATGCGAATTGTAACGTACCTTTAAAATCAGCTGCCTGATCCAATTTAATACCCAAATGAATCACCTTCTTGATAATCTCCCCTCGCAAGCCCGTTAATACCGTTTTACATCCCATCATGGCTATACCATTAATAAGGTTAAGTAACGAGCGGATGACTTCTGACTCCATGTCAGCAACACCAGAGAAGTCAATGATCAGTGTTTGAATATGTGAATTTCCAATCTCTGAAATGACTTTGTCTTCGATTGTTGCGACACGATTATGATCGATCTGGCCAATTAGCGGTAAGATACAAATATTGGAAGAGATAGGGATGATCGGAACAGAAAGATTTTCTACCAATTTTCTTTGCGAATAGAGCAGATCATCTTTATATTTCGTATAACTGATGAAAAAATAGTTCATGAACTGATCAATCAATTGATTAATATTTTTTTCAAGTGTGAAAAATTCTTCTAAACTAGTATTGGAATTCGTTGCTAATTTATAATTATAAAGAAAATCCCAAAGAGTTCTTCGTATCGCTTGAACCCACTCAAGCTTGAAGGCAATGGTTAAGGAATACTTTGCCCATGCCACTCCCTCCTGTTTGGCAAAGGAGATTAATTCATGCTCATGTTCTTCGACAACAAACATGGCTAGCTTATGTGCATTATTCAATAGATTAATATTACCCATTGTATGTATTTCTTCAATTTTGTCTCTCACGTTAATCGCTTCACTTAATAAACCTTTTTCAAACTTGTCTCTATTAGCGATAAAAAAATCCTTTATCGTACTTCTTTCTTCCACATCTAGTTCCAACCTTTTCACACCTCTTTTTTGTGGGATATATTGTTTGGGCAGTCGAATGGTAAAGGTTGTCCCTTTTTTCTCTTCACTGTCTACAATGATTTTTCCACCATGTTGATAAATAACTGAAAAAACTTGAGTTAGCCCCATCCCTGTTCCATGATCCTTTGTGGTATAAAAAGGAGTACCAAGTAGTGTTAATTTTTCTGCTGGTATTCCAACTCCAGTATCTTTAATACGTACAATAAGCTCGTCCCTAGTAGCCAAATGACTAATCGTTAACGTGCCCTTCCCTTCAATCGATTCAATTGCATTTTTTATCAAATTGAAGAAAGCTTTTTTAAATTGGTTCTTTTTACCGTAAAACATATTGTCCGTGTCTTTAAATTGAGTCACTACATGTATACGGTATAATTTGTCCTGAAATAGGTTCAGGATGGACTCTAGCTCAACTGTAATGAAAAAGGATTGCATTTCTTCTTCTTCCTGATCCGGTTTAGAAACTTGAAGAAGATTATTTAAAGTGGTTAAAGCATTATCTAATTCTGATTGTGCAATACTGATATAATCTGACTTGTTCTCATGTTCAAGGAGTTGTAAAAATCCCTTCACTGCAGTTAACGGATTTCGAACTTCATGGGCAATTCCGGCAGCAATTTGTCCTACTGATGCCAGCTGGCTCAAATGATTATTACTATCTACCTGCTCTTGATACTTGTCCTTCACAGTCAAAATACCCTTTCTGTATAAAGAAATTATGTGTATCCTTACATTCAAACTCCTATTTATTTAGCATCTCTAAGGAAAAATTTTACCAAAATATTCGGAAAATAAATAGGTTAAATTTTCCTAGTTCTTTTACTAATTTTGAAAAAATAATGCTTTTTTTGTAAAATAGTAGATATTAGTTACTTAATGGGGGGATGGATATGTGTGGCCGGTTTACGTTAACGGCAAGTATGGAAGAAATTATCGAACGGTTTCTGATTGATTCCTTTTTAGAAGAAGAAGCTTTCTCCCCCAGCTATAATATCGCCCCTTCCCAGTCCGTTTTAGCGGTAATCAATGATGGAAAATCAAACAGAATGGGATTTTTAAAATGGGGATTAATTCCACCTTGGGCAAAGGACATGTCGATTGCGAATAAAATGATTAATGCTCGAGCGGAGACCTTATCCGAGAAGCCAAGTTTCCGAAATGCATTTAAGAAGAAGCGTTGTTTAATCATCGCCGATAGCTTTTATGAATGGAAGCGTCAGGAAGATAAAACGAAGACTCCGATGCGGATTAAGCTAAAAAATGAAGAATTATTTGCGATGGCTGGACTTTGGGAGCAGTGGAAATCACCGGAGGGTAAATCAATTTTTTCTTGCTCTGTAATCACAACCAATCCTAATGAACTAATGGCGGACATTCATGATCGCATGCCTGTCATTTTAAAGCCAGAAAACGAAAAAACGTGGTTGGATCCCTCGATTTCCGATGTTCATTTTTTAAATCAATTATTGGTCCCTTTTGATAAGAACCTTATGGAGGCTTACGAAGTTTCTGCGCTGGTCAATTCTCCTAAAAATAACTCTGTTGAGTTGATTCAGAAAATTTGTTGAAAAAATCTTTTTAAAATGGACATGTTCACTACATGCAAGTCCATGCTTGTTCATATGATGTATTACCCATAAAAGTTTTCCTTCTTTGGAAAGTGGTTACGCCACTTTCTTTTTTTATTTTCCTCCCCTTCCCTTTTTAAACCCTTGGATGATACTGCCTCCTAACACATTTCTTCCAATTTAAATAATTTCTTGATATTGGGAATTATAAGGATATTCATATTCGAAAGGTTAGGTTGGACGCTCGTGGGAATGAAATTAAAAAAATTACTCTATCACCTTGTAAAATTAAGGGATAAAATCTTTATTCCTTTTGTCCTTATGTATATCCTTTTGACAGCTTTGGCGGTTTATTTATTAGAGCCGAAAACATTTGAATCCTACTTAACTTCCGTTTATTGGGTACTAACAACGTTGGCGACAGTTGGATTTGGCGACTATGCACCCGTAACGGATCTGGGAAAAGCGTTCACGATCATTCTTTATATTACAGGAATTGGACTTATCAGTTTGGTATTTGGAAAAGTGATTAATTCCTATTATTTAATTGAAAAACTAAAAGTTGGAGGAAAAATGAAATATTCAGGAAAAAATCATATCATTCTAATTGGATGGAGCTCAAAATCCAACTTAGCGATCAAGGAAATTCTTAAAACTGATAAAAAGATCGATATTGTGATAATCGACGATTTAGAAAAAGCACCGATTATTGAAGACCGTTTATTCTATATTCGCGGAGATGCTGCCGATGAGGAAACACTACTGTCCGCAAATTTGCCCAAAGCAAAAGGTGTTATTATCTTTGCGGACCAAATAACTCAAAATAATTTCGCAACAAAAGATCCGCTTCTAGTCGACGGAAAGACATTGTTAATTGCCACCGCCATCACACACATCGAGGAAAAATTAAATATCAGTATTCATGTAACAGCTGAAGTAAATAATCAAAACCATATTCGTTTATTTAAGCATGTTAAGGTGGATGAATTTATTCCTACCCAAGAAATGATCTCCCATGCTGCAGTTAGGTCATTATTTTCACATGGTATCACCAACGTGTATACTGAACTGATGAGCACACAGTACGAAGAAACGATGTATGAAATTCCCAAAAAGCCTGAATGGCAAACCTATCGAGATGCCTTTATTGATCTGCTGAATAAAGGGGCAACCCTTGTAGCTGATCGAGGCGACCTGCATATTAATCAAAAACTGGATAATCCGATACCTGCAGATGCTCAGCTTTTTATCATTTGTGATAAAGAAACCATCACGCAATTAAAACCAAAATCTACGTATTAAAAGGAAGTTGGGGAGCTTCGTTTATTTTATATCTGCTCAAAAATGCAAAATAGCCCGACAATTGTCCGGACTATTTTAAAATACGTAAGTATTTTTTTATTTTTGATCCCATAAATAACTTACAACGGCATCATACTCTTCTTTTGACAAGGATGCTGGTGCTGATTTCGGCATATTCTTTGACACGAAAGCTTGAAGATCATCTTTTGTTTTAAAATCGGTATGGATTCTGTTGGCATCCAGTACTTTTTGACCGCCTGTAATGTCACCCGAGCTATGACAAGTTATACAGCTTTTTTGAAATATTTCATCCCCTGCAAGTGTTGTAGCTGGTTCGCTTGTTTCCTGTTTTGCTGGTTCTTTCGCTGGTACCTTCGCGCTATCGTTATCATCTTTGCTGCAAGCGCTCATGATACCAATTAACAGAATGAAAAAAAAGGCAAATCCAAAAATTTGCTTCAAGCAGCCACCTCTATTCTAATAGGTTCTAAGGGATTGCCAACATAGACAACAATTCCTAAATCCATATTATTGTAAGAGTAGTTTAATTATTCCTATATGTATGGTAAAAATGTCCACTCATTTTCTTCACCAATCTATGTTCATATACCTATTTTTCTGTAATTTATATTTTCTCCAAATCTAGGGGATAGTAAAAATGAAATCGAAAGCCCTGCACTTTTAAATGGGAGGTAAAAAAATGAGCTTCAATAAAAATACACCGAAAGAAGCACCACCTGAATCTGTAAATCTGCAGAATAGGATACACAATTACAGCTTGGCAGCTACAGGAGACGCTGTAAGTACTACCGACCACATTACAGCATCCACGATACCGGAACCGGCAAAAGCAGCGGACGAAAATGCGCAAGCCGTTGTGGAAGCAAAAAATAATAACGATCAATAAAAATATCCCTAGGTCCCCTTTCCTTGGGATATTTTTATAATAAACATATAACAACCCTAAAGCTCCTGAGTAATAAAAGTAATATCTCCCAAGTTCGAGCATAAAATAGAATATACGTTCGTAGGGAGGCGAGGATTTTGGTAAAACAGTCCTTGATTACAGGAGAGATGTTAGTCAGGTATTACGAACTGAATAAACAAAAAAAAGAAATTGAACTGGAAATGAATCAGTTAAAGGATGCTTTTCAAAGTTATTTTAATCATTTAGTGGGAACTGACCATAAAGGCGAGATTACCATTAGCGGCTACAAACTTCAAAGGCAAATCCGAAAAACAGAAAAATATAATGAAGCAGAGACTATAAAAAGATTAGAAGAATTAAAGATGAATGACCTCATTCAAGTGGTGAAAAAGCCTAATGATGTTAAAATTAAAGCTGCTCTAAATCTAGGATTTTTAAAAGCCGATCAGTTGGATGGCTGCGTTATTACCACTACTAACCCAGCAATTTCCGTTAAACCTGTAACCCCGAGATAATCCTTTATAAGGACAAAGGAATCTACAATCCCAATTTGTAGGTCCTTTTTTTTTTGTTAAATAATGGAGGATTTTTTCGGTTTAAGTAGAAATACATATTAGTTAACACTTACATCCCATTTGAAAGGGGAAAATAGGAAATGGCAAGTCAAGAAAGTATGCTAGTAAGACAGTATTTAAAAGCTTTTTCATCCAACCAGACGGCTGAATTTAACCTTGAAGCAGCACGAAAAGGATTAGAGACTTTATCTGCGCTTACACCTGTCGCAGCGGATATTAAAGTAGAAAAAACGGAGATTGAGGGAATCTATGCTGAGTGGGTTACAGCACCAAATGCAATAGATGATCGCGTTTTCCTTTACCTCCATGGCGGAGCCTACATTATGGGGAGCTGTAATAGCCATAGATATTTAGCTTCTAAGCTTTCTAGGTCTACTGCCGCTCGTGTTTTATTACCTGAATATCGTCTTGCACCAGAAAATCCTTTTCCAGCCGCGGTCGAGGATGCTGTTAGAGTATATCGCTGGTTAATTTCTTCCGGTATTTCACCTGAAAAAATCGTTATTGGTGGAGATTCAGCTGGCGGTGGTTTAACATTATCTACACTCTTAACCTTAAAGGCTGAGGGTGATAAATTGCCGGCCTTGGCGGTGCTATTGTCACCTTGGACGGATTTGGAAGGTACAGGCGAATCAATGGAATCACGCGCTGCAGTTGACCCTTGGCTGCATCCTGAATCTACTAGACTAGTACCAGCTTTATATATTGGTGATACCGACCGCCGTGACCCTATGGTTTCACCAATCTATGCTGATTTATCAGGTCTGCCTCCTATGCTGGTCCATGTTGGTAACGATGAAATTCTATTAAGCGATTCGGCACGTCTGGTTGACCGTGCTCGTGCAGCCGGAGTAGAAGTCAACTTTAAAGTCTGGGATGATATGTGGCATGTCTTCCAAACCTTCCAAATTCCAGAGGGTCAGCAGTCTGTTGATGAGATTGGGGATTTTGTCGTCCATAAATTATGCTAACCTAGCTTTTATAATAAATGAAACGCTTGGAATTCATCCCAAGCGTTTTTATTTTTCCGAAAAAAGAAAAACCTTTAAAAAGCCTGATAATTCAAAAATAATGTTATAGTTATAGAAAAAGATTTTAGCAGTTTTTTTAAGGAGGTTTAACAGCTATGGATTCGCAGGATGCAACAATGTCCTACCCTCGGACAAAAGGAATTTTACTAGTCCTTATTGCGGCAACATTATGGGGTGTTTCAGGTACCGTGGCTCAATATCTCTTTCATCAACAAGGCTTCAGCACAGAATGGCTAGTAGTGACTAGACTGATTTTTTCAGGTGCTGGTTTATTGTTATTTGCTCAGACAAGTGGACAACAAAATATCTGGAGCGTTTGGCAAAATAAACAGGATATTCTTCAGTTAATCGTGTTTGGGATTATTGGAATGTTTGGTGTACAGTATACATATTTTGCAGCCATTGAACATGGAAATGCGGCTACAGCAACCGTTCTGCAATACTTGGCGCCAGTTATCATTGTTTGTTTCTTATGTTTTCGTGCGAAAACAATCCCAGTAAAGAATGAAACGATCGCCATCTTTCTTGCTTTATTAGGTACATTTCTATTAGTTACAAAAGGGAATATTCACACACTCGCAATTTCAGGACCCGCCTTTTTATGGGGAATTCTTTCAGCTTATGCCCTTGCATTTTATACACTTTATCCCAGCAGATTATTGTCGAAGTGGGGTTCATTAGTAACAGTGGGTTGGGGAATGTTGGTAGGAGGTATCGGATTTAGCTTTATTCATCCACCATGGAAATTTCAGGGTGATTGGTCCTTGTCAGCCTTCCTGGCTGTTGTGTTTGTTGTCATATTTGGCACCCTAATTGCCTTTTTTTGCTATATGGAAAGCCTTAAATTTATTAGTGCATCAGAGGCAAGTCTCCTGGCATGTGTTGAGCCCTTATCTGCAGCCTTTTTAGCGGTTGCCTGGCTCCATGTCACATTCGGTCCTGCAGAATGGATTGGTTCATTTTTCATTATTGCAACGATTTTTATATTGTCAGCAGTCAAACGTTAACGATCAGATGGAAAGTAAAAGTTTTCGTCAACCTGGCGCTTGGGTTCCCAAGCGTTTTTTTTGTTGTGTAAATCAATTAAGGAACGGGGTAATTTTAACAGGAAAGGTAAATAATAAAAACAATCATTCTAAAGCTTTCCAAATAAAAAATTTTTTGTGTATTAGGTGATGTACTTATGTTCAAGAAAATTCTTTCTCTAATGCCAGACTATATTATTTTCATTCAAGCTATTATTACTTTTTTAGTACCCTTTGGTTTTAGTAAGTTTTTTAAATGGATTGATTCATTAGAGAAAGAGTGATAATCAGTGAAATGGCGTAAGCTCAAAAACAATCAGTTGAATGCAAAGAAACCTGAGAAAAGTCCTTTACATAACGACCATCTTACTCACCCATCCATCCATGAAATGACTGGAAATATTACCGTGGATATGGATGTAATTCGAAATGAAATTGGGCACAATTCGGACGTAAGATTTCGGGAGTTCCGAATGGGTGAAACGGATATTCGCGTTGCTCTTGTATTTATTGAAGGGTTAGCAGATATGGATCTTCTTCATAACCATATTTTAGTTGACTTAATGTCGGTTTCACCAATCGTTACTGATCCATCTTTTGATAACTCCTCCTTGAAAGATTTTATTAAAAACCATGCCCTTACTGTTTGTGGTCTAACAGAAGTTTGTTCTCTAAAAGAGATTACCTCTGGAGTCATGTTTGGATCAATTGCCATATTGGTTGAGGGTCTAAATAACGTTTTCCTGGTTGGAGAAGCGCAAGCAAAAACAAGAAATATTGATGAGCCGCCAACAGAGGCCTTGGTTCGTGGACCAAGGGTGGGATTTATTGAAAATTTAAGAGACAATACTGCGCTTTTACGTCGGCATGGCAAGGATCAAAACTTATCCATCATCAGTTTTCAGATAGGAGAACGGTCTAAAAAAGAACTAGTCATCACTTACATGAAAGATATTGTTGACCCTCTTTTATTAGAAGAGGTCAAGCAGCGGATAAATAAAATAAAAATGGATGATGTCCACGATTCTAGTTATATTGAACAATTAATTGAGGATAATTTTTTAAGTCCTTTTCCACAAGTGCAAAGTACAGAACGACCTGATCGTGTGATGAGTGCTTTGATGGAAGGTCGGGTATCTATCCTATTGGACGGATCACCTTTTGCCTTAATTGTTCCGGTAACCTTTAATATGCTCCTGCAGTCACCAGAGGATTATTACGAAAGATGGATAGCTGCATCATTAATACGGATATTACGATATTTTGCTGCGTTTATTGCTTTATTTGTCCCTTCCTTATATATTGCTTTTATTTCCTTTCATCCAGGATTAATTCCAACTAAGCTCGTTTTTTCCGTTGCTGCAAATCGTGAAGGGGTACCTTTTCCCCCACTTATTGAAGCGCTGATTATGGAAGTGTCCATTGAAGTATTACGAGAAGCAGGGCTTCGTTTACCAAAACCTATCGGTCAATCATTAGGGATTGTGGGCGGATTAATCATTGGAGAAGCTGCAGTGCAAGCTGGAATTGTCAGTCCTATCATGGTTATCGTGGTCGCAGTCACAGCCATTTCTTCCTTTGCTCTCCCCCAATATAACGTTGGGATTGCCTTAAGGATGCTTCGTTTTGCATCCATGCTATTTGCTAGTGTGTTTGGATTATATGGAGTCATCTTGTTCTTCCTTTTGCTTGGCAGCCACTTGGTCAGGCTTAAAAGTTTTGGTATTCCATATATATCCCCTGCTGTTTCTTATCGATTGAGAGACTGGAAGGACTTCATTATTCGAGTCCCCCTTTTCCTGATGAAACGGCGTCCACAGCTGTTGCATTCAAAAGATACTGTAAGAAAAAGGTAACGGTACGAAAGGAGTTGACTTATTTTGAATTCCAGTCCCATGGATCGTATAACAACACATCAGGCAATCATGTTTATCATAAATTTTATTCTTGGTGCCGGAATATTAACGTTACCCAGAACCACTACCGAGAAAATCAAAACACCTGATTCTTGGATTGCTGTTATTATTAGTGGTTTGATTATTACGGTTATAGCGGTAATTATTTTAAAGCTATGTCAACGATATCCCAATGAAACATTTTATCAATTTAATCAAAAGCTGCTTGGTAAATGGATAGGATTGTTGCTAAGTCTAGTAGTCATTTGCTATTACATTGCCCTTTCCGCCTATGAGGTTCGAACCATGTCGGAAACGACACGATTATTCTTACTTCAAGGAACTCCAACATGGGCCATAATGATGCCATTTTTGTGGATTGGTCTATACTTAGTCCTGGGTGGAGTAAATGCGATTGCTCGGTTGTTAGAGATTATCTTTCCAATAACGGTTCTTTTTTTCCTTGCCGTTATGTTTTTAGGCTTCGAATTATTTGAAATGGATAACCTTCGTCCCGTTTTAGGAATGGGATTTAAGCCAGTACTGAAAGGGTTGACCACGTCTTCCCTATCCTTTGCAGGCTTCGAAATTCTCCTCTTTATTTTTATGTTTATGAAAGAAAAAAAGAAGGTAACAAAGGTGCCAATATTAGGAGTCGGCATCCCTTTTATTTTTTACACGATTACAGTGATTATTGTAATCGGTTCCCTTTCTGTAGACGGCGTGGTTTCACAAACATGGCCTGTGCTCACATATATTCGCAGCTTTGAAATCACCGGTCTCTTATTTGAACGGTTTGATTCACTCATTCTTGTCATTTGGATTATGCAAATATTTGCTACCTATGTGATCGCTCTTTTTATAGCATCTTTAGGATTAAATCAGATATTTGCGAAAAATACTCATCCCTTTATTTATGGATTAATGCCTGTCATTTTTATCGTTTCGATGATCCCTAAAAATATTAATGAGGTATTTAAAATGGCGGACATTATTGGTAATTTTGCTCTTTATTTATTTTTTATTATGCCAATGGCCCTTCTAATCATCTCAACTGTGAGGGAAAGAATACATGAAAAAATGTAACCTGACCTTTAAGTATCTCTTACTCTCGATACTTTTTATATTTCTACTTACAGGATGTTGGAGCAGCAGGTCTATTGAAGATCTTAATATCGTCGTTGGCTCAGCGGTCGATAAGTCAAAAGATGGAAAGATAAAATCTACTCTTCAATATGTAATACCTGAAGCAATCGGGAATGCAAACAGTAAGTCCCCGCAACAAAAACCATATATTAATGTCGCTGCTTCGGGGATATCTTTAGAACCTATTGGGTGGGAAACAACCTTAAAAAGAGAGGGTCCCATTTCAGGTGCACATCAAAAAGCAACCGTCATTGGCCAAAATCTGGTGCGTGAGGTACCTCTCAGAGAAATTACAGATTTGTTTTTTCGGGATATCGATATTAGGGGAAGTACGATTATTTTTATTTCCAAAGGCGAAGCAGCACAGACGCTAGAAACAAAAGAAGCCGGTGTCATTCCAGCAATACGTTTAGTGCAAATTGCCGAACAGGAACTGACCACTAGAACATTAAGACATATTTCATTAATGAAGATTTGGGGAAAATCGAATTCTCAGACAAGTTTCCTTCTTCAATTAATTGATGTAAAAAAAGGTGAACCAGAATTTAATGGTGCTGCAGTGATTCAAGGAAAAACAAACAAAATGATTGGGACTCTAAATAAAGAAGAGGTGGAAGGAATAAATTGGATAACCGGAGAAGGTAAAAGTGGAGCGGTAAAAGCCTTCCAAAAAAAGTCTGATAAACCCACTTATTATCAAATCAGTTCAATGAAAAGCAAAATTAAGCCTCATGTTACCGGAAAGAACATTTCATTTGAGGTCAAAATAGAGTCTGAAGGAAGAATCGCTGAATATTGGAATCCTCATTTTAAACCTGCTTTTAAGAATAAAACGCTGAAACACATAGAAAAAGCGGCTGAGAAAGAAGTTTTGTATTTGGTAGAGAATACGACGGAAAAAATTCAAAAAAAATACCAGGTAGATGTCGCGGGATTTGGGAATGAATTAAGGATAAAATATCCTGATGTATGGAAAAAGGTAAAGAATAATTGGGATGAAGAATTTAGTAAGGTTCCCATCTCCTATGATATTAATATTACAATAAAAGATTACGGAATGATTGGTTCTAACAAAAATAAGTGACTATTTTACTTGAAAATAATTGAGGGACTGAATCTAAAGTTCAGTCCCTCATAATATTATTCCCCTAAATCAACATTATGGTACACTTGCTGTACATCATCTAAATCTTCCAAAGCATCAATCATTTTTTCGAACTTTGCTTGTGCATCTTCTGGAAGGGTTACGTCATTTTGAGCTAACATGGTTAATTCAGCAACAGTAAAATCAGTGATTCCTGAATTTCTGAAAGCTTCTTGAACCGCATGGAATTGATCTGGTTCAGCATAAACAATGACTTGATCATCTTCTTCAATGATATCACGTACGTCTAAATCTGCCTCCATTAACAGTTCAAGCACATCTTCTTCCGTTTTACCTTCTACACCTATTACCGCAGTAGCATCAAACATATAGGCAACAGAACCGCTGACTCCCATGTTACCGCCGTTTTTACCGAAAGCTGCACGTACGTCTGAGGCAGTACGATTCACGTTATTTGTTAATGCATCGACGATTACCATGGAACCGTTTGGTCCAAAGCCTTCATATCGAAGCTCGGTATAGCTTTCCTCTGAACCGCCTTTTGCTTTATCGATGGCACGATCAATAATATGTCTTGGCACATTATACGTTTTTGCACGCTCAAGGACAAAACGTAACGCCTGATTTGATTCTGGATTTGGTTCACCTTGTTTTGCCGCTACGTAAATTTCAACACCAAACTTTGCATAAATACGACTCGTATTTGCATCCTTTGACGCTTTTTTTTCTTTAATATTATTCCATTTACGACCCATTCTGAACACTCTCTTCCTTCTTAATTCAATGCTTATTCTATTGCCTATAAATCAATAAATTATACATGCTCCACTTGCACAGATAATATTATACCGTAAATGGGCCATTTGTTAAGTGTTTAATATTCGAAATATCCATGGATTCTAACTTAAATCTATAGAAAAATCCTAACTGCCTAACGAAGTAATAAAAAAAAGTAGTTCAGTTTAGATCCTGACCTACTTTTTTTATTGATTCTATTTTCACTATACAAGCATCTGAAACAAGGTACTATCCTTGTTCACTTCCCGATAGACAAATCCTTTTGTGTTGATTCGCTCCATTAATGGATAGTAATCTTCTTTATCCTTCAGTTCAATTCCAACTAATGCTGGTCCTGTTTCTCGATTATTCTTTTTTGTGTATTCAAAATGGCTAATATCATCATTTGGCCCAAGGACATCTAATAAGAATTCTCGTAACGCTCCTGGACGTTGTGGAAACTGTACAATAAAATAATGCTGCAGCCCTTCATAAAGCTTTGAACGCTCTTTAATTTCCTGCATTCTACCGATATCGTTGTTTCCTCCGCTGATGATACAAACCACCGTTTTGCCCTTAATTTCATCTGCATATGTATCTAAGGCTGCGACGGAAAGGGCTCCAGTTGGTTCCACTACAATAGCGTTTTCGTTATATAGGGTTAATAGGGTGGAACATACCTTTCCTTCTGGTACCACAACGATATTGTCGACAATCTCTTTACAAATATTGAAGGTTTTGGAACCAACCGTTTTAACAGCTGCACCATCAACAAAAGGATCAATTTTTTCAAGCGATTTGACTTCGCCTTTTAAAATCGATTCTTTCATGCCTGGAGCTCCTTCAGGCTCTACACCAATTAAATGGGTTTCTGGTGAAAAGTGTCTTAGATACGTTCCTACTCCTGCCATTAGGCCGCCTCCGCCGATAGCACCGAAAAGGTAATCGATTTTTTCAGGACAGTCATTTAGAAGTTCTACAGCCACTGTACCTTGACCAGCGATAACATCAAAGTCATCGAATGGATGAATAAAGGTCCGGTTTTCAACGCGGCTGCATTCCAGCGCCTTTTCAGAAGCATCATCAAAGGTATCACCGACTAAAACAATCTCAACGCTATTCTTACCCCAAAATTTGACCTGATTTACCTTTTGTTTTGGGGTTGTTGTTGGCATAAAGATTTTTCCGTTAATTTTTAAGAGATGACAAGAATAAGCCACACCTTGTGCATGGTTCCCTGCACTCGCACAAATAATTCCGTTTTGCATTTCTTCGGTACTTAGTTTTTTAATCCGATTATATGCTCCGCGAATCTTAAAGGACCGAACACTTTGCATGTCTTCCCTCTTTAAATACACATGACAACCATAACGTTCTGATAATAAATGGTTAAATTGAAGAGGAGTGGGCGAAATCACATCCTTAATGGTGTGACTTGCAATGATGATATCCTCTACATTCAGCGCTTTTCTGTCAACCTGTTGACTCATATTTTCGGTTCCTCCTCATTATTAATCGAATCTTTTCTCAATGAATACATGTTTATAAACAACAAAAAACCCGTCCCATATGGATAGGGACGAGTTAGCTCGCGTTACCACCCTACTTCCGCAACAAGCTTTCCATTGCGGCTCTCGATAGACGTACAGAACATTATTCTTGTACGCATTCCCATATAACGGCGGATTTGCCGGTATAGCTTACTAGCACCGTTCAGCTATACATCTCAGAGATGATCTTCAAATCGTCCTGTTATCGACTCCCACCAAACGCCGACTCTCTAAGAAACAAGGAGCAATCCTACTCTTCTCGTCATGGATTCATGATTAATTTTAATTAGGTTACCACCGAAAAAATACTCTGTCAATATTTTTTGACTATTTTTTATATTTAGACAATTTATAAAGCGCTTACATTTTTTATCCGTGTTCCCTGCCGTTGTTGTCCATCTTTACATGTTATTTATGGTGTTTAATTTCACCATTTATGACGGTCATTTCGATTTCTGTTGATAGGAGTTCGTCTGGATTTTCCATTGTCATCAAGTCTTTAGAATAAACGGTCATATCTGCTAATTTTCCTCGAGAAAGGGTGCCCTTTACATGTTCTTCATTGGTTGCATAAGCTCCGCCGATTGTGAACAATTTAATTGCTTCAAGCATGGATAATTTCTCTTTTTCATTCCATCCTTGATGAGTTTCCCTTGGTGCTCTCCGTGTTACGGCAGCATGGATGCCAAGAAGTGGATCGACGGGTTCTACTGGTGCATCAGAACCGCCTGCACATATGACCCCTGCAGACAATAGGGTTTTCCATGCATATAAATATGACTCCCGTTTTTCTCCAATCCTTTCTTTGACCCATGGATAGTCACCAACGACAAATCTAGGCTGTATGTCTGCAATCCAGCTAGAATCTGCCAACCTCTTAACTAAATCATGACGAACGAGTGAGGTATGAATGATTCGATCACGGTAGGCAACCTTCGAAAACTGGTCAAGGATGTCTAAAACATTTTCCAGCGCTTGATCACCGATGGTGTGCACAGCAATTGGCATAGAGAAATCTCTAGCTTCTTTGACAATCTCATATAGAGTTTGTTGGTCCATCATGGCATCTCCAAATTGATTCGGATCATCATGATAAGGCTCTGAAAGCAGGGCCGTTCTTCGCCCAAAAGCTCCATCTGCAAAAATTTTAATCGCTCCTATTTGCAGTTGGGCATTTCCAAACCCAACATTCATTTCTCTTTCTTTTAATCTACTTAGATAAGGATAATCAATTAAGAGATTACACCTTAACCCCGTTTGCTCCTGATTAATTAATTGATCATACAGCTGGAACGTTTGATCAAGGCCACCCAAATAGGCAGGATCATTCGTATGTACACTCGTTAAGCCTTTAGAAATTGCAAAATTCATTGTTTGTTTCAAACCGCTTTTTAACTCAGCGTATGTTTTTTCGGGGATGTATTTCGTAATCAGCTTCGATGCAGATTCTAGCAAAAGCCCGGTAGGCTTCTTCGTAACCGTGTCTAAAACCACCGTACCACCTGTTGGCACATCTATAGAAGGGTAATACCCACTTATTTCTAGTGCCTTACTATTAACCAGAAAGGCGTGGTAGCAAATTCGCTTTAGGTAGATCGGACAATGTGGGGCCGCATAATCGAGTTCTTCGATCGTAGGAATGGACCCTTCAGTGAAAAGATTTTCATCCCAGCCCATCCCGACAATCCAATTTCCTGGTGGCGTCGACTTAGCCCTTTCCTTTATTTTATTAAGCATTTCCCCTTTTGACGTTACACCAGTTAAATCCAGGTCTAAAAAGTTAAACGCCACACCAGAAAGATGCAAATGGCTGTCAATTAAACCAGGGGTCACCATTTTCTCTTGTAAATCAATGATAGTTGACCCACCTTTTCCCCATTGGAGAATCATTTCGTCGTGGTTTCCTAAATCGATGATTTTACCGTCCTCCACTACGACTGTTTCCACTAAAGGTTGATTTTGATCCAGGGTATAGATTTTTCCATTTGTAAAAATCGTCTTTGACATACTAGTCTCCTAACATAAATATTTTCACGTGAACTTCCTCTATTATAATACGAAGTATCTTCGACTTGATTAAGGTACATAAAATATTTTAATATTAAGATTATTAAAATATATTTCAGGGAGAGGTTTAATTGAAAATTCCATACAATGGGAAATCCCCTACGATTCATGATTCCGTATTTGTGGCACCTGGTGCTTATTTAATTGGTGATGTTCAAATTGGGAAAGGTTCAACTGTGTGGTTCAATGCGGTATTAAGGGCTGATGATGGTCCGATCATTGTTGGAGAAAGATGCAGCATCCAGGATAACACCACTATTCATTTGTATGAAGGATTTCCGGTTATCATTGAGGACGATGTAACGGTCGGACATAATGTTATTTTACATGGTTGTAAAATTGGCAGGAATTCCATAGTAGGGATGGGCTCGACGTTACTGGACAATGTCGAAGTTGGCGAGGAATGTATTATTGGTGCCAATACACTTTTGGCAGGAGGAATCAAAATCCCACCCCGCTCCCTTGTGCTCGGTTCACCTGGTAAAGTCGTACGCGAATTAAATGACAAAGACCTGCAAATGCTGAAAATGTCAAGTGAACACTACGTTCAAAAAGGGAAGGAATTTAAAGAAATACTGAAATAATGAAAAAAGAGGTGCGGGTAAGCACCTCTTTTATTGTGTGATGATAATGGGTCCATTTTTTGTCAGAATCAACGTATGTTCAATTTGAGCGACAAAGCTTTTTTCGGTTGCATAGGTCCATTCGTCGTCTTTTTGAAACACTTCTTCTTCATGTGTAGAGATAAATGGTTCAAAGGCGATGACCATACCCTCTTTAAGCAGTTCATCGTCCCATGGTTCATAGTAATTGTAAACATGGTCAGGTGCTTCATGGATCCTGCGACCAATTCCATGACCTGTCAGATTTTTAATCACCGTTAATCCATGTTGACGAGCCGTTTGGTGGACAGCCTTACCTATTCCACTTTTTTTGGCACCAGGACGTGCTTTTTTTAGCCCTGCTTCAAATGCCAATTTCGCCACTTCACAAACTTTCTTCATGGATTCGTTTCCTTCGCCGACTACAAAGGAAATCCCGGTATCAGCAAAATATCCGTTTTTGGATCCTGAAACATCGATATTTACCAAATCGCCTTCCTGGATAACTCGTTTCCCTGGAATACCATGTGCCACCTCATCATTGACACTGATACAAGTATACCCTGGAAAATCGTATTCTCCTTTTGGTGCAGAAATGGCGCCAGCTTTTTCAAACATCTCGCCCGCAAGTTCATCTAATTCCTTCGTCGTGATACCCGGCTTGGTTTTTTGGACCATTTCATCACGAATAGACGCTACAATCTTGCCAATTTCCTTTAAACTGTTAATATCCTCTTCTGTCTTTGCAATCATTTTCTACTACCTACTCTTAAATTTATTTTGAAATCATTTTAATATTTTACCTTTACTGACGCGAAAAATCCATTTATTCCACCTATTGGCCAGCACTTTATCTGTTTTCTCTACGATAATGTTCGATTGATTTAAAGCCCTCACCTAAAAGGGTTTCCATTTCCAGCAAGCGTTTTTCCTGAGTTTCCTTCCTTTTAGCGCTGTAAATATAACGTGCCCAATCTTTTTGGTACCCTGGGGTTAAATCGTTATAGAACTTGGATAAATCCTCTTTATGGCTCTAGTACCGCTTAATGTCTTCCACATTGTCAAGATAGTCGTCGACACATTGACTCGCTTTTGAACTGGCTGCTTTTTTCGCCTTCT
The DNA here is from genome assembly GCF_050477905.1 of Neobacillus pocheonensis. Lineage (NCBI taxonomy): Bacteria > Bacillati > Bacillota > Bacilli > Caryophanales > Bacillaceae > Neobacillus > Neobacillus pocheonensis. Next base: position 331,598 of record NZ_JBCNAD010000008.1, on the reverse strand, counting down.
TTGGTTCAGATTTTAGCCCAACCACGGTAAAAACATCATTTAGGCTTACTATTCTGGCAAACTTAATATCACTTCCAGATACATAGCCCTCTTCATCAACGCCAAGGCCTGGGAATATACTATCACGCTCTATGTATTCCTTATACTTTGGATTATTCTTTTTCGGATAAGCAAAGAACAAATATCCTTTGTCCTTCAATAGTTTCTTTTCGATTACTAGCTTAATTTGCTCGGAAAATTTCTCTAAGCTAAAAACAAAGAAAAAGCACATATCGTATTGATCTTTTTTAATAGTAGTGTCGAATTCAATCTCATTAAAATCATCCAAGTCGTCTGGGAGTCCGATGATGAGCTTTGCCGGATATTTCCCCAGATTTAATTTATCGACAACCGTTTTTTGTGAATTCATGCGATTACTCCTTCTATCCTCGTATGAGTATAGTATAAAATTAAGAAACCGCCTTCCTCTATATCCGAAGGCGGCTTTTTCTAATTATTCCTCATTGCAGCTGTTTTGGCAGGAATGAAAAAGCTTAGGAATACCGTGACTAAACTTAAACAGAGAGCAAAGAGGAACACGTTTTTCATTCCAATTACAATGCTCGATGCATGGTTAATCAATAACCCCATGATGGTAACCCCGATGGAAGTTCCAATGTTCCGTAGAAACATTTGCAGTGAAGTGGACACCCCTTTGATTTCCGCATCCGCAAATTCCTGAGAGGCAATCGTCCCGACCGCAAATAATAAACCGAATGATAATCCCTGTACAGTTAATATCAGAAATAAACCCATGTAGGAAAGGTCATTTATGAATAGATATAGTGCCAAGCCTGATATGGCCGTAATGAAGCTTCCAATCATAAATAATTTTTTATAGCCAAAGCGAATGATCCACTTTCCAGCCGGCGTGCTTCCAAATGTCCAGCCGAGTGCAATACTCAACAAGATCAGACCGCTTTTATAAATACTCATGTGATTTCCTTCTTGTAAATACAAAGGAATAAAGTTGGATGTCCCAAAAAAGGAAAGGCAATAGACCAGCATGAAAAGGTTGGACATGAGGATTCCCTTGTTTTGAAACAACGAAACTGGGAGAAATGGATGTTTTTCTTTCTTTTCCACTAAAAAGAAAACAATTAATCCGATTATTCCAATGATTACGTACCAAAGGGCATTGCCTACATTTGTCGCTAACAATAACAGTGTGATGGATATCCCAAATAAGAAGAACCCTTTAAAATCAATATGAGTCTTTTTAAATTCTGTTTGCTCCTTATACGGAATCAAACACAGGACGGTTGCAATTCCAATGGGGATATTGATAAAGAAAATCCATCTCCAGGTTAAAGCTTCCACAAAAAATGAGCCTAGGACTGGTCCAACGATTGAGGAGATAGCCCAAATGCTGCTAAAGACTGCCTGGATTCTCCCCCGTGTTTCGATGGTAAACAAATCACCAACGATAATGATGGAAAGCGGAATCATCCCGCCGGCTCCTAACCCTTGGATCCCTCTAAAAATAATCAGCGTCACCATCGAGTTCGCGATGCCGCATAGAATCGAACCGAGGGTAAATAATCCGACAGCGAACATGAGGAGCTTTTTCCGGCCATACATATCGGATAATTTCCCATAAAGTGGAACGGTTACCGTGCTTGCTAACATATACACTACAAAAATCCATGCAAATAGCTCCATTCCGCCGAGCTGCTTCACAATCGTTGGGCTTGCCGTTTGCATGATGTTTGCATCAAGTGCCGAAATGAGGGTTGTAATCACTAATCCCCAAAACACATATTTGTTCTTCTTCATACATCCTCCTGAAAAAACCTGTTGAGTTTCTACCTATTTTTTACAATTACAAATGAACCACTATCATTATAGCAAAATGTGATTCTATTTATCTTATTTTTTTCAAAAAAAAAAGCTGAAATGAATCAGCCTTTTTAGTGAATCAAATACCCGTTCGATGCAATATCCATTGTCAGTTAACCACATTTTAATATTAGAGGTAATTGCGAGATCGGCTTCTTTCGTTGTGGACCACCATTCTGAAGCCTTTGCTAAATCTTTTGAGGTTAAATCAATTTGTGTTTTGTGAATGGTGAAACTCCATACAGTTTTAGGGTCATATGGATCTTGCCTGATTGCTAAATAAGGAACTAGTGCCGTTCCCCACGCGTTCGTATTGGTTTCTGTCCTGCCGCCATTACTGGCAGAATAAACTGCACTGATTAAACGACCGTTAAACTGGGCAACTTGTCCCTCTGTTTCATCAACCGCTTTAGTGGAATTAGCGGTCCAATTGTAGCCACCGTATACTTGATACAAAATGGTATCATCAATGACACCGCGAGTAGTGTAACTCATCGCATACGTTCTTGCTGCTACTGCTTGTGTTTTTAAAGCTTCAATGTTCCATGAAGGATACATTTCAATGGGAACAACGCCTTTTAAATAATCTTCCATGGACACGCTATTAATCGGCCGTACATAACGGTTATTTTCCACAATAAAATCAAAACTTCCCAGATATAATCGATTATTAATTGAAAGCTGAGAATTCTGCAATACAGGCTTTGCTGAAAAAGTACTAGAGGAATTGAGCAAAACGTCATCTTTATATATAGAAAGCTTTTGATTTTCCTGTTTTAATAGATAAGTGGTACCCGATTATAATGTAACATTCTATTGCTCGTGGAAAAATCGCCATTTGGCTTCAACGTGACTTCTGCTTTATTCCCTAAAAAATTCGTCAACTTCACTTTTATGATCGGTTCAGTCTGTGCTGCGAAACCTTTGTTTTGAGGAAGAAAAGGAATAAGAATCAAAATAGCCATGATTATCAGCAGGATTTTTTTCAATCTATTTTTCCCTTCGAAACTATTAATCAATCCAATTGCAAGGATAATCATATAGTAATAGTTCAGAAGTCCTCAATGGAATATCTTTACCAATTAAAATTGACGATCTTTTCAAAACTGAAAGTAACGAATATAGGAATTGCAGCTTAGCACAAAGAGTTTAAATGAGTACTCATGTAAAGAAAGCAAGAGTGGATGATAATGGTTAAATGACTTATGTCGGTCTCGGTTTAAATATTTTCGATTATATTCGTTCAACATGTTATCCAGTTCTTGACTGCAAAGGACCGTTTCTTCGCAGTGAAGCCCCTTTGTCATTCCAATTCTTATCATCTCATCTCTTTTTTTACTAATGGCTTCTTCTAACTGTTCCTGTCTCATAACAAAAATACACCTCAAAAGATATGTAATAATTTCGAATACTGTAAACAATTGACGCAAAATGTATTATATCACTTTCTGTAATACGGTGAACCGTTTCGATAAAACAAGCTAAAAAAAGACGCAATTCCAAAAGATTCGACTTGATAAAACAACAAAATTGCAGTTTCGACAAATTTTCAATATAAAAAATCCCCGTGGTCCATTTAGCCTACGGGGATTTCCTCTTATTCAATTTACAGAAGAATAGCTTAGCTCTTTTTTCAATAATGGCTGCTTAATCGTCGGCAAAGTAATTTCAATCGTGGTTCCTTCATTTATTTCACTGTGGATCAAAAGCTCACCATGATGACTTTCGATGATCCGATAACAAGTCATCAGACCGAGACCCGTTCCCTTTTCTTTCGTTGTATAAAAAGGCTCTCCAAGAGTGGCCATCCTTTCCTTTGGAATCCCAATCCCTTGATCAGCAATGGTTATAGAAATTTTTCCTTCTTCCTTTAGTTTCACATTCACATAAATATTCCCGCCATTCGGCATCGCTTCAATGGCGTTCTTTAAAAGATTTATTAATACTTGTTTTAACTGATTTTCTTCGCAGCTTATCCTCGGGATATCACCCTCATAATCAACGAAGATTTCCACACTATTTAGGATCGATTGCGTACTGATTAATGTAACAACATCTTTAATGAGGACCGTTATATCTTTTTCAATAAAAACAGCAGCGGTAGGTTTTGCCAGAACAAGAAATTCACCAACAATCAAATTAATTCGTTCGAGCTCTGCCAAAACTATATCAAAATACTCTTCTTGTTGTTGATTGGATTTAAACAGCTGAATAAACCCTTTAATCGATGTTAGCGGATTGCGGATTTCATGGGCAATTCCTGCTGCCATTTGCCCCAAAAGCGCTAGTTTCTCAGACTTTTGTAACAACCGCTCTGTTTGCTCTTTTCGGTCTGTAATATCCTGTCCAATCGATAATACTGCTTCTTTACCGCCAAAAACGATGTTCATTGATGAACTTTCAAAAAAGAATGTTGTTCCGTCAAGTCGTCTTGCTTTGTATTGAATCGTATTAACCGGCTGTTTTGCTTTTAAAATTTGTTTATAACGCTCTAATAAACGGTCCTTGTATTCCGGTAAAATAAAATCCATGATGGATTTTCCGATTATTTCATCTTTTTGCTTAGCCCCAACCATGGATAAAGCGGCTTTATTAAGATAAATAAGTTGATGGTCTTTGGTAACATAAACCGGCTCCGGCAAGGAATCAATCAATTGCTTATAACTGTCTTCACTCGTCCGGGCTTTTTTTTCAAAAAAGCGAGCTTTATCATATTGCCAGCCGACTACCCACGCAATCGCGGTAAAAATAACAAAGTCAATCGTAAAAAATGGATGATGATCTGTGAACTTTTGATACAATGAAAAAAGTATCGAAATGAATACTAAAGAAATTTGACCTGCTTTATTCATTATTCTGCCCTCTTATATAGGAAGATTGTCTTATATCCATTTCGGCATAATCCGTTATATTCCTTCAAAATAATCTATTTTTCTTTTAATCATAGCAAAATAATATCTGAAATGGATAAAAAACATCAAAAAGGAAAAATCCACCATCATTTAAATAGTGGATTTTTTTGTATCGATGGCTTTTAAGTACCCGCCGATGACACGCAAATATTCTTCAGGCTCCTCCACATAAGGCATATGAGCACTGTTTTCAAAAACATGGAATTGGCCGTTTGGGGTAAGCATGCTAAAATACTCTGTAGACTCCGGTGTGGCCTCATCAAAACGACCGCACGTAAAAAGGGTCGGACAGGTAATTTCGTTTAATTGGGAAGTGCAATCGAATTCTTTCAGGTTGCCAAGCACAGTGAATTCAGATGGGCCCCACATTATATTATAAACATCTGGATTCCGATACTGTCGTCCTTGTTTTAACCATTCTGGATAGGGGTCCAATCTGTTAACAAAGTTTTTATTAAATTCAAGAGTGGCCTCTTCGTACTCTTTTGAATCGGTCGTTCCCGTTTCTTCACAGAGGAGGATGGTCTCTTGAATCTCTTTTGGCAGCTTTTTAAGATTTCGTCTTTGATCTTGCTCCCATAATGGAGCACTTAAACATGGGCTAGAAAAAATAACACTGGTTACCCCGCTTGGTTTAGTTAAACAATAGGCTGCTGCAAGCGTCGTCCCCCATGAATGACCAAGAATATGTACTTCATCAAGGTTAAGCGCCTCCCTTACTTGGGCTAATTCCTCGACAAATCGATCAAGATGCCATAATGATGGATCAGTTGGCCTATCAGACTTTCCGCACCCTAATTGATCGTAAAGGATAACCGGACGGTCCTCTGCCAAAACTTTTAACCCTTGTAATGAATAACACGAAGAGCCTGGTCCACCGTGTAAAATAATGACAGGAGTGCTAGCAACTTCCTTATTATAGATTTCATACCAAACTCTGCCCCCGGTTACCTCAATAAAACCTTCTTGATGCATGTTATTGCCCCCCTTAATCATTTTGCCATTGCGAATGACGTCCATTTTCCCGAAATACTCGATAGAGTCCCCTAAAATAATTAAGCCATCACCGTCATTGCAGGTTATAATCTTTTTCTGCTCTGTTGCCGAATATACCAAAAGTTCCCCTAGGCGTGCTTGCTGTGATTCCCAATGCGGCATAAACTCAAAATCTACTAAATCTAATGCCGTTAAGTTCTCCAATTGGACATGATTTTCGTCAATGTATTCGGCGATTTTTATCGATTTAGACATGAGAATACTGCCTGCACTTACCCCAATTAACAGAGTTCCTTTTGAAACCATGTCTTGAATCCTTCCTACAAGCTTTCTTTCATGTAACTTTTTTAAAAAATAGAAGGTGTTTCCTCCTGATAAGTAGAGACCATCACAGGTAATGAGTTCTTCAAGCAAAGATTCATCATACTCACCATCAACATCAAAATAGCAAAAATCAGTAACACCTAGAGATCGAAAATATTCCTTGGCAATGTGAAAGTATTTCCGTTCAAAATCTGACTGAGAGGGAATATAGCCAAGCTTATAAGACTCTCCTGAAATCAGCCCTTTGATGCGCTGTTCTAAAATTGGATTATTCTTTTTTGAAAAATCACTTAACAAGACTAATTTTAACAATTCATGTTACTCCATTTCTATCCTTTTTTACTTGATACAGAATAAAACTTACTACTAAGGTAATGAAGGAAAAGAGTAAGGCAATACTGGAAAAAGCAAGCACATAGGCATTATACACAGCGAGTTTGACAATCAACCGGTAGCTATTTAAATGTAGGAAACCTGCTGCCAGATTAAAGAAAACTAAGATAAAGAATATCATCAACAGTCCTTTAGCGGAACCTTGGATATCCGCTTTACTTAAGGCGATATGAGATGAAATACTAATGGCTATGGCTAAAAATATCCAAAAAAGTGGATTAATGAAATTATCTAATGTAAAAAGACTTTTACCAATAGCTAATAATGAACCACCAATTGTTTTTATCACATTGAGGTCCAGTTCTTCAATTGAAACATGCTGATGAAGTTGGTCTTGAAAAGTTTGATAAGATTGGGGGACGCAAAGATACATACCCAAAATTAACGAGCCGATTCCGCTAAAAATAGGACCTAGACCAATAAAGAAATTCCCAACCTGCTGATAGATACTGTTACGGTTATATTGATGCTCTACAAACCCAAGGATTCCATTTGGACTGTTTAACTGTAAAAGTTTGACTCTTGAGACCTTGTGTCCCCATAGGAAACACTGGATTAGATGCCCGATTTCGTGAATAGGCGTACCAATCCAAGCGGTCATAAGCACCCCTCGGGGTCCGAACGCACGAATCAAGAACATATTGGAATACCTTTCAAGTATCCCTAACAGCAAACCAACCGCTATAATCGTACCTAAAAGATAGACCAATTCTATAAAACTAAGCAATAACGTATGTATAAAAGATAATAGGATTTCCATCACGTTTCGTATCCCTTCGCTAGTTCAACTCCTATTCATCCATGTTATACCATTTTCCTTAAAAACATGCACGGTATATTTTTTTAGGCGTCTTTATTGTACATTCAATCGAATTGATGTAATATTCTAATATTATTTAAGATCGTGGGTGAAGATTTGAAACGTATTCATTATGGCTGGATTATCCTTATCATAACTTTTTTCTCCATTATTGTAGCGGGGATCATACGTTCCTCGTCAGGAGTTTTTATTGTTCCGTTTGAAAAAGAATTTGGGTGGGATCGTTCTGTTATTTCCTTAGCCTTTGCTGTAAGTCTTTTTTTATATGGCATTTCTGGTCCTTTTATGGCTGCCTTACTTGAAGTTTTTGGTTTGAAAAAAATGATGGTCGGTGCTATGTTCACATTGATGAGCGGTATTACACTAACCTTTTTCATGCAGCAAGAATGGCAGTTATTGTTAATTTGGGGAATGATTATTGGGATAGGATCAGGATTGTTTTTAACTGTTTTAAGTACATATGTAGCAAATCATTGGTTTGTAAAACGAAGAGGATTGGCAGTCGGAATCTTAACGGCTAGTACAGCTACCGGTCAGCTAATATTACTTCCTATTTTAGCGATTGTGATCAAAAATTATTCCTGGCGCTGGGCGATTGGGTTGATTCTGATTCTATGCATCGTTATGCTCGTAATCATTCTATTATTTATGAAAAATTCACCAAAGGATGCAGGGCTGTTTCCCTATGGTCTTGAAGAAGAACCAGCGGAACCTCCTAGTCTTCAAAAGAAAAATCCGCTTGTCATGGCCTTTCAAGCGTTAGTAGAGTCAGTGAAATACAGGGAATTTTGGCTATTAGCGGGCAGCTTTTTTATCTGTGGTCTTTCGACAAGCGGCTTAATCGGAACTCATTTTATTTCATATTGCATTAGCTACGGGATCCCGGTTGTCACTGCAGCTTCTATGCTCTCTTTTATGGGAATCTTTGATTTAATTGGAACCACGATTTCGGGTTGGTTATCAGATCGCTTTGATAATCGCTGGTTGTTATTTTGGTATTACGGCTTAAGAGGCGCTTCTCTTGTATTACTGCCAGTAGCGTTAAATAAAGGCTCTATCATTCTATTAGTTATTTTTTCTATCTTTTATGGATTAGATTGGATTGCTACTGTTCCGCCTACGATTAGCATTTCAAGGCAAGTGTTTGGAATTGAAAAAAGTGGAATCGTTTATGGATGGATTTTCGCGGCGCATCAGGTAGGTGCAGCTGTTGCCGCATACGGCGGTGGGATGATTTATAAAATTTTTAATTCGTATACGTTGGCTTTCTTTTTAGGAGGGGTCTTTTGTTTGGTGGCCAGTTTATTTGTAGTCGTCATAAAAAAACAAAAATTAAAGGAAGAGCACATGGAAGAAGCAATGTAGATATGATTAACAGATATTATCAATATTAGAAAGGAGAAGGTATCTTGCAAACTGAAACAACAAAAACAATTGGTTTATCAAAGGGCTTGCAACAAGCTGACCAGAAAACGACATTATACCGAATCCTTTTACTGATAAGTATCGTTCACTTATTTAACGATACCATTCAAGCGATAATTCCATCGATTTTGCCGATCTTAAAAAATAAAATGGAATTGTCATACATGCAAGCGGGGGCGATTATTTTTACACTTAATATTACAGCATCAATATTACAGCCGCCGATTGGGCTTTATTCTGACCGGAAGCGGTCACCCTATTTATTGCCGCTTGGAATGGTACTGACGTTTATTGGCGTATTGGTCTTGGCTTTGGCACCCAGCTATTGGATGATCTTGCTTTCAACTATCTTTATCGGAATTGGTTCGGCTGTTTTCCATCCAGAAGCGTCGCGTGTTGCTCATATGGCTGCAGGAAAGAAACGTGGCCTGGCACAATCTATTTTTCAGGTAGGCGGTAATTTTGGTCAGTCTCTAGCTTCGTTAATGACCATTTTGATATTTGTCCCATTTGGCCAGTTTGGAGCCATCTGGTTTACGGTTGTAGCTGGGTCAGCAATTGGAATACAACTCTACATTTCTAGTTGGTATAAAAATAGATTAAAGTTAAATCCTCCTGTTAAAAAGCAAGCCAATACAGGGATGTCAAATTTAAATAGAAAAAGAGTAACGCTAACCTTTGTTCTAATCCTATTTCTTTTGTTTGTTCGCACTTGGTATCATTCAGCCATTTCTGTTTATTATCCGTTTCAGTTAATGGAACGTTTTCATCTCAGCCTCACACAGGCACAAATTTATATTTTCGTATACGGGGTTGCGGTGGCTCTTGGAACATTTTTTGGTGGTCCCTTATCCGATAAACTTGGCCGAAAAAATATTTTATTTTTCTCGATGGTTGGAACCGCTCCATTCGCCTTTTTGCTTCCGCATGCAACACCTTTTTGGGCGTTTGTGATTCTGATTTTTAATGGATTTATTTTAATGTCTGGTTGGTCTGTAACGGTCGTATATGCACAAGAACTGGTGCCCAATATGATTGGCACCGTTTCTGGTCTTACCACGGGATTGTCGTTTGGTCTCGGCGCCCTTGGTGCGGTTGCACTCGGATCGTTAATCGACGCCTATTCCCTTACATCTATTTTGAATCTGGTAAGTTTTTTACCGCTTATTGGATTGTTGGGATATTTTCTACCTAGTGATCAAAGAGTTAAAGAATGGTCTTCGTCTTCATCATCATAAAGTGGGAAATGGTAGCTTTTTTACGATTCGCCGATAAAAAGGAAGAATTCGCCGATAAACTTTAAAATTCGCCGATAAAGTACTTGAATTCGCCGATAAACTTAGAAAATTCGCCGATAAAAAAATAAACAACTTAAAATAGCATATATTTCACCTAAAAGAAGGTATAATTTTGCCTTCATAAAACAACCTCGCCGATTTGACGAGGTTGTTTGCATATTTGTTTATTTCGTATCCCCTAATTCATCTGTTTCTTCCATTTCCGAATCGGCTTCTGGCAATAACAGTACAGGAGCATCTATATAGTCAACAGAAGTTACTACCTTAGGAGGCTCTGGTCTTGTTTGACCATATAGCCCTACGTAAATTTCTTCAATCTCCTCCCCTGTCAAATCGCCACGTTTGAGCAGCTCTTCTGCAATCGAATGAACAAAGTCAGCGTGTTCATTGACAAGCTTCTTAACCTGGAGCATTTGATCTTTTAACAGCAAATTGATTTTGGGACGGAGTGCTCTTAAGCCATCAAGTCTGGAACCTACTGCAAGCCAGCTGAACAATTCATCACCCATTCCGACCATGCCAAGGTAGGCACCGGCTAGTAGCGTTGCCTGCTGGAGATCAGAGGTTACTCCGTTTAATTTTTTGTGCAGGAACTCTTCTTCCACTGCACGTGCTGCTAGGCAAACTTGGATTTCTGCTAAAATTTCACTGTCACTTCGGTTATACCGCTCCTCCGTTGGCTTTGTCGCAGCTAGACCAAGCGCACCGCCACGGCGGATAATCGTCACCTTCCAGACTCTTTCATGTGGCTTCAATAAAAATTGCGCCACCGCATGACCAGCCTCATGGTAGGCGACATTTCGTTTCTCATCTTCCATCATGGAACTAAGCGGCTGTTTAAGTCCCCACTCATAGGTTTCCATTGCTGCTCGGAAGTCCTCATAACTGGCAACCTGCGCACCGCGCTGATGAGCAATAACGACGGACTCGTTGACGATATGTTTGATTTGCGCAGGACTATAGCCGATTGTGTCGAGGGCTGCCTTTTCAGAAGTGAGGGATGCATCAATTTTTACTTTTTTAAGATAGTATTGGAAAACATCTACCCGACCATCATAATCAGGGGAATCCACCCAGAGCTTACGGTCAAAGCGGCCAGGACGGAGTAAGGCTTGGTCGAGCACATCAGGAAGGTTCGTAGCGCCAATGGTCAATACTGCCGGCCGCTCTGCCACTTTTTTCCGAAGGCCAAGCGAACGAAGCAGTTTGGCAATCTTGGAGTTGTCGATATTTGGAGGATCCATTTGCAATAAAAGCTCATTAAGCAGTCCAGCGCCACCCATACCGGCCATTCCCATCAGCCCGCCACCTGCTCCTCCTCCACCTTGCCTGCTCATTCCAATCGCGTCGATTTCATCGATGAATATGATACAAGCACCATACATATCAGCGAGCTTCCGGGCTTTCTTATAAAGACCCATAACTTTTAAGTTTCCTACACCAAAAAACATATTTTGAAAACTTGGAGCAGATGCGTAAGCAAAGGGTACCTGTGCTTCATTGGCGATGACCTGAGCTAAATAAGACTTCCCAGTGCCAGGTGGACCACATAGAAGCAAACCCCTAATCGCCTCGCCCCCCATCTCTTTAAACTCTTTTACACCCCTAAGCAGGGTGACAATCCGCCTAGCATTTTCTACAATCTCAGGATTACCGCGATAATCTTCCCAGGTTGTTCCTGTCTCACCAGGAAGGATCCAGTACGTTCGGCCTCGGGCCAGAAACCAAAAGAGTGCTACAAACTGAATAATCATAAATAACATGGCAAAGATTAGCTGAAATAAATAGCTAATTATCGTCAAAGCGACCGACCAATAGGCAGGTCCTCCTCTCACCAACAGCACGCCGATAAACACGATTAAGGCGAGCCAGAGTAGGAATTTACGCCACTTTATCCAACGATGACTCTTCATGGTCCCACATCCATTTCAGAAAATTTGGAATATTATATGAAGAATTAGCCTAAAGGTGTAAGTTGCAAAATTTTTTTCCAACTAAAAAGCCCTCCAATAAAGGAGAGCCTCAAAAATTAATTTGTAAGTTTGTTTTTGATGTCCATCACGTACTTGATCACGACAGCAATTCCGCCAATGAAGTAGAAGGTTACCAGTATCCATCCAGTCGGGTCAATGGATAGCATAGATAAAATAATGTTCAATGGAAGAACGAAGTAGACGACATCCTTTAAATAGTCTAGAACAAAACTTGTATCAAAGGAGCCTTTCCAGAACATTTGGATAAATTGAATAAGGAAATTAAGAATCATTAGTCCATAAACACCCCATAATGTATAGAGCATCCAGTCTGATAGTGCAAAGCCCATTTATCATCACCACCTTTGTATATAATATGCTTGTAATAAAAACCGGTGATGGTAATGGATAGATTTTGTTCACAAAATATTCATAATTTTCTGTTATAAAATTTTGCAACCTATTCTATTAAAAGATAGACCTCTTCCCCTTCTATAATGGTTTGATAGTTTTTTACACAGCCGTAATCCGGCTCCTGAACTTTTCCGTCCTCAAGACAAATCTTCCAATCATGCATCGGACAAAAAACGAATTCGCCGCTAACAATTCCTTCACTCAACACCCCGCCTTTATGCGGACAACGATTTTCTATCGCCCTAACTTTTCCGTTTGACAACTTGAACACGGCCAATTCTTTATCGCCTATAACAACCGTTTTTCCTAAACGATCAGGCAAATCTCTCACAAAACAAATGGGAAATTTCTTGACGCTTTGGTTTATCATCCGCTAACACTCCCCCTTTTCATTTAGCGCCATTATGCCATGACCACATTCGAAAACAATTCTTTTTTCATTTTTTCATCCTCTAAAATGGCCTTCCATGGGTCTCTAATGACAGATAAAGCCTCCTCCATTCGACTAGTTAATTCCTTCCTTTTTTGCATATCATCCAGTACAGATTGGATATTCGCTAATCCTACCCGCTCGATCCAAGCCGAAGTCCGTTCTAAATAGTTGGCCGTTTCCCGATAGTATTGAAGGTAAGCACCTGTAATATCGATCACTTCTTCTGAAGTCTTCACTTTTGATAGAAGGTCTCCTCCTCTGACGTGAGTTCCTCCGTTTCCGCCAACATAGATTTCCCAACCGCCGTCAATACCGATCAAACCAATATCCTTAAACCCGGACTCCGCACAGCTTCGTGGACAGGCAGATACAGCCATTTTTACTTTATGAGGAGTTTGCAGCCCTTCAAATTTCTTTTCCAGTTCCATTCCAAGTCCCATGGAATCCTGTGTCCCAAAGCGGCAGAACTGCTCACCAACACAAGTTTTAACCGTTCGAAGTGATTTTCCGTATGCAAACCCAGACGGCATGTCCAGCTCCTCCCACACTTTCGGCAAATCTTCTTTTTTAATGCCTAGTAAGTCAATTCGTTGTCCTCCTGTCAGTTTGACTAACGGAATATCATATTTATCAACGACATCTGCAATTCGGCGTAAATCCTGGGAATTGGTCACGCCGCCATACATCCTTGGGACAACGGAATAGGTTCCGTCCTTTTGAATATTGGCATGCATCCGTTCATTGACAAAACGCGATTCTCTTTCATCCTCGTATTCAATTGGATTCACCATTCCTAAATAGTAGTTCAAAGCGGGTCGGCATTTTGAACAGCCCTCATCTGTCGTCCATCCGAGAACAGACATCACTTCTTTTATATGGGTTAATCGTTTCACTTTGATTTCATCGACTACTTCATCCCTTGATAAAGTGGTACAGCCGCAAATAGCCTCTTTTTGGGCGCTCACCGCGAACTCTGCCCCCAATGTCATTTGTAACAAGTCAGCAACTAGCGGCTTACATCCACCGCATGATCGGGAAGCGCTTGTACAAGCCTTAATATCATTGACCGAACTACAGCTCTTTTGCTGGATGGCTTGGATAATATCCCCTTTGGATACACCGTTACATCCGCAAATAATTTCTTCATCGGACAAAACGGACACGATACTGCCGCTCACCTCTTGGTCAAGAGGCTGCAATAGGGAAACCTTCATGGTATCGGAGATATCGGTCTGCTTTTGAATCATGGAAACTAACCGATTTCCGTCGCTGCTATCCCCAAACAGGACAGCTCCAACAATTTTATCATCACGCAGGACGATTTTTTTATAAAAATTGTCATGTTCATCAAAAACCTTTATCGCTTTTTTATCTTTCCCTTCCGTAAAGTCGCCGGCTGAAAATACCTCTACACCCGAAACTTTCAACTGAGTATAAATAACAGAACCTTTATAAGGAGCGGTCGTCACTCCGCAAAGATGTTTAGCTAATACTTTTCCTTGCTCATATAACGGAGCCACTAATCCGTATGGAATTCCATTATGTTCAGCACATTCCCCAACTGAATAAATATTTGCAACGTTCGTTTCCAAATAATCATTGACGATAATTCCGCGATTAACGGAAAGGCCGTTTTCTTTGGCTAATTGGATGTTGGGCTTAATCCCGACTGCCATTACCACCAGGTCGGCTTCGATCTCCGTTCCGTCGCTAAACCTTAATCCCCTTACGCGATCATCACCAAGTATTTCTTGCGTTTGTTTTTCTAATAAAAAAGTCATCCCTTGTTTTTCTAATTCTGTTTGTAATAACTTGCCTGCCGTTGCATCTAATTGTCTTTCCATCAAAAAGGGAGCCAGATGAATAACGGAAACATCCATCCCTAAGTTTAATAGACCCCTTGCTGCTTCGAGTCCGAGTAATCCGCCACCAATGACGGCTGCTTTTTTATAAGACATGGATGCTTTTAGCATCACTTCTGTGTCCTTTATATCCCTAAAAGCGGTTACCCCTTCTTTATCGGCTCCTGGAATGGGAAGGATAAAGGGTACGGACCCCGTTGCGAGAATTAACTCATCATATGGCTGGATCCTCCCTCGGTCTGTCACCACCGTTTTCCGCTGTGTATCTATTTTCATGACGGTTTCACCTGTATATAAATGAATGTTGTTTTCTTGATACCAATCCCAGTCGTTTAAGGTGATATCTTTTACCTCTGTATCGCCTTGTAATACCTTTGATAAGAGGATTCTATTATAATTAGGGTGCGGTTCGCTCCCAAAAATAGTAATCTCATATAAATCTTTAGATTGTTTTAATATCTCTTCGATCGTTCTTACCCCTGCCATACCGTTGCCAACAAGAACCAATTTTTTCATCTCCAAGTGGCGTTCCTCCCCTAGAAAGTTTCCTAAATGATACCATGGGCCTCGAATCATGTGACTTATCATGTTATGTTTTCTAACATGTTTTTTCTAAAAAACTGAATCTATCAACGGACTCACTCTCACGGCACTTACCTTAAAGCCTGGCATTCTGCAGTCTGGGTCTAGGTCTCTCGCGATCAGTAGATTTACATTTTGTGAATCTACCCAATGAAACGGCACGAAAACAGTATCTTTTCGAATGGTTTCTGATAGTTTACTTCTAACAACTATGCTCCCTCGTTTCGATTCAATTTTTACCAAAGTATGATCTTCAATCCGGTAAATACTTGCCGTTGATGGGTGGATTTGCATAAAGGCTTCCACATTTCTGGCCGCCAAGGCCGCGCTTTTTCTCGTTTGCACGCCCGTTAAATAATGCGACATGACTCTTCCGGTGGTTAAAATTAATGGAAACGCATCGCTCACTTCGTCTTTCGTTACAGCTGGTTTATTGGGAACAGCCACCATAACCGCTTTGCCATCAGCGTGAGCAAATGAAGTTTCAAACAGTCTTTTCGTCCCTTTATGTTTCAGATCCGGGCACGGCCATAATATGCCGCCTTCCTTTCTTAAGCGGTCATAGGTGATTCCAAAATAATCCGCTTTCCCCCCACGGCTTGCCAATCTCAACTCATGAAAAATTTCTTCCACCGAAGAATAAGAAAAGTATTCTTCTTTACCAAGCACGCGAGCAATTTCACAGATAATTTGCCAATCATGCTTGACCTCTCCTGGACATGGGTAACTCGCTTCTCTAAATGTCACTCGACCTTCAACATTCGTCATGGTCCCTTCATCTTCTAAATAAGAAGAAGCGGGTAAAATTAAATCTGCTAATTGCGCTGTTTCAGAGACAAATAAATCGACTGCTACAAAAAATTTTAATTTTTGCAGTGCTTCTTTCACCAAATGAGCATTGGGGCTGGAGATGATAGGGTTGGAGCACATTAGCAGCATGCCTGTAATATCACCATCATGGATTTTTTCCATCATTTCATAAGCAGAAACGCCCTTTCCAGGCAGCTCTGTCGGGTCCAACCCCCAGACTTTGGCGATATATGTACGATCCTCGACATTTTCGATGGATCGATAACCCGGCAGCTGGTCAGCTTTTTGTCCATGTTCTCTGGCGCCCTGTCCATTCCCTTGTCCCGTAATGGCACCATAGCCGCAGTTCGGCCTCCCGATTTTTCCTGTTGAAAGCAGAATATTCAGGAAATTACGTACAGCAATCGATCCATCGGTTTGCTGTTCCACCCCCCTCGCTGTATACAACATTCCTGTTTCTTCTTTGCCAAACTTCCTCGCCGCTTTGCGAATTTCTTCCATTGGAACTCCGGTTATTTCTTCTATTTCTTGTAGTTCTAATGACGTAACAAACTCTTTAACGCCTTCAAACCCATTTACTCGCTCACGAATGAACTCTCTATCGATATAGTTTTCTTCGATGATGACTTTCAATAATCCGTTTGCTAGTGCCGCATCTGTTCCTGGTTTTAGCTTTAAATGTAAGTCAGCGATTTTAGTAGTAGCCGTTTCCCGCGGATCAATCGCAATCAAATATGCCCCATTTTCTCTGGCTTTTTCAAAAAATGGCATGATCGTGGGTTGACACTCGGCAATATTCGTCCCCGCTAAAATAATACAGCGTGTATTCGGAATTTCTGAAAGACTATTTGTAAAGCCCCGATCCATTCCAAAGGTTTGGTTGGCAGCTGATGCGGCTGCAGACATACAGAATCTGCCATTATAATCAATGTATTTGGTTTTTAAGGCAACACGGGCAAACTTACCCAATAAATAGGCTTCTTCATTGGTAATGGACGCACTCCCATAGACCGCTAAGGCATTTTGACCGTCCTCTGCTTGGATTGTAGTAAAGTTTTCTTTAATTTTGTTTAATGCTTCTTCCCAAGAAATCCGGACAAATTGACCATTTTCTTTTAATAAAGGATATTTCAAGCGCTCACGGTGAAAAGCATGCTGATGGGCATTCAGCCCTTTCACACATAATCGCCCCTCCGAAGTGGGATTATCTTTTCCAATAGTCTTATAGGTTTTTCTAGAAACAATCGATTGCTCAATCAATTGCATTTTGCACTGCATACTACAAAAGGGGCATTGAGTCTCAAATGTTTTTTCCGACTCCACTTTTTGCTGCTTGGTGCGGAAATAGTTTAAAAGCATCTCAGTCAAGAAATCTCACCTCTGATTCACATACTTATTTTTTCCTTCTGAAGCAATCGATCCTTTTCTAAACTCTCGATCAATGGCTGGAGAAGATCGAAGTCAAACAATACTTCTCTTATGTGAATTAAGCCAACTCGGTCAAACCATTCCCAAGTTTGTTCCAGGTAACAGGCTGTTTTTCGGTAAAGTTGAAGCAACCCTCCGATAAGTTCGATGGCTTCGTCATCTGATTCGGCAATGCATAATAACTCACCAGCACGTATCTTTCCTCCACCTCTGCCCCCCATATAAATCTCCCAGCCTCTTTCCATACCAATCACAACGATATCCTTTAACATTCTATCTGCACCATTATGTAAACAAGGAGAGATAGCCATTTTTACTCGATTTGGCATGGTTAAGTATTCGAATCTTTTTTCGAGACTTGCAGCAAGATTTAGAGCCGAATTTTTGTTACATCGACAAAATGCTTCCCCATGACAGACCTCGATATTTTGCAGTTTATTCCTAAAGGGGGAGCTTAAATGCATGTTCAGTTCACCACAAACGCCAGCGAGGTCCGCCTCTTTCACTCCCATCAAGCGAACCCTTTGTTCGCTGGTTATGGCCATTTCCGTTATCCCATATTTGTCGGCAACATCAGCAATTTTTCGTAATTCTTCCGAGTTCGTCATTCCGCCGTACATTTGCGGTACCACTGAAAATGTGCCATTCATTTCGACAGTTGCTTTCCAATGATCGTTTCCCAATGCAGCATCATGGTTATTTTCATATTCCGGATGAATCATTCCTATATAATAGGACAGAGCAGGACGACAGGTGAGACAACCTTGTTTATTTTTCCAATTAAGCATTTCTAAAACTTCCTTAACAGTGGTCGATCCCAAAAGCTGAATTTGCTGAACTACTTCTTCTTCGGTTAATGATGTACAGGCACACATCGTTGGCTGCTCTATTTCCCTGGTGAATTCGTCACTATTCATATAGGATAATATTTCTGCCACCGCAGGCTTACAGCCACCGCATGAACTTGAAGCCTTTGTGCACTTTTTAACTTGTTCAACCGTCGATAGTCCTTCTTTCTGAACAGCCTCGATAATGGCGCCCTTCGTGACGCCATTACAGTTGCAAATGAGCTCATTAGCCGCCATCGCTGCAACCGTATTGCCCTCGTTCGTTAACGATGGAAAAAGCTTTACTTTTTCTACATCCAAAACATCTTGTTTCTTTTGAATCATTTCTAGCAACTTAGAACTCTCTTTTTTGTCACCAAATAACACAGCCCCAATGATTTGATCACCTTTCAAAACAATTTTTTTATAAATCCCGGCTACCTCATCTTCGACTTTAATCGACTTTGACGATGCATCTTCCGAAAACTGGCCAGCGGAAAACACCTCAACACCCGATACTTTTAATTGTGTTGAAAGAACGGAACCTTTATAACGATTACCTTCGATTCCGCAAATTCGTTTTGCTAACACCGTTCCTTGCTCGAACAAAGGCTTTACCAAACCATAAACGATTCCAAGATGCTCCACACATTCTCCAACTGCGTAAATATTCGGCAGGTTGGTTTCCATATAGTCGTTGACGATAATTCCGCGTTTAATTTCGACTCCGCTTTCCCTTGCTAACTGGACATTGGGCCTAACTCCAACGGCCATCACCACCAAATCCGCCTCAACTTCAGTTCCGTCCTTAAACCGCATGCCTTTGACCCTGTTACCTCCGAGAATCTCTTCCGTCTCTCTTTTTAAAAGAAAATGGATCCCTTGTTTTTCTAATTCTCGTTGAAGCATTTTTGATGCTTTTTTATCTAATTGCCTTTCCATTAAGTAATGAGTGTTATGAACTACCCTCACTTCCATTCCAAGGTTTTGCAGGCCGCTTGCTGCTTCTAACCCTAGTACCCCACCGCCAATGACCACTGCCTTCCTGTATTTTTGCGCAGCCTCGATCATCTTTTGACAATCCTCAATCGTCCGAAAGGCAACCACTCCTTCTTTATCGGCACCTGGTATCGGCAGGAAGAACGGAATCGAACCCGCCGCTATGATGAGGTGATCATAGGAGAGTTCGCGCTGTTTATCTGTTTTTAGCATCTGTTTTTCATGGTCAATTTTTATAACCGTTTCACCTGTGTGCAGGTGGATATGGTGTTTTTTGTACCATTCACGATCATTTAAGGTAAGTTCAGCGAATGTAGCCCTCCGCTGCAAAACAGTCGGCAATAAAATCCGATTATAGTTCAGGTGAGGTTCACTACCGAATACCGATATGTCAAAGCGGTCAGGATTTATCTTTAAGATTTCCTCAAGGCAGCGAATACCTGACATCCCGTTCCCAACCAAGATTAATTTTTGCTTTACCATTTGAGCTCCTCCATCTTGCGAAAATGTGTGCATTCACATGAACTTTCTCCATTATTCCATAAACCGATGGGATAAAAATTAATTGTGTTACATTTTCTGACATACAATTTTTGCTGGGAAAATCCATGTTAGGATACCTTACATATTTTCGGACAAAATGGATCGATACCCTCTATTCTAAAAAATGTAAAATATTTTACTTAGAGAGGTGTACAGCATAATGAAATTAGTGGATTTAAGAAAGAGCGGTCATGCACCATCATTGTTGGCATCATTTTTATACTTTGATGTAAGTTTTATGATTTGGGTGATGTTGGGGGCACTCGGGGTTTATATAACAAAAGATTTCGGTCTTTCGCCCTCTCAAAAAGGGTTCATTGTTGCTGTTCCAATTCTGAGTGGTTCTTTTTTTCGGCTGATTCTTGGCGTATTAACCGACCGGATTGGACCACGGAAAACAGCAATTAGCGGGATGATGGTTACGACGGTTCCACTAGTATGGGGCTGGTTATTTGGACAAACTTTAACGGAGCTATATATGATCGGAATCCTTCTTGGTGTTGCGGGTGCGAGCTTTGCTGCGGCGATACCCATGGCAAGCCGTTGGTATCCGCCGCATTTACAGGGATTGGCGATGGGGATTGCTGGCGCTGGGAATAGTGGAACTCTTTTTGCTACCCTTCTCGGTCCGCGTCTTGCCGAAAATATCGGCTGGCATAATGTAATGGGTCTTGCCCTTATTCCTCTTCTAATAGTTTTTATTCTATATGTCGTTTTAGCCAAGGATGCACCTTCCCAGCCACCGGCTAAGCCAATTGTAGATTATTTCAAGGTATTTAAACAAAAAGATGCATGGTATTTTTGTTTGCTTTATAGTGTTACTTTTGGTGGATTTGTTGGCTTATCTAGTTTTTTAAGTATCTTTTTTGTAGATCAATATAACCTATCAAAGGTAACGGCAGGAGATTTTGTTACGCTGTGTGTGGCTGCTGGAAGCTTTTTTCGGCCAGTTGGCGGATACATAGCTGATAGAATCGGCGGCAGCCGTTTGCTTACTTTTCTACTTATCGGGGTAGCTCTCACGATGTTCGGCGTAAGCCAGCTTCCGTCTATTTACTTGGTGACAAGTTTTCTGTTTATCGGGATGCTTTGCCTGGGAATGGGGAACGGTGCAGTTTTTCAACTTGTTCCACAGCGATTCCAGGAGGAGATTGGAATGATTACTGGGATCGTCGGAGCCGCTGGCGGGGTTGGCGGATTCTTTGTACCTAATATTTTGGGAACACTAAAACAAGTTTCCGGAACATATGCAACCGGCTTTATTGTGATTGGCGTAATTGGCATCGCCGCTCTTTTCATTTTGGCGTTAGTCCATCTATCTTGGAGTAAAGGCTGGTCATCGGAGGAAGAAGTCTCCGTTAAAATGCAATAAAACTGAAGTCGTAGTGCCTATTGGACAATACTCATGTTGATATTTGGAAAAATGTCCGATAGAAGCGGTCTATGGGACAAAACTCAATTTGGTATCTGGAAAAATGTCCAATAGAGGCCGTCTATGGGACAAAACTCACTTAGAATTCTAGAAAAATGTCCTATAGAAATGATCAATGCTGTTTTTTTACTAAAAAAACTCTCAAAATGTTATATTCCGGTGCAAAATTACTCTATTTTAATCTCTTAAAATATTTTATCAGCGGATTTAGAATGTTTATCGGCGAATTTCACCACTTTATCGGCGAATTTTCAATTTTATCGGCGAATCTGACCACTTTATCGGCGAATCATAAAAAAACTAAAAAAGTGCCTGACACATCCCCCCGGGAGGTAGGTGTCAGGCACCATAAATTCTTATTCTCTTTCCAGTAATGAAGCACCAGCAATACCTGGATGGGTCATTTCATAAGGGTCGAGAATTAAATCAAGTTCCTCTTCCGTCAATACCTGGTATTTTAAACATAATTCACGAATCGGCGCCCCGCTTAATATCGCCTCTCTTGCAATACGTGCCGCTACTTCATACCCAATATGTGGGTTCACCGCTGTAATTACGCCAACACTCTTTTCCACATATTCTCTTAATCGGTCTTCATTGGCTTTGATTCCTTTTAAGCAGTGCTCAGTGAAAACGCGGAATGCATTGTTCATAATGCTGATCGACTGAAGCAGGTTGAAAACAAGGACCGGCTCCATGACATTCAATTCAAGCTGGCCTGCTTCTGAAGCAAGACAAATCGTATGATCATTACCAATCACTTGGAAAGCTACTTGGTTGATCAGCTCCGGCATTACCGGATTTACCTTTCCAGGCATAATGGAAGAACCTGGTTGACGTGCCGGCAGCGAGATTTCTGCTAATCCCGCCCTTGGCCCAGAAGCCATTAACCGCAGATCGTTCGCCATTTTTGACATATTCATCATACATACTTTAAGAGCTGCAGATACCTCTGTGTAAGCATCTGTATTTTGAGTTGCGTCTACAAGGTGTTCGGCACCAACTAGTGGTAAGCCGCTGATTTCTCCAAGATGTTTGACTACTAATTCAATATAACGTGGGTCGGCATTTAATCCTGTACCAACAGCGGTTGCTCCCATATTCAATTCATATAAATGCTGGCGAGATTGTTTAATCCGCTTAATATCTCGTCCAATGAAACGGGCATATGCTTCAAATTCCTGACCGAGACGGATTGGAACCGCATCTTGTAGATGTGTCCGCCCCATTTTAATCACATGATTAAATTCGGCAGCTTTCTCTAGAAAAACCTTGTGCATTATATCCATCGCATCCAGCAATTTTTCAAGAAGATTTAAGACGGCAATATGAATGGCGGTTGGAAACGCATCATTCGTTGATTGCGACATATTCACGTGGGTATTGGGACTGCAATGATAGTAGTCCCCTTTTTCTTTTCCCAATAACTCGATCGCTCGATTAGCGATGACTTCATTTACATTCATGTTAATCGATGTCCCGGCTCCACCTTGAATCGGATCGACGATGATTTGATCATGCCATTTACCATCGATGATTTCGTCTGCAGCGGTTACAATCGCTTCACCAATTCCTGAATATAGACGCTTCACGTCCATGTTTGCCAGTGCTGCCGCTTTTTTCACCATCGCCATTGCTTTAATTAGGTCTTCGTGAATCCGATAACCGGTAATCGGAAAATTTTCGACAGCCCTTAGAGTTTGCACACCATAATAGGCATCGACAGGCACTTCTTTTGTTCCTAAAAAATCTTTTTCAATCCGTACGTTTCCAGTAGTTTTCTGATTAGTTGACATACTATACGCGCTCCCCTATTAACAACCATTCTATGAAACTATTACTCTTCTTTATCATAACTCATCGTTAAATCCCCAGCCAGAGGTGTTTCAATAAACTTTTTGACCTCATTTAAATCATCCGTTTGGCCAAGAGCACACATAAGTTTGGCTACAATGGCTTCGGTGTTCATATCACCAGATAAAATAACGCGATGCTGTGCTACCTTCCGACCCACTTCATAGAGTAGTAAATCTTCCCCCTCCTCTAAGCATTGAGTCGTGAGGACGACAGCCATTCCGGCTTCCGTCAGCTCCCCAATTTTTACAAGCAAATTTCGCCCTTCAAACGGTAAACCGCCGTTTCCAAAGCTTTCGATGATAATTCCTTTATATAACCCTTTTAAACAATCAAAAATCTCCGGTTTGGTACCGGGATACAATTTCATTAGAAAAACATCTGTACACAAACTAGTATTTAAGGTGAGCTGATGACTAGGAGGTGCTGGTTTCCACTGATATTTAACTTCTTTTTCATTTATCATTGCCACATAGGGGTGATTCACACTTTCAAAAGCATCGTAGCTTTTCGTGCGCATTTTCACCGCTCTTGTTCCATTTATTACTCGCCCATCAAAAACAATAAACACTCCGCCAATATCTTCACACGCAAAGCGGATTGAGTCTGAGACATTTTTCTTTGCATCCGTTTTTTTAAAGCTGATCGGAACCTGTGAGCCTGTTAACACAACCGGCTTATCGAGGCCTTTAAGCATATAGGACAAGGCTGCCGAGGTATAGGCTAACGTATCTGTTCCATGTGTGATCACAAAGCCGTCGTAATCATGGTAATGATCAAAGACAGCTTGAGCTATTTCTACCCAATGTTCCGGCTGCATATTGGTGCTGTCAATATTCATCAAGATTCTACTATCAATTTTTAAATCGAAAGAGGTAATCGGACAATAATGGAGCAACTCTTCAGCAGATAATCCAGGAACGAGGCCCTCATTCCCTTCCACTGACGCAATTGTTCCCCCAGTTGCAAGCAATAATATTTTCTTCATACGTAACAGCTCCATTGTGTGAAAAAATAGTCTTTTATCCGCGTAATGCGTATTTATACTTACATTATAGAACTTAATTTGAATAAATCAAGATTATGTTCTCGATTCGCGTACATTTTTCTGTAAACCTATGCTATAATGAGGGCATGAAAAATAGGAGTGGGGTTTTTAGAAGATGCTTGGTCGTTTATCCGAATTAAGAAAAGCGAGAAAATGGTCGTTACAGGAAACCGCGGATCAACTAGGAATTGCAAAAAGCACCTATGCAGGTTATGAATCCGGATATCGGGAGCCATCCTTGCATTCCCTATCACAAATCGCAGATTTATTTGATACCACCGTTGACTATCTATTGGGTCGAACAGAAAATTCAGAACGTGTAAAGCGGACAGTAGAAATAACAGAAGTCATTCATCATTCAGATGCTACCCTGACTATTGATGGGCAGTCACTTACAGCAGATGAATTAATAGACTTTTTGGCCTTTGTAAGAATGAAAAGGGGTTTAACTGAAAAAGGCCCAACATCCTAATGTTGAACCTTAGTCAAAACCTCTTATTCCTTTATTTAGCATCACAAGCACGGAAATGAAGATGATAATACAACTGAAAAGAATGAAAGTTGTGATTTCCCCAATTCCTTCGGCTAACCAGCCTGTAATAAGATACCCAACAGGTAATAGTGCAAATGATCCCAACATATCTAAACTCGCAACCCTGCCAAATTTGTCTTCAGGAACTAGTTCTTGAAGACTCGTCTCCCAAATCAAACCGAATAACATAATGCCGGCCCCTTCGATAAACATACACAGCATTAAAATTGGAACATCTGAGATAAAGGGCATGATTAACAGGGCCACACCACTGACCGCCACTCCCCCATAAGCGAGCAACCCTCTTTTTTTCCATTCCTTCTTTAAACCAAAAATAATTCCGCAAACAATAGCCCCTGCCCCACCGGCAGAAAGAACAAGACCGAATACAACCGGCTCAAATACATAATAAATATTCACTAGCCACGGGATTAAAACCCGCATGATACCCCCTGAAAAAATATTAATTAACGAGAAAGCTAGAATCGTAATCCATAACCACGACTGTTCTTTGAGAACGACGATCCCTTCCAAAAAATCCTGTTTAATCGAATTTTTTTCGCTTGGTATCTCTTTCGTTTTTTGAAACGGCAATGTCCGCAGGTTAAATAAAAACAGCAGGGAGATGATGTAGGTAAGGGCATCAATCCCAAACCCCCATCCAGCAGATAAAGAAGAGACAATCAATCCTCCAATAATTGGGCCTGATATTCGTAACGCCTGCATACTCACTTGCGTTAAGGAATTGGCGGCATTGCGGATATCTTCAGTAAATACTTTCGCTCTCACAGCCGAATAGGCTGGCTGAAAAAAACTATCCATCATACCCATTCCAAACATGATAATAAAAAGAGACGTCATATTTAACTGCCCGATAAAGGCGATCACTGCTAAGATCACCATGAACATAAAGCGGACAATGTCGACGAAAAACATGATTTTCACTTTGTTCATTTTATCAACCAGGACGCCAGAAAAAGGTAGCAGCACAACAAAAGGCGTCATATAGACCGCCATCACTGTCCCCATCATCGCGGTTGAATGAGACTCCTGAAGGACAACGATCGGTAGAATCACATTTGTGATCGAGCTTCCTAACAAAGAAAAAATCTGCCCAAAAAGTAAGGCTGTAAAATGCCTGGATTTCCTAAAAAGCTGAAAATATGTAAACTCACGGTTCATTTGTTTTGTTTGTATCACCTTAAAGGATTCATCTCCTTTTTTTGAAATTTGCAGCTATTTTTTATTATGCAATTTTATAGAGATAATGAAAAGAGTTATATAAAAAGATTAATATAGGAAAAAAGGATAGAACGATGGGTTCTATCCTTAAACGACCAAATTAATACTGTTTTCTAATAATAGGTACTTTCAGCGAAACCACACTTTTGGCATTTCCTCATTCCGGGGGTCTCTAAGAATATATGCTTACAATGACACTGGATGGATTGGATTTTTTCTTTTAAAAAATCTAGCTTTTGATTTAAAGATTCTAGTTCTTCTATTAGCCTTGTTATTTCATTGTTTGAAGTGTTATCGATAAATTCTGGACCCATCATGGATAAACTCCTCCGCTTTATTCTTCATGCCTTCTTCAATTTCTAAACTGTCATCCACATTCATGCCGCGAATGTTATGTGAAATCTTCATGGAACAAAACTTTGGACCGCACATGGAACAAAAATGGGCTGTTTTTGCCCCTTCAGCCGGAAGAGTTTCATCGTGGTATTCTCTAGCACGTTCCGGATCCAATGATAAGTTGAATTGGTCTTCCCATCTGAATTCGAAACGGGCTTTCGATAAAGCATTGTCTCTGATTTGCGCACCCGGGTGGCCTTTTGCCAGATCAGCAGCATGAGCGGCAATTTTATAAGCAATGACACCCGCTCGGACATCGTCTTTATTCGGTAATCCCAGATGTTCTTTTGGAGTTACGTAACATAGCATCGCGGTTCCAAACCAGCCAATCATCGCTGCTCCGATCGCAGAAGTAATATGATCATATCCTGGTGCAATATCGGTTGTTAACGGTCCCAAGGTATAAAATGGCGCTTCTTTACAGAGTTCCAATTGCTTATCCATATTCTCTTTAATCATATGCATCGGTACATGGCCGGGACCTTCAATCATAACTTGGACATCATGCATCCAGGAAATTTCAGTTAATTCACCTAATGTCTCAAGTTCAGCAAATTGAGCATCATCATTGGCATCTGCAATGCTGCCAGGACGTAATCCATCTCCAAGGGAAACTGAAATATCATACTGCTTTAGAATTTCACAAATTTCTTCAAAATGGGTGTATAGAAAATTTTCTTGATGATGAGCCAAACACCACTGCGCCATAATCGAACCTCCGCGGGATACGATGCCCGTTGTCCGTTTCACCGTCAATGGAATATAGCGTAATAATACACCGGCATGAATAGTAAAATAATCGACGCCTTGTTCGGCTTGTTCAATCAGCGTATCTCGGTATACTTCCCAAGTTAAATCCTCGGCAATTCCATTCACCTTCTCAAGGGCTTGATAAATCGGAACAGTTCCCACAGGTACAGGCGAATTGCGGATAATCCATTCTCTTGTTGTATGTATATTTTTTCCGGTAGATAAATCCATGATCGTATCAGCTCCCCAACGGGTAGCCCAAGTCATTTTTTCAACCTCTTGTTCAATAGAGGATGTAACTGCTGAATTCCCGATGTTCGCGTTGATTTTTACAAGAAAATTCCTTCCAATTATCATCGGTTCAATTTCTGGATGATTAATATTGGCTGGTATGATCGCTCTTCCTCGTGCAACCTCCTCTCGAACAAACGACGGTTCGACGTTTTCTCGTATCGCTATAAACTCCATTTCGGGGGTGATCATTCCTTTTTTGGCGTAATGCATCTGTGTAACAGTATGACCTTTTTTTGCACGGAGAGGTGCTAGGTTTATATTAGGAAACCATTCTAGATTGGCCCGATTATCTTCATCAAGGTATCCGTTATCTCTTGGCTTTATTTTTCTGCCTGCATATCTTTCAACATCATTTCGCTCAAGAACCCATTTCTCGCGTAATGCTGGCAGCCCTTTCCTTATGTCAATTTGATAGTTAGTGTCTGTATATGGACCACTTGTATCATAAACTCTAACGGGGGCATTTTCTTCTTCCCCGAAAGTAGTAACTGTTCGTTTCAATTGGATTTCTCTCATCGGGACCTTCATTTCAGGTCTAGAACCCTCTTGATAAACTTTTTTACTTCCAGTGAATGGTGATTTTAATTCGATATTCTGCATGTAACTTCCTCCTAAAAAATTGGTAGATTTTGCGATCTGGAAGTTACAGCATAGTTCACAACATGTAGTACTCAATGGACTGACATGTAAATGAATGACAATAAAAAAAGGTTCTGTATACACAGAACCTGATTCATCGTCAAAAAGTAGCGGCGCATAGTAAAAATGGTTATATTACGCCTTCGAAACTACTTCCCTACGCTGGTATGATCCAGATCAGGTTCAAAGGGTCAAAGAATTTTATGCATTCTTCTCTCAGTCCGAGCCATCGGACCCCCCTAGTAGAACTAAAAAACAATATAAAATATGTTTCTTACTCTAAAAAAATAACATAATCTTTTCAGTAAAAAAAGCTTTTTCTAAAAAAAATATGTCATTGCAAATGAATATACATGCGAATTAAAACAAAAACTTTAATTTGTGATAACGAAAAGGAGGGATGAATATTGGACGCACAACGCGCACAGGAAATCGCGAGTTCACGAAACATGGCCAATGTAACCTATAACGGAACCCCAATTTATATTGAACATGTTGACCAGGAAGCCGGAAAAGCTACCATCCATCCGCTGGATGAACCAGATACTAAACAAAGTGTTTCTGTATCGAGCTTAAAAGAACAATGATGGAATGAAAGGATATACAAAATTCTCATGACTTTAGTGTGATTCATTTTTGCGTTAATTCGCCCCTTTGCCATCGAAAAAGCAGTAAAATTCCCATTTTGGAAATTTTACTGCTTTTGTTGTATACCCCATTGAATCAGTCATCCTATAAATCTAGTGATAGCACCTAAAAAAGTACTCCCCTTCCTTTTTAAAAAATTTTTACCGAAATGGATTTAAAAATAGGAATACAAGCACACACACTGCTCATCCATCTGGGTTCTGGTCTTGTATCATACTCTATTATTTGCCTATTTTCTCTTAAATTTTAGAAAAAAAGGCTAATTTATTAGGACAACGTCATTCCATGACACATATAGATGCAGTGTAAATATAATTAATTAATTTTCAGGGGGAAAACTTATTATGCATAAAGACATCATGAAGTATTTTTTAGGGAAAGTAATCAAGATCAATCGGGGCGGTCCTGAATCAAGAATCGGAAAGTTAATGGATTACGGTGACGACCATCTCGCTATTTACACAGAAGATGACGGCATTGTTTATTACAATATGCAGCAAATTAAAAGTTTTACAGATAATATGAAGGGTAATATGCCATTTAATGTGGATGTTCCTTCCAATTTAGTATTTAAAAAAGCAGATCATTTTCAAGATCTACTTGAGGCATTAAAATTTCAATGGGTAGGAATAAATCGCGGGGGTCCTGAAAAGCTCGAAGGAGTATTAAGTGATATCCACAAAGATTATATTTCCATCATTAACAAAGAGGAAATCGTCCGCATTTCCACGTATCATATTATGAATATCAGCTATGGAGTAAAAATTGAAGAAGCACAAGAAGGAAAATCCAATTATCAAGCTTCTAACCAATCTAACAAATCGAATAAACAAGTGGTGAACCAATCAAGCAAGTCTGAATCCAATAAAAATAAATCAAGTCAACGTGTTGCAAAATCAAGTAATGTTATCAAAGAAGAATTGATTCAAGAACCTCAATATGATCAATATGAAGAGGAAGCAACCTTGCACCAAACACATGATGATGAAGTGAGTCTCACAGAGTTATTATCCTCAATGGAAAGGTATTTAAGAAATGTGACCAAAACTAGGAATGATTAAGGTATGTTTGTTCATGATTAACCGTCATATACAAGAAAATTTTGCTTGTATATGATGGGCTTTCATGAATGTTTAATTCTAAATATGACCTAAGCATCAATAATTGTAGTAAATCCGAGTGCATTATTATCCCATAATATGTTTTCAATTTTTTCTATTTGATGTTCTTCACAGCGAACCATTAGTACAATTTCAGCCGTAATATTTTTTGTCCCATTTTGATCTTTTTTAATCATAAGCATTTTAATTATAAAACCTACTAACAAACCACTAACAGCGCCGATGATTCCCCAAATGATGGGTCCCCATTTAAATGTGTAACCATATATGACACCCAAAAGCATGAAACAGGTGCCTAATATGGCTGATAAGTCAAATAAACTAAACCCATCCGCACGATGAATCGTATCAAATAGCTGCCTCTGTTCTGTTCTTTTATCAAGGGGGGCAGCTAATATTTTATCATTCTTGATTCCAGATTGTTCTAATCTGGAAATAGCTAATTCAATAAAAATCGAATTTTCGAATGTAGCAATAATAACCATATTTTTCAACACTCACTCTTTATATAGGGTATTTAAAATTCTTATTTTGATATTTTAGCCGTAAATATTTAGACATTTCTTTTTCAAACAATTTGTTTTTTTCAATTGCCGATACATACGAATCATAGATGATAAAAAAATAAATAGATGGTAAATAGATCGTCCATTGCATATTTAACATATTTTTAGCCTGGACAAAGTTGCCGGTCATTGAAAGGTGTATAGCTGGAAGAATATGTCCAAAATAACAGATTGCCACTGTATATAGAAATATAAAAAAACCAGTAATGACATTATGTTGATACAATTGACCAAGGCCAGGGAAAAGGAGTGACCACATTAAAGCAACCCAGGGTTTTCGTTTATCCAAGTAGTTTGTATCCCATGAACCCATTTTAATATTTAATAGAGGGGCATCCTCTCGGTCAGCTAAAATATATTGCTTGTTTAAATCTACAGTTGTTCGATAACTATCCCATATGCCAAACATATATATCGAGACATAAAGAATCAACCAACGTTGATCTAAAACGTCTTTGGCTTTTTCGAAATCACCTAATAAGGTATATAAAATGCCGAGGTTCACTTTTGAAAAACCGTTAATAAAGGTTTCCCATAAAATCAAAAAAAACCCCGCTAAATATCGATGATGCAAAAGGTGCCCGAATCCCGGATAAGAAAAGGAGAAAAAAGCAACCACCCACGGGTTTTTTAAATGAAGTTGTCCTGTGGTGAATTGGGATAAAAAGGCCCTTTGTCTCCGGTAGGGTGGTATTTGATTCATAAATTGACCCTCTTTTGATCGTAATAAGACTTACATTTTATATTTTCCTGATAATGGTTATTTATCCACTATTCTTGGAAAAAAATTGAATGGTAAAAAGCAGAGACATGGGTCCCTGCTTCTTATATCGTTCTCCTATTATTGTTTCTGACAAAATGAACTAAAAAGGTTCCAGCGAAAACGGCTATTAAAAGGCTAAAGAATACTAATTCATCCATATGGAATCCGAAGGCAGCCGCAATCATTTTGAGCGCAATAATGGCTATTAAGACAAACGCGGTTGTTTCCAATTCGGGTACTTTTTCGATTAGGGTTAGGAATAATTGAGCCACGCCACGCATCATTAAGATCCCTAACATGCCCCCTAATAATAGGACCCAAACATGATTCGATACACCGAAAGCCGCGATAATGCTGTCAAAGCTAAAAGCAATGTCCATTAGCTCTACAGTGAGCACTGTTCCCCAAAAGCCCATTTTTTTACCTTGGACTTCGTCTTCGTCTTCTTTTTTCTTAATAAAATTTTGAATAACCATCCAAAGCAAATAATGACCGCAGACAATTTTAATCCAAGCAATATTAATTAAGGAAACTCCTAAGCCAATTGCAACTATGCGGAAAAAATAAGCACCAAATATCCCATAAAAAAGAGCTTTTTTACGCTGACTTTTTGGTAGATGCTTTACCATCACTGCTAACACCAAGGCATTATCAGCAGAAAGCAGCCCTTCAAGAATGATAAGAGTACCAATTACCCCCCAGCTACCTGGATTAAGAACTACTGATTTTAAAGCATCTAACGATAAAAACGTATGATAACTATTAAATATTTCGTTTAAAAAATCCATTAGCTGTCCTACCCCTTTTTCCTGACTTGTCCCAATCGTTCTGGATTTGACGCATGAAAACTTACTACTCTAAATGTATGTCCAACCATAAATTATATGAACCAAAACATTTCAAGGTGGAATGTAAAAAAATCCCCGATCAACAGGATTCGGGGATTGCTTTGTTTCTTTTATTTTTCAGGTAACACCTTTCTCTTCAATGTACTATTTAACTCATTACTATTCCAATAAGCCATAACCATAGCAACTAATAATAAAATACCCGTTAACATAAATACGCTTTGTACAGGGAAAATTCCTCCCAGTAATCCGCCAATCAACGGTCCTGTCATCCCGCCGATTTGGGTCGCCGTTTGGTTTAAACCAAAGGCTCTTCCGCGGAAATCTTCTGTTGTTGATTTTACAACGAGACCATTTAAGGCTGGGAAGACCGCGCAGAAAAAGATTCCGGAAACAAAGCGTATCATCGAGAATCCCCATAAATGGGTAAAGAGAACTTGCGCAATTGTTCCGATTCCACCGCCTAGCAAGCCAATAAATAAAACCTTTTGAAACCCAACCTTGTCTGCCCATTTCCCCCAAAAAGGTGCGAACAGGGCACTTGCAATCCCAGGAAGTGAAAAGACAATTCCTGCTAATAAAGAAGTATTATCGTTAGTACCGCTCAATTTTACGATATATAAAGGCAATACCGGTTCAATCGTCAAAACCGAACAGGCGGTTATGACAGTTAGACCAAGAACGAGCATTAATGGACGATTGGTCATCGCTAATTTAAAATCATTTTTTACTGAGCCACGCTTCTTGCTTGGCGTGAAATTTTCCTCAGTTACTAAAAAAATAATCAAGAAGGTCGCGATAAAAACAATGAAACCGGCACTGGCAAAGGCCCAGCGATTTCCTACCAATTCCGCCATTCCCCCGCCTATAAGCGGTCCAACAATGCCTCCTGAGGCGGAAGCAGAAGAAATCATGGAAAGTGCATATCCGACTTTTTCATTTGGCGTGTTGGTTCCGATTAATGCGATCGCTCCTGGTATGAACCCGCTTAATAATCCCTGCAAGATCCGCAGCACCAAAATTTCATATGGATTTGTAACAAACGCCATTAAGGTATAGATGACAAAGAGAGCAAATCCGGCCCGGATAATCATCGGCTTTCGTCCATATTTATCAGCTAGGCTCCCCCAAAATGGTGAGGCAATTGCTCCGGCAAAAAAAGCAGAGCCGAATAATAAACCTGACCACATTTCGGTGTGTTCATGGACTCCGATTTGTAGTAGAAAAATCGGTAAAAAAGGAATAACCATGGAAAAACTTGCTGATGTGAAAAAAACTCCGACCCAGAGCACCCACAAATTTCGTTTCCACCTTAGCATGCTGTTCCATCTCCTAAAAAGATATATTTTTCCAGTGTGTCATTTTAATATTGTTATAATATCATAAAGTTCATTTATTTTCATTCCCGAAATATTTGATTTCTGAAATAAAAATGTCCCAAGTGCCGTTAAACACTTGGGACTCCGTTAGAGCTATTCATTATTATTAATCATTTCATTTACCGCTGTTTTCATGGAATAAATAACCGTTTTTTTGTACTTCACGGCTAAAATTAGGACTCTTATTTGTTGGGATCGGGTTAATTCATGAAAACGGGGCTCTTGTTTCAAAAATGCTCGCATGATGGACCAGCTTTTCGGCATTAAAGGAAAATCATCTAGGGGTTGTTTTTTCCGAAAACGATAAAACCAGGAAGTGATTCCGGAGGATGAGCTTTTATCAACGATACATGGGGCATAGATACTTTTTGTATGCTTTTGGAGGTTTTCGAATCGATCATGTCCGCTAACAATCGTGTAGTTTCCGTCTTTTTTATTTTTTCTAACAACCAAAACAAACATACAGTCCCACATAAACCGCTGCACCCGCTTGATGTGCTCCGTAATTTTCATCGATAAATCGGGTTTGATTTTGTTCAGTGGTATATACTGTACCGTAAACTTCATCTCAACCCCTCCTTAATCTTGGAAGCAACTTCAGATCTCCCATCATTATATGTATAAACTGGGCTCAAGTTTCATAATGAGGGAGCTAAAAACCAACTTTCCTTGAAAACAGCTGCGGCAAACTTGGTTGTTTGTCCCTGTTTCTTTCTAATGATACCGATTATAATAGGAATACACGAATCATCTTAATCGATTTTTATTTACATATATGTTATAAGTAAGCAAGAATTAGAAACAAAGGAGTGCTAGGGTATGACAATCGCAGTTATTTATGGGGGAACCCGTCCTAATGGTAATTCAGAGCTTTTGGCAGATCATGCAGTTCAAGGTTTACCTGCTGAAAAAATTTACTTAAAAGATTATATTATCAAGCCAATCGAGGATATGCGTCATTCTCCAGAAGGATTTCAAGACAGAAATGATGATTATAACTCTATCATCGATCGTATTCTGCCTCATGACATTTTAATATTTTCAACACCAATATACTGGTATAGTATGTCCGGAACAATGAAAAATTTTGTTGATCGTTGGTCTCAAACCTTAAGGGATCCAAATTATCCTGATTTCAAAAATAAATTGGCTACAAAGAAAGCCTATGTGATCGCGGTCGGTGGTGACAATCCATCAATTAAAGGTCTGCCAATGATTCAGCAGTTTAAATATATCTTTGATTTCATGGGAATTGAGTTTGGAGGATATGTCCTTGGTGAGGGCAGCAAACCCGAAGACGTCCTACAAGACAAAAAAGCACTTTTCGCTGTAGCTGAACTCCAAAATAAATTAAAGATCTGATTTACGTGAAGAAACCAGTCATTTTTGACTGGTTTCTCTAATTTCTACTCTAGTCGGTGCTGTAGAACCACTCTACGTTACCCGTTTCTCTAATTAACACTCTTTTCGGTCACGTAGAACCTCTCTAGGTTCCCCATTTCTCTATTCCAGACTCTTTTTAGTCACGTAGGACCATTCTACGTTCCCCTTCACTCTGTTCCACACACTCTTCGGTCACGTAGAATTGCTATATGAAAAAAAATCACATTTCAAAAAAGCTATGCCGTTCCACTTTACAAACTCGAAGGGAGAAATTTTTGTACCATTCACTTTTCCCTCTTCCCTGTGCAACCTTGTGTTCAGCATGTTCTTTCCAGTCCTTAATCGCTTCAAGTGATTCCCAATAGGAAACAGTGATTCCAAGTTCCGCATCACGAGCGCTTTCTACTCCTAAAAAGCCCTTTTGCTGTGCTGCTAATTCTATCATTCTTTCAGATATTTTTCCGTAACCCTTATCACCTTCAGTTCTTTGGGAAGAAAATATCACAGCGTAGTAAGGCGGCTGAGGTATTTTAGATAAACCATTCATTTAAAATTCACTCCAAACTATATATAAAATCTTAATGGTCACGATTCACGATATAATTCAATAAATGCTTAAGAAATGTAGTTTTTCGCGGCAGGTTTTGTAATGCTTCCGTTGCAAGACAAAAGTGTTCCCACATCGCTTGTTTGGCACCATCTACACCCAGGATGGAAACGAAGGTCGAATTATTATTTTCAGCATCGATCCCAATTGGTTTACCGAGTATGGATAAATCCCCTTCGACATCAAGCAGGTCATCCTTGATCTGAAAAGCAATGCCGGCATGATGGGCGAATTTTTTCAATGCTGCCATTTCCGATTCACTTGCTTGAGCAAGAATGGCAGGCATAATGAGGGACGCTTCGAATGCGATCCCGGTTTTGTAAAAACTCTTTATATTTAATTGTTCCAGTGTCAATGGCTTCCCTTTTGAATCTAAATCCATTGCCTGTCCCTTGCACATATCTTCGGTTATTTGGGTCGAATATCGAATCAAGTTGAGCACCGTTTTTGCATCGAACTGATCAAGGGAAGCTTGTTCCTCAATCGCCCTCTGGGTCAAAAATAGACCGGTTAATTCAGCTATGGCATTATCGTATACCATATGTAGAGTTGGACGCCCCCTACGGATTGATGCATTATCTTGTGAGGGCAAATCATCAAAGATTAAGGAGGCAGTATGCATATATTCCAATGATCTCAAAAGTGGCACGATTGCTGATTGATTTAATCCATATTCATTCACGCCCATGACCCAGGTCATGATTGGTCTTAATCGCTTTCCATCACCTTTCAGACTGTAATTTGCCGCATCTATGATGGGCTCCTTCAGTACTGAACTCTTATTAATCTTTTGGATAAATAAGATGTTATTGATCTTATTGCGAACCGATTCAATTGTATCTTTAAATTCCTCTTGCTCTTTTCGCTCATTTTTTAGAATGGAAATCATATGGTCGCGAAGCAGTTTATCAAAGAAATCTACATCATCCGCTTTACCCACCATATTTTGAATTACACGATTGAATGTTGGATTTCCAGAAGCAAAAAACTCCATCACTTCATTGTATTTCTGAGTTCCCATTCGTTCTTTATATCGTTTTAAGCCGTTGATGGCACGGTCCAGAATAACCTCACAGGTCTTATTATCCCCTTGATAAACGTTATGGATTAAATTGGCGATAACCGCCCAGTATAATTCAAATGGGTTGATGAGGTCGGAACGTTTATCATGAAATTTCAAATAATAGGTAAAGGGTGTTACCGCTCCTTCCTCTAGGTCATCGAACATATCCGCAAAATCATCAGCCAGCTGATTGTAAATGCCATAAAAGAAGGTTCGGCTGCTATAGTCCTCATCTTCAGGAGCACTAAGTACGGAACGGACAATCAAACGAGAAGAAGATGATTTTAAAATGACTGGTATATAAAGCTCTTCATTCGTGTAAGCAGCATTGGATAAATCTTTTTCTCGGTCCACTTCCTGGGATTGAAAAAAAACAAAGGATTGCTCAAAAAAGGAGTTCAAAGTTTCACGTCGCTGTTGACCCTTAATATACTCATAAGCATCTCGGAGCTCTGCATGGATATATTGGATCAATTCTTTTGTTTTTCCAGGCCACTCACTCAATTCCGGCACAGTCCCGGTGATTAGGGTGGTACGGATTAATTGAGAATATTGTTTTTTCTCGTGATCGGATAAAACATTAGCATCGAGGAGATCGTCAATGAAGGGATAGGTCAGGCCATAGGCATACCCGAGTCGAATAGCTTCAGCAAGCTTTTGAGTTCGTTCCTCTGGAAAAATCTCATCGTCCATATCAACCATCACGTGCATCAATACCCCAGCAATGATTTTGATCAGTTTTCGCTGAGCATTCTCCGCATCCATACCAGTTGGAATATGGGAAGACACTGACTTTAGTTTGTTGATCAGCCAGATAAAGGTGGTTTCAATACCTTCCTTTTGAGCCCACCGATACAAACCTGACATGCTGATGGTTTCAGATTGATCGTCTTGACCAGTAAGCTGATTTTTTAAACTGTCAACCATACGCCGGACCTTGGTTTGTGTGTCAGTTGAGTCCAGGGCTTTACCTAGGTCCCGCATGAAAAGATAGGAAATACTTCGATCCAGGTATGGATCGAGTTTACCTGTGTAATTCAACCAGCGGATATAATTGTGATACCCCTTTGGAGCGTTATTTCCCTTTTTCCGTGAAAAAAAAGAAAAGATTGAATGATGATGAATATGGTTCTGTTTCCAGGATTGGAGATCTTTCGTTAAGGAATGGACATACGTCTGTCTTATTACCTGGTCACAAAGCGATGTAAAATATTGAGCAGCCTTCTGCTCGGCATGTCGGTAGCATGCATCGGCATTTATGAGTAACACATCATTCATACGATAGATACCTCAACTTCATGTTTTTCTATTCTATTTTCTAGAAAAACTTTTCTTCCAAATTCTTAAATATCAGTTATTTTTTATATATTCGAAATTCATTTTAATTATACTATTAATGAATCTATCATACTATCTCAATCGTTCAAACTGTTATTTTTCCATATGGCTCTGTTAAACTAGTATGTTGATTTCCGCTCCATGCGCTCGCTTTCCGCTCCATGCGCTCGCTTTCCGCTCCAATCAACAGAGTATAAGAACAACCATTTAGTTTAACAAAGCTTTCCATTAAAAACAGAACAAAAGCTGCCCAGCAAGAGCAGCTTCTTAATCAAATATTCTCATTGTCATTTTATATAGGTTTAGATTTATTTCATCTGATTGAATAATCGTTTCATCAAAATTAATTTGAATCTTTCCATACCCGGAGACGATTTTAACTTTTTCCACACCATTGGTTCTTTGTAACCGTCTTTTTATTTTACCAATACATCCGCAACAGGCCACATCATTCAATGCCAATTCAATCATACTCATTCCATCCAAACTCCTCTCACTTATTTTAATTAATCATACTGAAAATCATTCTCACTGACATTGATTTATATCAAGAAAGATGAAAAATTGATATACATCACTACATAAAAACTGCAAAGCTGATATGGTGAAGCTAACGAATGTTTGTAAGGAGTGAGTGAAAATGGCCTGTCATCAAGGATGCGCTCATGAATCTGCATGCCTCACCTCTGTCCCTGTTTTCGAGGGGTTGAATGTGGTAGATCGCCAGCTATTACAAAAAGTAACAAGAAGTCGTCACTTTTCGAAAGGCGAGTTCATTTTTCAGGAAGGTGAACGTTCTGAAACACTATTTGTGGTGAATGAAGGACTGATAAAATTGACAAAGATATCAGCGGAAGGTAAAGAACAAATTGTCCGCTTGTTATTTCCAGGAGATTTTTTCGGGTTATCCTCTTTGTTAAAAAAGGATAAACACTATGTAAATGCAGAAACTTCACAAAACACCGTGATTTGCTATATCGAAAAAAAGGATTTCTTAACGACAATGGAAAAGGACGCTGAACTAGCTTACCGTTTTTTGCTGGAAGTAAATGAACGTTTGTGTGATGCAGATGAATCGGTTGGTTCCTTGAGTTTAATGGAAGTTGACCAACGCCTGGCAAGGGCCCTTATTCTTTTTCATAAAAAAATGAGCCCAAATAAGGGCTCATTTATACTCCCTATTACGAAAAAGGAGTTGGCAAGCTACATTGGAACGACCCCAGAATCAGTAAGTAGAAAGCTATTAAGTTTTAAAACACAAAAGCTAATTCAAATGGACGGAAGCAAGCAAATACAGATTCTTGAGTTGGACCAACTTAAACTTATGGCTGAAATGGCTTAAAACTCATCAAGTTTAACAGCCATGAGACGGAAATGCATCAGTTCTAATTCATTTACAATGACATTCATCCCTAACGATTGTAAATTACCAATGAGCGGCTCTGCCCGAAATGGTAAATGAATCTCAAAGATTGTCCCAACCGGTGCTGTTTTTACAAAATTTATTATCTCCCGTCGTGGATGCTCCCCCTTCGCAATTCGTTCACGGACATCCATGACGGCTTTTTTTTCAATGATTTGAAACATAATTCTCACTCTCCAATTTACAATCTATAAAAAAATCAAAGTCTTCGTATTCATAGATTAGCAAAAGGATCGCTAAAAAAAATTAATTTATGTCAAGGTAGGATCCATTTTACGACAATTTTTTAATCATGTTGTACCAAGTCACTCCGCCATGCCGGGAGTTTGAAACACCATGATTTTCGTAGCCGTGGTTTTCATAGAACCGGATTAAATCTTCCTTGCATGTAAGTGTAATGGTTTCCCGATTCTTTTCTTTAGAGACTTTTTCCAGGTGGTCAAGTAATGCTGCCGCTATGCCACGCGTTTGAAAATGTGGGGTGACCGCTAATCCCAACACACTTTGATGGCCGCCTGAAATTGGATTCTCCTTAATCTCATTAAATAAATCATCTGTGATGTAGGCTGTTTCAATCACTGGACCATTGATTAGACCCACGAGTACTCCATTCATTTCCGCGACAAAAAAACTATCGGCAATTAATTGAATACGCTTTTCGAACGCTTCTTTCGTTGCCCCCTCATCTTCAGAAAAACAAAGATGTTCAATTATTAATAACTCCGTTAAATCATCCATTCTTGCGTTTCGTATTTTCAACATCTATCCAAGCCTCCAAACTGGAAAGGGATTAATTATTATTTGTCCTTTAACCTTATCAGAATTCGACAATAAATAATAGTTTCAAATAGTCAAATTTCTAACAAGGAAAATTATGTTAATATGTTGAAATCTGCAGTGAAAGTCATCGGAATTCATAAATTATTAGTCTGAAATAGAAAAACAAACGGAACAATGTCCCGTTTGTTTTTTGAATTATAGTTCTATATCTATTTAATCTGAACAAAAACATATAATAATGCGTTATTATTCTGTGGATTTTGCTTATCGATGGTAACACTTTGAACTACAATGGTTATTTTGGCGGCATCATTTTCTTTTGAAAGGGTTGCATCTTTCAAGGCAAGTAAATCTTTATTGGAAGGAAAATCATAAAACTTATCATAGATTTCTTGGGTATTAAAGCTGATAAGCTCCCGATTATTATCTCCCTTTAAAGTAAAAATAGCTTGATCCTTTTTATAGTCCTTCGATAAAATGTACTTTTTACCTGCTTTTTCAAAAGCATCAAACTCCAAAGTATTTTTGTCATACGTTGAAATATCGGTTTGGACAAAGGTATCAAAGCCTGTGATATTTATAGGATTTGTCTGTTTGATGCTCAGGTAAATAGGGTGTTCTGAATCCTGAGGTTCTTGATACTCTCTGAAACCAAATGTATCATTAAAATCTTCATATGCATTGAAATCGTCTGGCAGCCAATCAATTTCTTTTGTATATTCCATCATATATAAGTATTGAATCGCATTCGTTATGATTTTTTTATCTTGATTAGAAATATTTGCATTGGGTTTAATTTTATTTTTTTCGAGCATATCGTTTTTCACAAGGGCGTTTTTTAGTGTACCAATCTGACTATTTCGACTTACCGTGAACGCATCAACCGGAGGCACAATCGATACTGTAGCAAAAATAATTAGTAAGGCCGCAATAACTCCATTTTTCCGCACTGGTAAAAAGCTTAATAATATACCAGCTATTGCAGAGTAGATGCCGAACAAAATGACATAATAGCGGGTATGTGTGACGCCTGTATCAGACAAACTGATAACCGATGATACAACCTGGAAGAGAACAATAGGAATTAACACTTTGGGAAAAATTTTTCGAAAATAAGCTGTAAACTTGTTTTCTATCTCGCTTGCTAGTATATACACAAGAATAACGGTTATTGCATAAGAAACGATCATAGGTTCTAGTAAATTATCTGTCCAAAATTTCCCACCAATATTTTTGAAAATGTAAATCACTAAGATTAACGTAAACACGGCAATGAGTGGAATCACAATATAAGAGATGAGTATTTCTAAAAACTTTGGACAATGGGCTGCCATATTTACTTCTTCTTTGTTGTCCTCTACCTTACGATAAATGGGAATGAGTGAAAGAAAATACATCGGTGCAAATAATATAAAAACAATATTTGCTGTATGCGGATAAGCGTTACTATCGATGGTAAAAATCAACTGATCAACGGCCGTAAGGATAATGCTTATCCCTCCGAAAATGACACCTGAGAAGAACAGTGAATTAAAAAATGACTTAAATGCGATCATAAAGCTTGTGTTAAAGCTGATAGGACTTTTTATGACGGGAACCCATATGAAGGCAATAAGCAGAGCAAAAAGGGCAACAATCGTTCTAATTTCTACCTCCATGCTAAGCGTTGGAGCATGTCTAATTATTAGGTAGTATCCCGCCGTTAGCAGGACCACCAAGCCCATTAAGACCAAACGGATAGAAAACTTTGAATAAAACCTTTCGTAAACAACCTGTGACACAGCGCTAAGAAAAGCACCAACGATAAAGGTTAGAAGGAATTTTGGATTATCCTTTCCAGTGCTAATCATATAAGCATCAATAATGGCCGCACCAATTAGAAATAAAGTTGTTAAGGGATAACGGGTAATGGCATCAGTTAGTCCCGTGAGTTTATCTTGAAGTTTTCTAACCCATTTCATAATAAAAAACCTCCCTTTTTTGAAAATTGTAATGATTATATTCCAAATTTCCTAAGTTACTTGATTAATATTATGTATTAAATATTTTCCAATTCCTACTATATATATTATATCATCATTAAGATTAAAATAATTTCGATTATTGTGCTAATAGATGAATTTTGCTGGTACTGGCGGTGGGTTTAAAGTCAATTTGAATAGCCTAAGAAAAAGACCATGAATTGTTTTTATTAACTGCAACAGATTGTTTTTTACTGTTCGAAAAATGAAACATTTTTGCATTTACCGAAATGCACTCATTTTTGCTTTTTGGGTAAATGGAACGCTCTTGCATTTACCGGGAAACATATATTTGGGCGTTTTGGGGAAATGAAAGGCTCTTGCATTTACCGAAATGCACTCATTTTTGCTTTTTGGGTAAATGGAACGCTCTTGCCTGTTCTTTAACCTAATCCTCTTTCCATCTCGGTTTCGGTAAACAGGCTCAATGTTAACTAATCGACCTTTATAATTATCAAAGGCTGCCTTATAAGTCTATAGGGCAGCCTTCATTAAAAAGTTAGCAAGATTGATAGAGTATTAATTCCCTTCAAACCAACGGCGGACGTTATCAACCATCATGAGGTTAATTTGTTCCTCGCTTACACCATTACTTCTTAGTTCTGGAATGACCTCTTGGAGAACAAAACTCATCGTCCATTTCGGGAACAATCGCGCAGGAGTTTCTTCCGGATACCAATCAATGGAACAACAATGATCTTGTGATAGGAACATGCGGTCGGCATACCCTTGTTTGGCTAGTTCAATGACGGTCGTGTTTCGATTTTCGGTTGTACACTCTCTTGTTAAACCATAACGATCCATCCCAATAAATGTCCCATGATCAAGAACTTTTAATATATATTCCATGTTATCAGTATCACCTGTATGACCAATAAGAACCCGTTTTGGATCCACTCCCTCTTCAAGTAGAATGTCAAGTTGCATTAAGCCGGTTCCAGTTCGAGGATGTGAATGAGTCATAATCGGTACACCAGTTCGTTTATGAGCACGTGCCGCTGCACGAATGACCTTTTCAACATCTCGCGTAATCCCTTGGGCATCGGTGGCACATTTTAGAAAGCCTGCCTTAATAGAAGTATTTTGAATTCCGACTTCAATATCTCGGACAAAGAGATCTGCCATATAGTCAATACTACGATTTTGAAAATGTGGAGGAATATAATGATAGGAGTAAATTCCTGTTGCAGCTATGATTTGAACCCCTGTTTCGCGAGCGACTTTCTCTATAAAGCGGATATCCCGGCCAAGTTCCATGACAGTTGGATCACAGATTGTTTTAACACCTAGTTTTTTGACTTTGTTCACTTGCTCCACTGCTTTAGAAAGCTCTTTTTCTTCATCATACAGATGAGGAAATTGTACATAAACAGATTCAGAGCGAACACGCATATGTTCATGAATTAGCGTCAAGCCTAATTCGGAAGAATCAACTTGTCCTGTAACAGAATTAATAAGTGTCATTCAATACTCCCCTTCCACGCCGTGTGTTAACGCTTCCCATTCATTTGATAATCATTTTTTGAAAATTATAAATTTATTAATATTAATCGTATCAGCCATCTTCCGAGGATGTCAATTTTTTTTGTAAAACGTTTCCTATCTGCTTTTTTTCTCTTTTCACTCTAAAAATCAATATTTTATCTTAGTAAAAGGTATAGAATTTCCTAAATATAACATAATCTGTTACCATAGAATGATAGAATCTCTTAGGCAACAGGAATGAATGAACTTAATATGGAGGAAGAACTTACGTTATGGAGGATTTACAACACAAGCCAGTAAATGATCAGGCAGAACTTTCACGTTCCAAAAGGTTATGGATGGCAATTGTACTTGGTTCACTCTCGGCATTTGGCCCTTTATCCATTGATATGTATTTACCTGCACTGCCAAATATTGCAGAGGATTTCCAAACCAACGCATCTTTTGTTCAACTAAGTTTATCGTTATTCGTGCTGGGTTTAGCATCGGGACAACTCCTGACAGGTCCTATCAGTGATGTAACTGGTCGCCGTAAACCGCTATTAGTGGGGTTATTTATCTACTTTGCCGTGTCTCTTTTATGTGTTTTTAGCCCTTCCATCTGGGGTTTAATAGTGTTGCGATTCATCCAGGGATTTGCTGGATCGGCAGGAATTGTGATCTCAAGGGCGATTGTCAGAGATTTATATTCAGGCAGCGAATTAACCAAGTTTTTTTCACTACTTGCACTGGTTAATGGATTGGCCCCTATTCTCGCTCCTATAATGGGTGCTCAGCTTCTTAAACTAGTTCCATGGCAAGGTGTATTTATTGTTTTGAGTATTATTGGAATCGTCATGTTTTTTGTCATCCTTTTTGGGTTGCCCGAAACACTTCCTGAAGAAAAGCGGTCAGCTGGCGGCATCAAGAATACCTTTTATCCTTTTTTAAAACTGCTAGCGGATCGAAGCTTTATGGGATTTGCATTAGCACAAGGATTGGTTTTTGCTGCAATGTTTGCTTACATTTCTGGCTCTCCATTTGTCATTCAGGATATTTTTGGAGCCTCTCCTCAAATGTTCAGCCTTATCTTTGCTATTAACGCAATCGGGATTATGATCAATA
Organism: Neobacillus pocheonensis; assembly: GCF_050477905.1. Lineage (NCBI taxonomy): Bacteria > Bacillati > Bacillota > Bacilli > Caryophanales > Bacillaceae > Neobacillus > Neobacillus pocheonensis. The sequence continues at coordinate 286,965 of NZ_JBCNAD010000008.1, read as the reverse complement.
GTCAGACGGCTGGAAGATTGGCTGGCAAAATTCCTGAATCCAAGTTGTTTAAATTTGGATTAGGAATGTCTTCAATAGGCGGTATCATTTTGCTTCTTCTTTTATTTTTACAGGCAAATTTATTCCTCGTTTTGATTCCATTATTTTTTGTTGTATCGAGCGTAGGAATGGTGAATACAGCAGGATTTTCGCTTGCGATGCAATCACAAGGAAAAAATTCAGGAAGTGCTTCTGCTTTACTTGGTGTTACATCCATGGCATTTGGCGGAATTGCCGCTCCACTTGTTGGAATTGGCGGAAGTCAGACAGCGATTCCGATGGGAGTGGTAATTGTCTGTGCCGGATTGGGGGCAGTTTTATCATATTTGCTTCTGGTAAAGAGGAATAATAAAGCTAGCTCCAACTAAAGGCAGGGAATTATCCCTGCCTTTTCACTTATACCTTAAATAATGATTTCAATGTTTTGATTATTAGAATTTGCCATGCCTTCCTTGTCCGTTTGAAAACCTAGTGGCTCCTTCTCGGGTTTCTCCACTGTCGACAACACTCATTCCTAAAAGGAACTCTAGATGCATCGCTTTATCAAAGTCTTGATCAAATCCTCGATAAACGGCCTCACGGTCGCTGATCAGGCAAAGCTGTGGAAACTCGGCAATTTCGCCCGCTAGTTTTTCTGCTTCTTCCTTAGCTGAACCAGGCTCAACAAGGCGGTTTGCCAGACCTATCATCAATGCCTCTTCCGCATATAAAGGACGGCCAGTTAAAATCAGATCTAAGGCACGGCTCATCCCAATTAGCCGAGGCAATCGTTGAGTGCCTCCGTCCACAAGTGGTACACCAAAACGGCGGCAAAAAACTCCAAATACGGCATCCCGTTCCATCACACGGAGGTCACACAAGAGGGCAAGCTCCAATCCTCCCGCAACGGCATAACCTGAAACGGCAGCTATTACCGGTTTTGTTAAGTACATTCGACTGGGACCCATCGGACCATCTTTTGACATGTCACGATTCATTTCATTGCCTTCACCTAAGGAAAGGGCTTTTAAATCAGCCCCAGCGCAAAAAGTTCCACCTGATCCATGTAAGACAGCTACCCGCAAAGTTTCATCTTTTTCGAATTCTCGAAAAGCATCCGCAAGCTCTTTAGCTGTCTTTCGGTCAACTGCATTCTTAACCTCTGGTCTATTAATCGTAATCGTACAAACCTTCCCTTTTTTCTCAACAATTACATTCATTCTCCGGCATCTCCTTCACCATTTTTTCTTTTAATACCTCTTTAAATCGGTTTGGTTCATCGACACGAATAGCGACCTGTGAATATTCTTTTTTTATCCCCATTATTAAGGTTGCTTCGACAGGTTGCTTTAATTTTAAAATGACATCCGGATGAACTTCCTCAAAATCACGGGCAATGAATTCAATTGTTTGTTTTGATCGTTTTTGTTGTAAATACTCGGGTGCATCGATAACATCTTCAATATCCGACCACTTTATTTCCATTCGCTTTAGTAAGCCCAGTGAAATGTACAACTTTTCCTCCGTAACAACTAAAGGATTATTGCGCACGGCTTGAATATTACCGACGAAAAAAATGACAGAATAAATATTAATCACAATTAATGTTATCGACAAGATCACAGACTTTTCATGAAACAGCCAATGAAGCCCAGCCATTTCAAGAATCGTAGCGTGAATCAACATTACATGAAAAGCAATCAAACTAGAGTTCAGATGCAAAGTGAACATGTTAGGGGCGAGTTGTGGTTTCTTTCTCCAGGTTGCAAATGCATAGTAAAACATAAGTATTTCTGAACAGATAATGCGAAAAATAGGATAGGATTTTATTTGAGTATCTCCTTCTTTAGAAAAAGAAAAAAGAATCGGCAGAGGACTTTTCTTAACCGAGCGTACAATGGAGGGCAAAAATTTAAATAATGAAACTAGGACCAAAATTTCCAGGAAGAAAAATCCGCCTTCAATAGCTATACCAATCCATGTTAGCGCTTTAAATGGAGCTAAATACTCCATCGGAATAAGGAATCTGACAAATATAAGTCCGCCAGCTATTCCTAAAATCAGGTTTTTCCAGTTCAATTTTCGTTTCCATGACAAAAATAAAATCGGAGAAATTAACGCTATATCTAACATTGACGCAATAATTAATAAATTTGGCTTATCAGGTAATAATTGAATGCCCAATGGTGTTTGGTATAGAGAATAATTTGCAGTCAGTACAAACAAAAGTAAGATCAACAAAACATTTCGGTTGAGAGCCTTTTTTAAAATCATATTAGTCACCCTACTTTTTTTATTTATTATACCATATTTTTCCTATGGAAATATTAGAAAACTTCTCCACATCATAATTTGTAAGTACAAAAACGCTAAACTCAAATGAATTAGAGTTTAGCATTTTTGTTTACTGCTTTTATGTAATAGCCCCACACAATTTCACTAGTATGGCTGCTGCGTTCGCGCCCTGTTCAATTTCCTAGTTTCCTTGTTGGACTATGACTCCGCAGGTAGAACTCGAACCTACGACCGATCGGTTAACAGCCGATAACTCTACCACTGAGCTACTGCGGAATGAACTTATATCGGTTAGTAAAAAAAACCTGATATTAGCTAATATAATTGGAAACATTGGAATTAACCTACTAAAGATTTATCTTGTTAATACTGTTTAGTTAAACTTCATTTTATACTCAACTTGGAATGTTTCTCCTGCTTCAAGCTTATTCACTCCAAACTTCTCCTTCAAGTTTCCAGTTGTATTATAGGTATCAGCAAGGCCGTACCAAGGCTCAATGCAAACGAACGGCGCCATCATACCATCTTTATCCATATATTTAGACCAAATGCCTACAAAAGGAAAATTTTCGAACATTACTTCTACTCCATGACTCGATTGATTCGATACCAGCGTAATTTGATCAATATTGCTGTAAACAAGAGCATCATGTGCAAATAGAGAGTTGGTGAGTTGAATCGTAGAAATATCATTAGCAGTTCTTTTCTCATGAATAAGAGAATTCTTAAGCTCATATTCCATCACAGTCTTATTTGCTGAAGGGAAAAAATTTAGACTGTAGTCCTCAATGGTTTCATTTTCTACAAGTGGAATCCTAAAAGCAGGATGTGCACCAATGGAAAAATACATTTCTTCCTTGTTTTCATTCACTATTTTCCACTGAACAATGAGTGTGTCCTCTTTGAGTTTATAACGAATAATAGCTTTAAATTCGTAAGGAAAAATATGAATGAATTGTCCCGCAGACTCAAACACAAGAGCAACGTCTGATGCAGTCTGCTGATCCACATCGAATACAACATCTCGCAAAAAGCCATGTTGTGACATTTTGTAGGTCTCACCATCCAGTTGATAATGATCATCCTTTAACTTTCCAACAACGGGAAATAAGACTGGAGAGATGCGTCCCCAGTAAGCGTTATCCCCTGTCCACATGTAGTCCAGCCCATTTTTCTTATGCTTCACTTTCCGGACTTCTGCTCCATCCCTTGCTATACCAACATTCAACCAATCATTTTCAATGACAATCATCTATTTCCCTGCTTTCTCACTGTTCTAGGAATTCATATTCATAATTTACCCAAACTCCCCTATAACAAAGCCCTTTTGTAAAATTAAACAATTATGTATTTAGTGAAATGCTTATTAATAATTCATTAATGGTTCATTTATATTTGGCATACACTACTAACCATTAAGGGGTGGAATAAATGATAGAAGATTTTTATTTCTCAAAAAAACAATTTATAAGTGGTTTAATGCTGCCAAAAAATATTAGCGGTTTGAGTATGAAAAGAGGTGATGTATCATTTGCAAAGATTGATGGAATGTGGAAAAAATATACAGAATCTGTACCACGAGGAAGAAAACCATTATCGAAAAATGATGATATAGTTTTGATTGGTAGCGGAAAGGATATTGAGATTAAACGTGAGGAACTATCACAAGAACAAATAGAAAATCTAATAATCGGATAATCATTAGTATCCAACTTAAATTTTAAATTTGTTAAATTCTAGTAAATGTTAGGCAATTCCAATTATGTGTGCTATACTTTATTTACCATTTGATTTGCCGTTTTATCTTCCCTGCTCATTCGTGAGCGGGGTTTTTTTATTTATAATTATTGGCTTGCATAAAAAAAGACAGACTTTAAATTAAAGTCTGTCTATATTTTTAGCAATTAGGCTTTACGTACGTTTGCAGCTTGCGCTCCACGTTGGCCTTGCTCAACGTCAAAAGTTACTGATTGACCTTCTTCAAGAGATTTGAATCCTTCGCCTTGGATCGCTGAGAAATGAACGAATACATCGTCTCCACCTTCACGTTCGATGAATCCGAAACCTTTTTCTGCATTAAACCATTTTACTTTACCGTTTTCCATTTTTGTTGCCTCCTAGTGTGTAATGACACACAATGTATTACTATCCTTGCTCTCAGTGTTCATCAAGACGAAAAGGTAATTCTTACACTATCCTCTACACCGAACAAAAATAATTCTTATTCAGAATAACACTATTTGAAAAAAATTACAAGGACACAAAAAATTCACAAGTTTTTCCCAACTATTTATTTCTTTACGATTATCAGCGCAGTATATTTTGAATCTGGATAAACACCATATTCAGCATGAGTGCTTATATCAAGAGGAACAGTATTGTATTTTACATCGATAAGCGTCCCTTCCTCTAATGAACCCAGAAAATCATTAACTTCCCGAATGAATTCAGCGAAGTCTATACTTTGAAAACCTTTTGTCTCGTACATTTTTTTCCCTTCCCTTCATCTGGTAATACAGAAATAATTAAAAGTACCGTTATCTCTTCATGTAGCATTTTAGCTCATGTTATATTTAACATCTGGAGAAAAATAGAATTGTTCAAAAGAAAGTAGAGTCGTTAAAATTGAGTGAGGAAAAATGAAGTTAATCATGAAAGAGTTTGAAAAGGATGTAAAGTACTTAGCCGACCTTGTTGTTTAACAACTCAGTTGCCTGTTTTTCAGTGATCCCTTTTATTAAACCAAGTTCACTGATGAAAATCTTTCTTGCGCTATCCAGCATTTGCTTTTCGCTAGAATTAAGTGCTTTATTTTTGTTTATATGCATTAAATCACGTACAACTTCAGCTCCCTCTTGAATATTACCCGTTCTCAATTTTTCGGTATTAATTTTGAACCGTTCTTTCATTGAAAGATTTGTATCGGTTTCTCCATACTGAAAAATGTGCAATACGTTTTCAAGTGTAGGTATATCTGAAACTAAGCGAATTCGTGATTTTTTTTCTTTCCCAATTGGAATCAATACTTGCATTTTACTGATTGGCATTTTTATTACATAATACTGTTGTTTCTCACCTAAGATTTCCTTTTCTTCTATAGCTTCAATAACTCCGGCACCTTGCATCGGATAAACAATGTAATCACCAACTTGAAACACTGAATCGCCTCCAATTTGAAATCTAATTAAGGATACCACACAAGTTAAATTTAATCAAATTTTTAATTTTAACACCATCATATATACGTTGTCAATAGTTAAGTGTTAAAAAGTGCAAAAGGGACGGTTCTTGTGTGGCAGAAGTGAAATTCTGCCACACAAGAACCGTCCCAGTGGTGACGTTATGTAATAGCCCACACAATTTCACTAGTTATGGCTGCTGCGTTCCCGCCCTGACCAAGTTCCCAGTTGCCTTGTTGGACTATACTCCGCAGGTAGGACTCGAACCTACGACCAATCGGTTTACACCTAATTGGACTACCACCTGAACTACTGCGGAACAATTGTTTTAGTGGAAATGATGGGAGTTGAACCCATGTGCAAAGATATTGTCACTTATACCGCTACGAGTGTAGTCAGTAGAATTAGTTTTCGCCCATTTCTTTAGCTTACTGACAGGCATTGAAACGGCTAGTCTGATTATTCTCTTCCTTCATCCTCAGACGGTGGAATTCGGCGTAGTCCACTTAGAATGAGTCCCATACCCTACCACATGGACGATGGAGGGAGGAACCGCTAACAGCCGGTATTAAGCAGCGAAAGCGAAGTTGTTTTCTTGTTTGCCAGTTATAGGCTTTATCGTTTTAACGAGGCCGAATCCCTCGACTCGCAATATAAGCTCAAACTATCCCTGTCGATACCAATACATTCCCATATTATAATGGCAGAGAAGAAGGGATTTGAACCCTCGCGCCGGTTACCCGACCTACACCCTTAGCAGGGGCGCCTCTTCAGCCTCTTGAGTACTTCTCTGTAATAAAAATCTTATCGCTAAGTTCCGTTAAGAACTTACACAAGAAATATAACATCAAGCTCAATTGGAAGGCAACTGTAAATTTTGGTAGTAAAAAAGTCCTGCTTATAATTCTTTACTTAAATATTTGAATGCCATAGGGACGGTTCTTTTGGTAGCAATTAACGCCTTTTGAGCCAAGAGAACCGTCCCCGTGGTTATCCAACAAATTCCGGTAGGTAACAGCAGCAGGTGGGACCGGTGGTGGAGGAATAAAGGGAACTACTATTGGTCGATACCAAGGATTGTAGTGATGCAATAATATGTAGTAATACATTTATATCCTCCTTTCATTTATAGTACCGTAGTCTATGAACTTTCACCTAAATAGGACTGGATGAAAGCCTAACTGTTTTACATTTAGGCGGTAATTATTTGAATCATTTCCTCAAATCAACTGATTTTGATCTGTTTCCTTATTAAGTGCATGGCCCAGCTCCTCTAAATCTAGATTTAATTCATAATCTAATGTTTTTTCATTGACTTTAATGTTAGAAAAACCTTCACTGTTATTGGTATGAGCAGAGGCTGGGGATGACAAGACAGAACCAAATGGAAGGAAGATGATGAAGTCTTTTAACTAAATAAGTAACCTGCTTTTTACCTAAAATTGATTCAACTCTCTCCTATTTTACTTTATAATCATTACTAACAGGGGGAGTAAGATGGAACAAGAAAATACTTTTACAAAATTAAAAAACTACGCTAGAAAACTAAAACAAAATTTATTCGTACTTTATCATACAGGGATAATAGAGTACCTTGGTACGCAAAATTGGTTGCTATTTGTGTAGTTGCTTATGCTTTTAGTCCTATCGATTTAATCCCTGACTTCATTCCTGTATTGGGTTATCTAGATGACCTAATAATTGTTCCGCTCGGCATTTCACTAGCACTAAAATTAATACCTTCTTACATTATTGATGAAAACAGAGAAAAGGCTGAAGATATTAGGAAAAATGGTAAACCAAAAAACTGGTTTGTTGCCGTACTATTCATTCTGATTTGGATTTTACTTGCAATATGGGTTGGTAAATTATTATTCGGAATATTTGATTGAAAATAGTTTTTAAAAATCATTTAGGGATATGATTCAATACATATCTCTTCTTCAGCTAACCTACTCCTTTAGTTAAAGAAAAAAAGGCTGCCGTAGCAACCCAGTTAAAAAATTTACCTTTTACAAATAAATAAGTCAAAAACACGAGCGGGAGCGCTCCCATTCTTTTATTACTTTTTCAATTCATTAACAATTTCGTTAATGCGTTTTTCTACTTCATAAAGGTTCTCTTGCATCCGATCACGCCGACTGGTCAAGACCTGCAATTCCTTTTTTAATTCCTCTGTTTTACTCATGATTTCCCTCCTGCTGATAATTAAGATATTCATTAGTATGCTATTAGCCGCCGTCCTCAGACAAGGAAGAAAATGTCTGCCTTATTGGCTGTCATTCTTTTGGGAAACTGCTTCTTTAGCTTAATAAGAACTGCCTGTTCAATTTCGTCAATCTGCTCAATAATTCTGTAAAAAAGATAATTTATGGTCCACACCAACTTAGGCACAGCTATGCCACCCACCTATTGAATAATGGAGCTCCTCTGGATGTTATTCGACTATCCTGCCCCGCTAGTCCAAAAAAAAAGCAGCATGGCCGCTTTCATTCAACTATTGCCCCACATTAATCGTGTCATAAAGGCTTGTTAATTAAATTTATGACTTTAAAAACTGCCTGTTCAGCTGACCGAAGTGCACCTTCAACTAAACGATGAAGCTGTTCAAATGGTATTCCTGTTTTTCACAAGTTTAACTGTTTCATACTTTGTTTTGTCCTGAAGAAATCCCCATCCTTTTGTTTTTCATCATCAGTTCCCCAATTTATTTTTTTGTTCATTTGTTGTAGTCTTGGGATATGTTTTGAACAGTGAATATACGCTTCATCAACTTCTACCATAATCCAACGTTCAGGTTTGTTTCCTTCTTTTTCTTCAATATCATGTATAATCTCTTCAGGAATTTTGAATGATCTTAATTGGTTATTTTCTATAATAGCTGCCTTACCATTAACATGTAACCCTATGTTATTCTCAAAAAAGTCGATAAACATTAGTCCTATATGGGGATTTTCTATGATGTTACCTAAACTTGCCATAACACCATTCCCTTTATATTCAGGATCTTTTAATGTAAATAGCACTCATTTTTCTGTTTTGATTTACCACCGAATAGACCTATCGCGAATGCTACCCCAATGCCTATAGCAAACCATGAAGCGAAACTCATATCCTCCACCGCCTTTTGGTCTTTAAACACATTTTAAGTATCTATATTCGGAAGGTGACTGTACTTATGAGTGCCTTTATTACCGCCGATATTCCAGAAACGACCTTTTTATCAGGGATATATAAATTGTATTTTTCGCTATTAGAACAGTCAAAAATAGACTAATATATAAAAGTACGATACATACTATCTACAGTTTGGAGGAATGCATTGTGAAAATGGAACATGTGGGGATTATGGTCAATGACATGGACGAGTCTTTAGAGTTCTATCAAAAGATCCTCGGTTTAGAATTAAGAAATAGAGTGTGGTTAAATGACACTATTGAGCTGGCATTTTTATTTTTTCCAGAGCAGCCGAGTGTAGAGGTTGAACTTGTCTACGGCGGCCCGGTTGAAAACGAAGGAATCGTTAACCATTTGGCCTTTACTGTTGAGAACATTGAGGCTGAACTCGTACGTTTTAAAAAAGCAGGAATCAAATTAGTAGATGAACAACCTCGAAGCATCTTAAATAATACAGTCAAAATCGCCTTTTTCCAAGGACCGAATGGTGAGAAGCTAGAACTGGTAGAAAGATAATGTAAATAGTAATAGGGAGCGAAAAAGGGGGATATTTTTAATCGCCAAAATGATTAAAAGAGTGACTCGCCGCTCTCTTTTTTATTGGAAAAATCGTTAATTCACCTAATAAGAGATTTACTCTCAAAACTGTTCTATCTGTGGTTAGGTTGGTATCATTGTGCCTTAACAAGATTCTTTCTGAGAGTTGAACTTGATGAAAGTATAGGAAATTTCTATAATCAATATAATCAATACTAACGCTTCCGAGTTTAATAGGTTTATAACTTTTGATTCATCATTTATTATGAATTATAAGTTTTTATTTTCTAACAAAAAATTGAGAGGAGAATTCTATGACAGAAAAAAGAACAAAAAAATCTTCCTCTAAAAAAAAGAGAAAGATAACAATTTTTCTCGACAATTTAAATTTCTTTCGTTTACTTAAGGTACTCTTTCTTATTTCCCTATCTCTGCTAATTGTCTATAGCTATTATTTGCATACTAAAGGAAATTTCATTTCCACTTTAGCCCTACTGTGGACATTGCATAAGAAGGTTATCATGATTATTTTCGGGTTTGTTTCATATAGTTTGGGTATTTTTTACTTGGGTTTTAGGAAAGGAAGAAATGGCTAAAAGTTAAAAAAGGAAAGAACTTGTCAATTTTTATTAGTTTGTTTACAGCCCCAAAAGTGGGCCTTTTTCTTGGTTGATTTCTCTTATTCCAAATTAATAGCACATAAATGATGCACCGATAATGATAAGAAGAATGAACAATACAACGATTAACGCGAAACCACTCCCATGTCCAACGCTCATTTTATAACACCTCCACCATAAGAACTTTTTCCGCTAGAACGTGAATTGGTATCTTAATAAGTCATAGATGCTCCGACAATAATTAACAGGATGAACAATACTACGATTAAAACAAAAGAACTGCCTCCGTAAAGGCCTCCCCCGTAGCAATTACCGCCCCAGCCGTAACCATAGAACATATTACTCACCACCTTTTGGATCAAATCAAATGTGTATTATTTTAGTTAAGATAAGGTTAGCTTGGATAAGGTGTCACTTAATAAGAAAAAATAAGCAATTTGCCTATAAAAATAAAGACACGTCAGCATTATACGCATAAGCTCTTTAGGATGTTACAACGAAATGACATGTTGTAGAAATAATCAATCGGCGGTAAGAGCATATTAATAATTGATAAGTGCTTCTCTCCCTTTAGTAGGGAGATTTATGTCTTTAGTCAACATGATGCAAAACAATCTGAAAGGAGAATTTTCATGCAGAATAATCAAGTACCCATTCCATCTCCACCACGAGCGATCACCACAAAAGATTTATCCTATTTAAAAGATGCATTATCATGGGAGCTTTTGGCTTTTAAAAAATTTCACTTTTTAGCGCAGCATGCGACCAATCCGCAATTTAAGCAAGCTCTCGATAAAGCGGGACAAATGCATCAGAATCATTATCAACGATTGCTTACCCATCTTCAGGTTAATAACAATGCTGCTTTAGCGAGCCTTCCCAACACGCAGCAGCAAGCACAGCAATCCTAATCATAACTATGGAGGTTTAGTGAATGCAAAATCAACAAATGCAAAACCAACAAGGTCAAACTCAGCAATCGCAAAACCCAAATCAAATTGCCAACCCACAAAACGGACAATTGCCTCAAGTAAAAGGTCCGGAGATGAACGACCGTGATTTTCTTAATGATGGACTTAGTACCTGTAAATATATAACGGATAGTTTAAACATCGCAGTACGTGAAGCAAGTCACGATCAACTACATACTGATCTGCTTCAAATTCTTAACGAAACCCACCAGAGTTGCCGCGAGCTCTATTTGTTAATGTTCCAAAATGGCTGGTATAAACTCGAAGCAGCGGAACAGCAAAAGGTTGATCAAGGCTACCAGCAATTTAGCAATTACTCTACTCAATTCCCATATTAAAAAACAAAGCCTGGTATCAGCCAGGCTTTGTTCTATTACTTATTATTAAATTTCAAACTCCCATTCATCCTTCAGATTTAAGTAAAGGACAAGCAGAATGTTTTCTAAATCACTTTCATTCTTCCCCTCTGCTTCCAAACCCGTTTTCGGTAACAAAATCTCGGCAATTTGTTTCGTTAATAGATTTTTCTCTACAAGAGGTAATTGGGTAAAGCGGTTCACGTATGTACTGAGAAGCTTCCAATCCTTCAACGCAAATGATTTTAAAGCCCAATCATCAATTGGAAGAACATCTTTTGATAGGCCTCTGTTTTCAATTTCTTTTTCGACAGGTGAAAGCTTTTTCTTTTTCCGTTTGGCTTTGCGCTCGTGGACAACAATTGTTCCCGCAACAAGATCGCCAAGTCTTTTATGCTTAGGATGAAAAAATACCATGATGATTCCAAGTAAATAGGCTGTTGGCAACGAATCAATGATGCGCATCAAATTTCGGATAAAACTAGAGAGCAAGGTAATGCTGTGGCCATTCTCCTGGATGACTCGGATCCCTAATAGTTTTTTTCCAATGGTTTTTCCGCCCGAAAAGAATTCAAAGGCGAAGAAATACCCCCAATTAAGGATAAATATAGCGATGATGGTAATAGCAATTGGAATAGTATTCTCTGCGAAAAAAATGGGGAAAAAAGTTTCATTGTTCAAAATGATAATTAAAACAATAACTAAAATGACATTAACGGCCCATAATAACAATTGATCAATTAAAAAGGCTGCAGCCCTGCTTCCTAACCCCGCTAGTTTGAACTGAAGCGATACATATTCAGGTGTTTTTATATCCATTTGCTCCTGATTCATTAGGTGTCCCCCCTAAAACATAGATGTTTTTTTCTATTTTTGTTCCTATTTTTCTACAAAATTACTATAATAAGGAATAGTAATCGCAGCCTATCTAAACAAGAAGGTGTAAACATGAACCTGAAACAATTTGTTAAAATGCATCGGGAAGAATGGAAACAGCTAGAACAACTCGTCACAGCATTAAGTAAAAGCAGAAAAGCCATTACTGGAGAAAATCTTAGCCAATTTAATCGACTTTACCAAAAAGCTGCCCAGAATCTATCGTACAGCCAAACCTACTTCCCAACGGATGAAGTAACCCAATATTTAAACGGACTAGTTTCCAAATCCCATAATCTTTTATATAAAGATCAAGTTTCAAGCTTTAAACAAATCCGTTATTTTTTCGGAACTAAATTTGTCGGATTATTTTTAGAGCAATGGAAGTTCGTGGTAGTCGCAATGATTTTATTTACCATTGGCGCATTAGGAAGTTTTATTGCAGTCTTCAATGATCCTCTGCATATTTATTCCCTTCTCCCAGCCAATATCGCACAGGGCGTTGACCCTGAACACCTGGGGAAGAGTCATGGAGCAGTCGATTCCTCTCTAATGTCTGCTAGTATCATGACAAATAATATTAAAGTAGCTATTTTAGCTTTCGCGGGTGGGATTACCTTTGGACTACTAACGGTTTATTTGCTCGTATATAATGGCATCCTAATTGGCGCCCTTGCTGCCCTTTTCTGCCATCATGGCAAATCCTATGATTTCTGGGCTTTTATTGTTCCCCATGGAGTCATCGAGCTTACCGCCATTTTTATTGCCGGTGGTGCAGGCTTATTAATGGGCTATAAGCTCTTTGTCCCGGGCCAGCTTTCAAGAGGTTACCAATTAAAATTTCAAGCTAAACGATCTGTTCAGTTATTGCTAGGAACGATTCCGTTATTTGTCATTGCAGGAGTGATTGAAGGCTTCATCACACCTGCTGCGATTTCATTAGAAGCAAAATATATAGTTGCTTTCTTAACAGTCATTGGATTAATCCTTTATGTGGTAATTGGAAAATTAAGATTAACTAAATCCCAGGCTATAAAAGGTTTTGATTCATAATATCTATATAATGGGAAACGGCGGAAATCGCCAATTTTTCTTCATGGGCCTCGATCATTTGGAGGCCTTGTTTTTCCCATTTTATTTTCTCCCTTTTTTTAATCAGCAGCTGTTGCTGGGCCATACTTTTTACCATCGATGACTGAACATCAACTGGCTCCTCATTTATTCTCTTTTGTAATGACCGATCTTCCATTCCAATCATTAAAAACAGATGACGTTGTCTGAGTTTCTTCAAATAACTAAGTGCACTTTCTTCATAAAGAAAGGTGCGAACATCACTAAATAATAACAGCAGGCTGCGTTTCTTTTGGACCATTTCTAAATATTGCAGCACGGCCGCATAATTAGATTCTGATGCATCCACTTTTACATTATAGATAGCTTGAAGGATGGTTTGAAGGTGCGTCATTCCTTTCGCGGGGGGAACAAACGTTTTTATTCCCTTTGAAAAGGCTAGCACAGAAACATAATCCCCTTTTTTAAGAGCCGCAGCGGTTACGGTCAGTGCTGCTTCAAGTGTCCTTTCTAAGCGATTTCCCTTCTGTAATTCTGCCCCCATCATTCTTCCACAATCAATCAAAATGGTTATGTATTTTCCATGCTCTGGTTCATATTCATTTGTCATCACTTCTTGTAGCTTCGCTGTTTGTCGCCAGTTAATTTTTCGCGGATCATCGCCGACTACATAGCTCCTTATTTTTGAAAAATCACCTGCACCACTTCGAAACTTGCGAATCTTTAACCCCTCATGTAATAAAAATTGCTGGGCATTTTCTAAATATTGCTTTGTCTCTGTTAAATCAGGAATGACCTTAACGGAATCTGCTAATTCCACAGTCACTTGTTTTTCCCATAATCCGAACATGCCTTGATAGCGAAAATACAGCTTTTGAATCTCATATAGACCTCTTTCACGAGCAATTGTTTCATATGAAATGGTGATTGTTGACTCTTTAGGAACAGAACCTACTAGTGGAAAACACTGTTCAAAAGACTGGGGAATCCCATCGATCAACCGATATGACAAGGGATACTCTGAGTCGTTCCTCACTTCGACCTTAAAAGAATAGGGAATGCCCCTTTCCATTTCTGATGAAAGGATTCGCTTAAAGTAAAGCTGATTTTTCTTTGGTGAAGATAAAAGATCTAATAAACTTACTATAAATAAGAAAATATTGACGATAATGACATATGTCCATGTCATACTGGTCCAGCTTGAAACACCGATTAACACAAAGGAAAGGATTAGAAATAGGAGCAACAACCGTTTTGTTGGCAAAATACCCCTATCTTGGAACAGGAACCGAGCCCACAAGTTCTTCAATGATTTGGTCAACGGTTGATCCCTCCAATTCCACATGAGGAGATAATTGGATGCGGTGTCTTAAGGCAGGCTTGGCCGTCATTTTCACATCATCCGGGGTTACGTAATTTCGACCATTGAGATAGGCCCATGCTTGAGCCGCTTTTCCTATGGAAATACCTGCTCTCGTACTTGCCCCGAAGCGGATGGATTCTGAATCACGGGTTCGTCTGACAATTTGCATGATATAATCTAGTACACTTTCTCCTACGGTAACTTTCTCAATCTCTCTTCTAATCGCTATAAAAGTATCCATATCTAGGATGGCGGAAATCAAGGTCTGATCGAAGCTTCTTTCAATCACTTGTTTTAAGACTTCCTTCTCTTCTGCAAATGAAGGGAAATCGATATAAAGCTTAAACAAAAAGCGATCCTGCTGTGCTTCAGGGAGTGGATAGGTTCCCTCGAATTCAATCGGATTTTGGGTTGCCACAACAAAAAATACTTCTGGCAGATGATAGGTTTCACCTTGAATGGTTACCTGCTTTTCCTCCATCGCCTCTAAAAGTGCCGCTTGCGTTTTGGCGGGTGTCCGGTTTATTTCATCCGCTAAAAGAATATTTGTAAAAATGGGACCCCTAATCGTTTGAAAGCTGCTTTCCTTCATATTGTAAATGGTGCTTCCCGTGATATCACTTGGCAGTAAATCAGGGGTAAACTGAATGCGGTTAAAGCTTCCGCCCAAGAGACCTGCAAGCGTTCGGACCATTTGAGTTTTGCCTGTACCCGGAACCCCTTCAAGAAGGACATGTCCGCCTGCTAATATCGCTGATAGCAGGAGTTTTAGATTTAGGCTTTGTCCTAAAATGCGCTCCTCGTATTTTTCTAAAAAGGATGTCAAAGTTGATTTCATCCAGTCTCTACCTCTTTCCTCAATTGATCAAGCTTTTTTGACCAAAGCAAGTATTCCTGCTTGTTTAGTTTTCCTTTTTCTAAAACATTTGTCAAACCATGAATAAATGGGCGAATCTCACTGTTCGGAATTTGCTGCCACTTTCGTTCCAGATAATTTGGGAGATCTAACCATTGCCGATTGTATGGTATTCCCCAACGTTCCTGCAGGAGGAGTTTTACATAATCTGCTTGGATAAGTAATGAATCATGATAACGTCTGCCCTTTAGATACCAGGCCGTTAAGGCTCGAATGCCTTCATCACTAAAACGGACTGTTTCTTCCCTCGGGAGAAAAATAGGGCCAAACCTTTTACCCTTGAACCATAGCCAGAGAATGGTCAATAATAGCCCTTGGAGCAAAAGAAGTAAAAACCATTTAGGAAAAGCAGTCAAAAACCCAATGTCGGTTTGTTCGCCGTGAACATATTCATTAAACAAAATAGTACGCGGATTTTCAATATTAATAAGATTAACAATAAGCGGTAAATGATCATTTTTTAATAGTTTCCCATTTGTCAGCCATTCAGGAGCAAGAGCCACAATTAAATGCCCTTTCCCATATGTTTGTTTTAGAGCAACTGCTCCGGCATCATCATGCAGTAGAACTTCATTTCCATTCTTCGGGTTCAAACGGACGTCAGAACTAATTGCAGCATTAAAAGCTTTATTATTTTGATTAAATACTTTCATCTCTCGATTGGAAGGAGCATTTTCCTTAGGTCCAATGCTGATATCAAACATTCCTTTAGGATTTTTCATAAAAAGCAAAACCGTATTGCCGGCTTTCATGAAATCGCTATACTCTTTCATTTCTTCTTTTTCAGGAATATAATCAGGCTCGACGATAATGAGAAGTTTATTACCTGCAATTTTTGGCAGAAAACCAGGCGGCTTTACCCAATTTATTGCGTCTTTTTCATTCTTTAAATATGTATTAATTGCCTTTATACCGGTTGGAGAAGGTGAATTAGCAACATAATTCGGATAAACCTGAGGCTTTGGTGTAAAAGTGATGTAACTAATGAGAATGAAAAGTAAGAGGATAACCGAAAGCCAAAGCCAAGTTTGCCTGCTGAATTGGGATTTTTTCAAAGCGTCTTCAAACTCCTCTCTCCCGGCTGCTCATCTTCATTAAACCAACTCATGACGTTACTTTTAAACGAAAGAAAAGCGTCTTTTTGAACTATTTGTTCCCCATAGGTCACTTCATCAAAAAAAGAAGCTAGCTTATAAAAACGATCGGCGTTCTGCTTGTTCACTTTCAGAAGTTCTTCATAGTAGTCCCAATTTGTTTTCCACATTCTAGCCTCTAGCCATCTTTTATCATGAAAGTAAAGGAGTAAGGCTAAAAACAGATGGCGGGTGGCTGACGTGTAATTTTCTAACTCTTCCTGTCGGATTCCTTCTTGAAGATGATTTTGAAACGACCAATTCATTTCCTGCATTGATTTCAATGGTTTTTGATCCCGCAGCATTCGATTACGCTTACTATTACGAATAAGGATAAAAGCAACAAACGATAAACATATTATTACGACGACAATAATGGCAACTAATATGGGCCCTGATAATTGGCTGGCAGAGTCGATGGAAGGAATCAATTTTTCTAGCTGTTCGGTTAACCATGCCTTTGCCTTTTCCCATAATATTTCGAGAAAGCCTTTCGAATGATTGTTGTATACCTGGTATTCCTTCTTATTTAATATACCTTCCAATTTATCACGTGCCTTATTTGCATCAAGCATTTTCAATCACCTAACTTTGATCGGTTAATTTATGTGATAGTCTTCGATCATTTCTTTTATATCATCAGCATCATGTCTAGTTTTTAAATCAAGATACATTACGGCGTAGCCAACCGAGAAAAACATCGTTGTCAAGATGGTAACAAGGTTACTAATTATCGACAACATCACACTGTTTCCTAAGGAAACTCCTAGTGTCACTTGTACTGCAAAACTAATACTAGAAATAATTAAATAAAAGACAATATAAAGTCCAAGTAATGGCCAAGTACGTTTCTTTGTAAGCCGCCAACTTCTTGAAAAACCTGGTGATTGCCGGTCTAAAACGACTGAAGCAAAGTAAAAGCTCCAACGGGTTAAAAGTAATCCAATTACCAAGGCAAAAGCCAAAAACAGCACCAACCCTGAAAGTATTCCTAATAATGGATGCTTGATTGCTGCGAGGCCAAAACCTGCAGCAGCAATGATTCCGACAGGGACAAGGATAAGACCCATTGTAATGAGACCAAATAAAATCGAACTTCCCAGCATCGGCCAAAATCTTGAAAACGCCTCTTTCATGACCATAGCAACCGAAAATTCTTCATCTTTTCGAATATGGTTAACTCCAAAAAGCACAGCTGCCTCCGCGACCGGAAACAAAAGAAATCCGACGATAGCTGTAATAATTAGTCCAATATCTGCACTAATACTACTTGCCTCAAACGTTCCCGACTCCGCAAAACTAGAAAGCCCTTTTTCAAACCATCCGTTCCCTGTTCCAACCCCTCTAAAAAAATGAACCCCAGAAAAAAGCTGGATTACCGCTTCAAGCAAATATACCGGGCCCATTAAGATCAGTAAAATGAGGAAAAAGTCCTTAAAATGCTTCTTACTTATGGTAAACGTAAAATCAAGTATTTCACCAAAGCCTTTTGGTTTTGTAAATTTTGAATCCAAGCAATCTTCCTCCTTATTAAATGAATTTTATTTAAGATTCATTTTATCAGTATTCTACCAAATTCAGTGTAAAAAGTTATTAAAAAATGTAAAATATGGATGTTTTTTGCACATAATCCCTCCTTTTCCTATGCTTATTGACAAATGACATCACTTAGAATAGCATTTTGACTATAGAGAATTAATTCTGACCGGACAGTCATAACTTTTGGAGGGTTTATTTTGCGGGAAAAGGAAAAAATCATTGTCGAATCAGGTATGAAGCTATTTGCTAGTAAAGGCTTTTCATCCACTTCTATTCAAGAAATTGCATCCGAAAGCGGCATCTCAAAGGGGGCATTTTATTTACATTTTAAGTCAAAAGATGAGCTTTTACTGGCCATTTTAGAATATATCTTTGAAACAGTCTTTACTAATATCACCATGTTTGAACAACAAGATTTACCACCACGAGAAAAGTTTATTAAACAAATTTCAGCTCTTTTTGGAACATTTTTAAAACATAAAGAGTTTTTAATTATGCTGTCAAAAGAACAAGCAATTCCAAGAAATGAGGAAATTAAAAATCTCTTATTTAGTAAACACCATGAAATCCATCTCCTCTATCGAAAGGGACTTATCTCGATATACGGAAAAGACATGGAGCCCTATGCGGTTGATTTGGCGCTAATTCTCGAAGGATTGTTCCAATCCTATATCAAAATCATTTTTTTCGAACCTGATGAATTTGATTTTGAAGCTTTGACACAATATCTAATGAGACGATTAGATAGCATAGTGAAAGATATTACAGCTGAAAAACCTTTCTTTTCTGAAGATGAATTAAAAAGGGTCCTTAAAAAATCAAAGGATTTATTTGAAAATAATTCAATCGAAAATGTTGTTCAAAAAATGAGGGAAGTCCTTGGTCAAGTTAAAAATAAGGAATCATTGGAAATATCCCTAGAAGTTCTTGAGGATGAAATCAAAAAGGAGAACCCAAGAATCCCAGTCATTAAAGGAATGCTATCTAACTTTAAGGAAAAAAAAGAATTTGATATATACAGAGAAGCAATTGCTTCTTTTTACGGTTTTGAGGATTAAGTTAATCCTTTTTTTGTTTTTCATTGACTGACCAGACATTCGATTGTATAATGACTCAGCGGTCAAAAATGATAAAATGAAAAACATCAAAAAATGGGGGAAATAAATATGGGAATACAAGAAAAAGGAATTAATACCAGGTTAGTAATAACCGGCTTAATCATTGGTATGTTCTTTAGTGCACTTGAGCAGACCATTGTTGGCACCGCGATGCCAACCATAATCGCTGAGTTAAATGGCTTTAAAATTTTCGCGTGGGTAACCACAGCTTATATGATTACCTCTACGACCATTGTACCGATTGTCGGTAAATTATCTGACCTATATGGCAGACGCTCCTTATATTTACTGGGTACCATCATCTTTATCATTGGTTCTGGCCTTTGTGCGACTGCGACCAATATGGAACAATTAGTGCTTTACCGTGGTCTTCAAGGGATAGGCGGTGGTATGATTATGCCGCTTTCACAAACGATTATCGGTGATATCTTTACCGCTGAGCAACGAGCAAAATGGCAAGGGATCTTTGGTGGTCTCTTTGGATTAAGTTCTGTTATTGGTCCTTTCCTAGGCGGTATCATTGTCGATCATATTAGCTGGCATTGGATCTTCCTTATTAATGTACCTTTTGGCTTACTATCCGCCTTATTTATTTTTGCTGGCTTAAAGCATGAAAATGTTGCCAAGAAAGAAAAGGTTAATATCGATTATTTAGGTATATTAACCTTGATTCCTGCAATCGTCTTATTATTGCTCGGCTTAACCTTTGGCGGCGATAAATTTGACTGGTCATCCACAACATCCTTCTTCATTTTTGGAGGATCGATCGTCCTATTTATTATTTTTGGATTTATTGAGAATAAAGCTGCTGAACCAATATTAGATTTATCGTTTTTCAAAAATCGTATCTTTGCAACGATGAATGCTCTAGGATTTTTGCTTGGTCTTGGGATGTTTGGTGCGATTATGTTTGTACCGATGTATATGCAGGGAATTCTGGGTGTTTCACCTACCAAAGCAGGTTCAACTATGACTCCAATGATGATAGCGCTGATTTTAGCAAGTATCATTGGCGGGCGATTATTACTTAAACTCACCTTCCGTACAGTGCTGACAGCTGGCATGCTGCTTGCAGGTCTTGGGTTTTATTTAATGAGCACCATGGGATTAGATTCCAGTGAGTTTATGGCATATTCCTATATGGTAGTCCTTGGACTTGGAATGGGATTAGTGATGCCTACTTTGATGATTGCGATTCAAAATGTATTCCCAAAATCGCAGTTAGGGACTGTTACGTCAGCGTCCACTTTCTTCCGTTCAATTGGTGGTACAATTGGGATTACCATCTTAAATTCGGTCATGAACCATTCGCTTGAAACCAAAATGGTCGATGTTGCTAAAAACACGGATAACCCAGTCGCTCATGGAGCTTTAACGACTCTTTCAGAAAAAACGGATGCCTTATTTGGCCTTTTACTTAATCCAGGTTTATTAAAATTGCCTGGTGAAATTCAAAAAATCGTCATTCACGGTATTGAAACAGCTTGGTCTGAATCGTTTGCGACTGTCTTTTTAACTGGTCTGATCTTTATTGCAGTAGGAGTTTTAGTTGCCCTATCGGTTGGAAAAGGCCGTATTAAAAAAGACAAAGAGCTTGAAGAAGAAAAGAACAAACAAGAAAAGGCATTTGGTCGTGAAGCAACTGAATAAATGATAAAAGAAAAACTCGGCATTTAATTTAAAAAATGCCGAGTTTTTGCTTATTCTCCTGCAATTACATCCAGACCCATACGTGACTCCTTACAAGATGGATCGCTTCCCAGACCTAATGCATGTTTCCAATCTCTTAATGACATGGCGGTTGATAGATTAGCTTTATGAAGGACATTTCGTTAACAATCTTGGTGCGTTTTGTCTTTCATAGGCCTTATGAAGGACATTTCGTTAACAATCTTGGCGTGTTTTGTCCTTCATCTGCGCAATAACACACATTTAGTTTTATAATTTAGAAAACTCCTCAACAAGCTCACTAAACTTACGCAGAGAATTTTCGATGGGAACTGGGGTTGTTAAGTCTACTCCCGTCTTTTTCAACAAATCAAGCGGATAATCGGAGCTGCCGCTCTTTAAAAACTCTAAGTAAGAATGCAACGTTTTCTGGTCACCTTCGATAATCTTTGTTGCCAAATGGATGGCTGAAGCAAATCCTGTCGCATACTTGTATACATAAAATGGTCGATAAAAATGAGGGATTCTCGACCAGCCATATTTGACTTCCTCATCGAAAACAATCTCTTCTCCATTATATTCCCGGAACAACGCCTCATAGGTCTGACTGAATACTTCCACATTTAAAGGTCGGCCATTTTCAGCTATTTCATGCGTCTTTTTCTCAAACTCGGCAAACATGACTTGAGTAAAAAATGTCCCTTTAAATTGATCAATAAAATGGTTAACCAAATGTTTTCGAATGTTAGCATCCTTCTCATTGTTAAGAAGATAGTTTATTAATAAAACTTCATTAACGGTTGAAGCCACTTCTGCCACAAAAATACTATAACCTGCTGTAATTTGCGGTTGATGCTGGGAGCTTAGCTTACTGTGAACGCCATGACCGCATTCATGAACAAGGGTAAATAAACTGTCCAAATCATCCTGATGGTTAAGGAGGATATACGGATGAACGCCATATACACCAAGATTATAGGCACCTGAGCGCTTACCAGGTGTTTCACGAACATCTATATATCTAGAAGTTCTAAACTCTTTTAAAATACTTATATAATCTTCTCCAAGTGGTGATAAAGCCCTACACATTGTTTCGTAAGCTTCATCATATGGTATAACCTGTTTTACCCCACTAACAAGTGGGACACTCATATCATATTGTCGAAGATCCTCTAATCCTAACTTTTCCTTGCGGATTCGATTATATCGATGAAGTGGTTCGATATTGTTTTTGGTTGTCTGGATTAGATTTTCGTAGACCTCTTTCGGTACTTTATCACCAAATAAACCTTTTTCCAATGCGGAAGGATATTGGCGAATTTTCGACATGGTCACATTATTTTTAATCGCTCCAGAAAGAGTTGAAGAGATGGAATTCTTTAATTGTACATATGGTTGGTAATATGCCTTATAGGCTTCCCGCCTTTTTTCACGGTCCTCATCCTCAATTAATTTTGAATACATGCCCCTTGTTAATTCAACTTTTTCACCATTTTCTACTGTCACGTCGCCAAATTTAATATCCGCATTATTCAGCATACCAAAGGTATGGCTTGGAACTGATAGCGCCTCCCCTAATTGGGATAAGACTTCCTCCTGCTCCTTACTTAACACATGTGCTTTATAGCGGAACGATTCTAATAAATCCTCTTCAAAGTATTTTAGACCCTCTTCCTCCTTAATATAGGTTCTTAACATATCCTCGTTTAAGCCTAATAAAAAAGGCATGAAAAAGGAGGTGGATGCACTTACCTTCACACTTAGTTGTTTAGCTTGATCTATTAAGGCCTGTGATTTTGTTACCCTTGTATCTTCATCCACATTTAACATCGCATAAGCATAAACCTTATTAAAAACAAACGATAATTCTTCCCTTTGCTTTAAATACTTATATAAGGTTTCCCCATCTTTTATTTGACCATCAAAGCCTTTAAGATCGTTCGCCATTCTTTCTATCAAACGAAGGTCTTCTTCCCACTTGTTTTGGTGTTCATATATATCTGATAAATTCCATTTCTCATGTAGGGGGACATCACTTCTTGACGTATATGTAGTGGTCATTTCAAAACTCCTTTCAATATTGCAGCATTAGTTAAATATATTCGAATGGATTTGGCAAAATCCTTTAAATTTATCTAATAAATAAGAAAAGCAGGTCAAAATTGACCTGCCTTTCAATATCATTAAATTTTGACCTCTTCACCAATCGCGCTAAGTCTTTCTTTTACTTCTTCTTCACTTAGGCCATGTTGAGCAACATAGCGGTTCCGTGGGTGAATCCTGCACTCATGTGAACAGCTGCGTAAATGTTTATGTTCATTTTCCTCGGAGCAGAGAATCTTGCGATTACACTCTGGATTAGCGCAATTCACATATCGTTCGCATGGTTCGCCAGAATAGAAATCTTTTCCAACAATGACGTGTTCTTTACGATTGACAGGAACACTAATGCGCTCATCAAAAACATAAAGCTGTCCATCCCATAATTCGCCCTGTACTTCGGGATCTTTTCCGTAAGTAACAATTCCACCTTCTAATTGTGATACATCTTCAAAGCCTTCTTGACGAAGCCAGCCTGAGAATTTTTCACAACGTATACCACCTGTACAATAAGTAAGAATCTTTTTTCCTTCAAATTCCTGTTTATTTTCTCTAATCCATTGTGGTAAATCACGGAAATTTAAAATATCTGGCCGTACTGCACCTCTAAAATGACCGAGATCAAATTCGTAATCATTTCGAGCATCGATTACTATTGTATCTTCCTGTTGCAACGCTTCAAAAAATTCCTTCGGTTTTAAATGCTTACCGGTTACAACATTCGGATCAACATCATCCTCAAGCCGCAGTGTAACAAGTTCAGGCCGATGACGGACGCGCAGTTTTTTGAATGCATGTTCACTTGCTTCATCTATTTTAAAAACAGTACCTGAAAAAAGTGGATGCTTATTCATGTATTTTATATAGGCATCAGTCTGTTCAATGGTGCCTGACACCGTACCATTAATCCCTTCCGATGCAATAATGATACGCCCTTTTAAACTTAAATCCATACACAATTGACGGTGCTCATTGGCCGTTTCCTCAGGGTTCTCAATTTGAACATATTTATAATACAATAACACTCTATATTCTTGATTCATGTTTACCACCTTACATTTAATAAAAACAATCGTATTTTTATAATCTAACTTATCTATATTATCAAGATTAGAATTCATTTTCAAACAAAGAGCTTGCAATGCAATTATTGTAAAATGAATCGGTCATATTTTCTTAGAAAATGTAAATTCTATATAGTATAAAATGATTATGCCTTAAAATAATTGGGGGATGTTATGTTACACACATTGGCATCATATTTGAGGCTGGGATTTCCCTTGTTAAATTTCCTTGCCGCATGGCAATTTGGTGATTGGCGAAATTGGAAAAAATATTATCCAACGATCCTTTTTTTAATAAGTGTGGATTTTGGGATTTCAACTTTCACCTATAAACACCCATTATGGACGTTTCAAGAATCAATGCTTGTACCAAACCATACCATTACGGACTATTTACTTACTTTTTTTGGATTATCCCCCATAGTATTCATATACCTCTCGAAATTCCCGTTAAAAGCCCGATTAATTTTGCAAATCGTATATGGTGCATGCTGGGTCCTATATTCAATAGCGATTGAAAGTTTTTTTAAGGCCGCTGACCTGATTACATACCATAATGGATGGAACCTTGGGTGGTCAGTAATGGTTTGGATATTCATGTTTTTTTGCTTGCGAGTTCATTACAGTAAACCTTTTTGGGCCTGGTTGCTTTGCTTTGCCTGTGTGATTTTTATTAAAATATACTTCCATATTCCAATTAAAAGCTTGAGGTAATATTAAAATTTACCAACTCATTCTTCCCCTTTTTTCTGTTACAATTTTTTAGTAGCAGAAAAATCAGGAGGAATCCTAAATGATGAAAAAACGTAATCTCCTCCCTGCCCTGGTAATTGTTATTATCTTCTTTGGAGGAATTTTTACTGGAGTTTTAATCACTGGAAACAAGTCAGAATCCGGCCAATCCAATACAATAAAAATAGATAATGCTCCAAAATCAGCTATAAAACCAAAAGAAAAAGCATTACCACAGATAGATAAAACAAAATCAAAAGTATTAATTAGCTATGTTCAGGATTATCGTGATCCAAACATGATTGATTATTCTAAACTAACTCATGTCATTTTTTCTTTTGCCCATCCCACCAAGGATGGCGGGATGCTGCTTAATGGCGATCAACCACTAAAAAACTTACGGACGATTGTTATGAAAGCAAAGAAAACTAATACAAAAGTAGAGATTGCCGTAGGCGGATGGTTTCACATGTACGGCGGTGAATCGTATCCGTATTTTCAGGCCGCGATTTCGAATCCTACTTCTAGAACAAAGCTAGTTAATGAGCTTACTAGTTTTGCGGTGCGCGAAAAGCTAGACGGAATTGATATCGATTTTGAACACCCACGTTCAAACGCAGATGCTCAAAATCTAGCTGCTTTCGCAAAGGAATTAAGCCAACAGCTTCACCCAAAAAAGAAAGAACTATCGGTTGCTGTTTATCCAAAAATTAATGCGAACACTCTGAAAGAAATTGGGGCTGTGAAGTATGACCCATCGATGTTTCAATACGTCGACCATGTAAATATCATGGCTTATGACGGCCAGTGGGATGATGGGTATCATGCGGAGAACTTGTCAACGTACCCATACGCCGAAAAGATTGTAGAATACTGGGGTAACTACTTTGATCAGCAAAAATTATCAAGAGATAAACTTGTTTTAGGCGTTCCACTTTATGCTCAACCGGCAGATCCAAAAATCAAACAGGTTTCCTATTCAACCATTGTTAATCAAAATCCTGCTAATGCTGCAAACGACACGGTAAAAATGAATGGAACAACCTACTATTATAATGGCGATACTACCATGAAAAAGAAAACAAAACTGGCACTCGAACATGGTTTCGGAGGTATGATGCTTTGGGAGGCAGGTCACGATGCCCAGGGTCCAAAAAGTATAACCAGCATCCTTTTTGGTGCCATAAAAGATTCAAGTAAAGAACCGCTTAAATATTATACAGTAAAGAAAAATTAAAAGGCTGTTCACCTTAAGTGAACTGCCTTTTTCTGTAGCGATCGTTTGCATTATTCCTCCGGCTCGTAGAAATGCTTTTCTAATTCCATTCTGATGTGATCGGGAATGGGCTCAGATTTTTGGGCTTGGACATTAAAGTTCACATATAAGGCAGTGCCTTTTGCGCATAACCGTTGGTTTTGGTGAATTTCCTCATACAGCTCTAAACTCGAATTTCCAATTTTCCGTACCCAAGTTTTGACCTCTACATTTTCTCCATAATAAATTTGTCTTATATATTCTACATCCATCTTTAAAATAATCATTCTCCAATCTTCAAACGAGCTATCAGGTGTAAATAATTTAAAAAGTTGATTACGGCCAGCTTCGAACCAAATTGGAACCGTTGTGTTATTAATATGGCCCACGCCATCTGTTTCTGAAACTCTAGGCTCAATCCTAGTCAAAAACATATTAAATTCCTGCCTTCACGCCATGTAATGCCAAATGATAAATTTGAAAGATATCTTCCTGATTTAACGGCATTGGACTACGGCCAAGCAGCCTTTTTTGCTTCACGGCATCTTCTGTTAATGTGCTAAGATAGGATTCTGAAATTCCATATTCTTTTAGGGTAGTTGGTAACCCCACATTTTCTACTAATCGATAAAATATTTGCAAATAATCATCCGGTGTTGGATTTTTATCTTCCTTAGTTAAAATATCACAAACAATATTCATCTTCTGCAAACAGCTAGGAGCGATATATTTCATTACATAGGGCAATAAGACAGCATTAGATTCACCGTGCGGTAATTTAAATTGGCTTCCTAGCGGATAGGCCAGTGCATGTACGCCAGCAACCCCCGCATTGAAAAAGGCTAAACCAGCCAAATAGCTTCCAAAACTCATTGCAGTTCTAGCTTCTTTATCTTCCCCATTTTCAACAGCATTTTCTAACGAGCCACTTATCAGTTTAACCGCCTTTAGCGCAAGAGCATCTGTAGCTTCATTGGCATTAATGGAAAGGAATGCTTCCACGGCATGTGTTAAGGCATCAATACCTGTCGCGGCTGTTATTCGTTTTGGAACTGAAATAGTTAATTGAGGGTCAACGATGGCGAGGTCGGCGAGTAAAAAATCATGGGTGACAACATCCTTTGTTCCCTCAAGTGATAAAACGGCAATATCCGTAACTTCACTTCCGGTTCCAGAAGTTGTTGGGATTAGTATCTTAGGAATACCCTTATGTACCAAGGGCTTTGTTCCTGTCAGATTTAAATAATCCTTTACACTTCCATCATTTTGGGACACGACAGCTGCTAGCTTTGCCAAATCAAGTGCGCTGCCACCGCCTAACCCAATCACGCAATCAAATTCTCCTTGTCTAGTAAACGCCACTAGCGTTTCAGCACATCTCAAAGTTGGCTCTGGTTCGACATCAGTATAGACATTAACTGTAAACTCTTCCTTTAATGGCGATAGATATTGATCAACTAGACCAATTTTAACTAGTGTTTGATCTGTAACAATAAGGATGTTACTTAGCTTTAAATTTTGTAGCTCTGGTAGAAGTTTTTCAATTGAACCCCAGCCAATATGCGATCGTATCGGAAATCTTAAGGTCGAAATCATATATACATATCCCTCCGTAAGTTTTTAATCCTTTTTATATTTCGATATCCAATTGATTATCCCTCCTTTTTCAGATAAAGAAAAAATCCACCTATTTCAGATGGATTTTGTGTTAGTAACTAAAATAGGTGTACGTTACGTTCATTTAAGAAGTCCAAGGCAAATTCTAGATCCTGTTTTTTCAGGTTAAATGTTGATTTCATCATTTGCAGCCATTCAGTTTTATTATTAAAATCTTTAATTATTATTTCCTTATCAGATTTAATGATTAATTTTGAATTCATCACCGCATAGCTGACATGTTCTTTAAAAATTGTCGCCACCATTCGTCTCATAAACGGGTTGTCATTATCATCGCGATGGGAATGGATTATATCCTTCGTAAAGCTTTCTAGCCCAACAGGAAACCATTCAATCGTTTTTGTCACAAAGCTTTGACCGCCAGTTCTTCTATCAATCATGTACTCATTGCTGCTTTTTCGCTTAATGATGATTTCTTCTCCACAGCGAACCAAATAAGGTTCTTTTTCAATTTGGAGGGGCTCAAATAACGGGGCCATGTAACCAACATCGGTATAATACGATTTGTCATCGATCGTAACCATTAAAGCAAGATGATTATTTCCCCCTCTCGCCCTGATATATTTTATGTCAAATCCAAGTGATTGCAGCAGTAAACCAAAGTGAATATTAAGAATATAACAATTCCCGCCCCAGCCTTTTTCTAATAAATGCTCCATGTACTCTTCCTTACTGGGAATTAAATTACTTAAATCCTTATTTTTAAAATAATAAAACTTACTACAAATCTCAAACGGTACTTGGTGAAAATGAGATTCTACTAGTTGCTTGCAATAATGGTAACTAGGCTTTTTCGCCTCTAATCCTAGGAAATCTAAATATCGTTCAGTCCATGAATCCAATTTCATTTTCCCTCCTCTACACAGGCTTAACGACCATAAGAGCAATGATTACCAAAACCAGTACACATGAAGTGATATGGTAATTTCGCACCTTTGCCAGCAGGCCTAAAGTTTTTTCATTTGTTTCGATTTCGCCTTGTTCGGTTAAATGATCTAAGGTTGCGGATAGATTTTTAGCCGCAGGTGTAAGAAATCCAATAATGACGACCTCTGCTAAAATAAAAAGGATTAGGGCGGCTATAATCCATAGCGTAAAAAAGGTCCCATAATTGCCCAGCCAGACTAACATAAGTCCAGACAATAAAGTCAACATCCCAAAAATTTTAGGGAGTATCTCTAGTCTGGTCACTAAATCTGCCATTCTTTTTACTTCCACCAGCGATTTTTCCTTTTTTAGAATCATCGGAAAAGCATAAGCCGGACCAAGTCCTACCACCGCTGATATAACATGTAATAAAACAAGCCATTCCATAAAAAACACCACCTATTCATAAGTCTTGAACTTATCATAAGTGGTGTTCGGTTTGAAAAATATCGGTTGAATTACGTAATTTTATTGCGAGGAGTCCATTAGGCCATTTTCAATCACATAACTGGCCAATGCTGCTCGGGAATTAATAGATAGTTTTTGAAAGATCCGTTCTAAATGGGTAGTGACTGTCCGTTTGCTTAAAAAAAGTGTTTTCGCGATTTCTTCATTCGACAAACCATGAGCCACTTGCACTGCGACCTGTAATTCACGCGGACTTAAAATAGTTTTAACCTCACCTGTTCGTTTAGAGCCTACCAAACGAATCCTCTCCAACTCTTGATCAATGGCGAACTGGCGTTTGTTTGGGTCATGAAGCTGTAGCAGTTTTGTTATAAGCAAAGATAGAAATCTGAAAGCAGCCAGTAGGGTTTCATCCTTAAAAAAGCTAAACTTTAATGAATCGTTGCTTTGACTGCAGATGACAGCAATAATATTTCCAGCTTCCCCCTTAATAGGGATGGCAATGTAGTTATGATTTAAGCTCCGAAAGTCTTCAAATGTAAAAGTCTCTTTTTGCTGATGGAGGAAAGTGGTTAACGCATATTGATATTGGGATCGAATATTGTTAATCCGTATCGGTTTTTCCTGCTCGACAGACCACTGTGCTACTCGTTTAAGCACTTTCGTTTCTGATTCCTCTGCAAATCCCCTAAGTGTTGCAAGTTGTAATTGTGGATCTAATTCCTCCATAACCCAAACAGCTGAGGTATTCCAGCCGAATTTTCTTTCTAACTGTTCTAAAATTGGATTAAATAAATCCGGTTTTGATAACAAATGACTATTTTCTTCCTCACAAATACGAGCAGACAGGACATGAAATATTTCTGCGTTATGAATGGTAATCGGCATCTCTGTTTCTAGAATCATGGAAAGGACCTCATATTGCTTTTGCATTTCAGCAAAAATTTTCTCAGTTGTACTAGGGCCAATATACTCTAATTCCAGTTCCCACGTTGAAAAAGTAGTCGTATCCATGGTCCGAATAAAGGCGTGACCATTTTCTCTTAGGTTATGAATACTTTTATTCAACATGTGGTTGGCAACCGCGACATGCTCCTGATCAACGAACCAAACCCTTGAAATGTTCGTAATGTTTGGGATACCCTGTTTACTGCTTGTAATTAAAGTGGCTGGGACAATTCCCATTAATGCAGGATGCATTTCTTCAGGAATCATGATTTTCATCTCCTTTTGAGTACGTCCTACCCGCATATGGACCAGGAGTTTGGATGAATACCTCATCTATCTTGTAGGTGACTATGTCACAAAGTGCTGGTGACAATGGAAATTTCGCATACATTTTTGGGAAAAGCTTTAGACTTCCATTACGGTAACTAGTTAAAATTTCAAGGTCTTCATCTTCACTAGAATCCTTTAATTCAATAAAATTCCCTTTAATTTGATAGGATTCATTTGAATAACCATCTGTAAATAGACATGTTATTGAATTATTTCCTGTTTTTATGTATGAGAGAAATCTCTCCGTTTGTGATTTAAGAATGTAAATACAAAGTTGGTTTTTCTCTTTATTAATTTTCAGTCCAAATCCCCGTAGAGAAAAAGGAACGCCGACCTTATTGGAAACGGCAAGATGGATATAGAGCGGTTCTGTATATGTTAAGAAATGGACAACAATATCATCTAAAATCATAACGTCCTCCAAGTATAATAGTTTCATATTAGGTAAAATCCTAATCTTATTAGAACGCATTAATAC
Source organism: Neobacillus pocheonensis (assembly GCF_050477905.1). Taxonomy (NCBI): domain Bacteria; kingdom Bacillati; phylum Bacillota; class Bacilli; order Caryophanales; family Bacillaceae; genus Neobacillus; species Neobacillus pocheonensis. The sequence continues at coordinate 256,209 of NZ_JBCNAD010000008.1, read as the reverse complement.
TAAAATGGCAACAAAAGGGAATTGACACCAATTTGTAATAAATATTGGCATTTGTCGAATATTTTTCCAAAATTTTTGAAGGATTTTGTCGTATTATAAAGAAAAGAGTAATAGAGTCGCATAAAAGGAGGAATAAAGATGAAGAAAATTCTAACTCTACTATTTGGAGGCTTAATTGCGTTAACATTATTTGTTTCTACTGGGAATACTGCAAAAGCGGCAGAACCAGATGATGATTGCACTTGTCATGATCTTATCCCTTTATCAGGACCTGAACGAAATAAAATTGTTGCAGAATTTTTAAGCAGTGAAGCATTCAAGGCACAAAAAATGGAATTAATTCAATCTGGTAATAAATGGAACGGCGCTCATACAATTGAGGTAGTAATTCCAGCAGAAGGTGTAACAATGGTAGGTGTACCCTTTGTAAGTACAGACGGATTTCCATCTGTGAACGTGTTTATTAATGGAACTTTCGTAGGGACTGCACCGGCTGAATCTTAATGGAAATATCCTTCCCGATTTTAGTTGGGAAGGATATATTATTTACACCTTTTCTTTAACTCTAATGGAAATTTAATCCTTGATGGTAGGTTCAGATATCTTGACTAGCTGCTTGCCAATGTTCTCACCTCGGAAAAGCCCAAGAAACGCATCCACCGTATTCTCAAATCCTTCAATAACATTTTCTCGATATTGGATTTTTCCTTCACGGACCCACTTAGCTAACATCGTAAGTCCTTCTTTGTTATGATCGGCATAGTCGGATACAATAAACCCTTTCACTAAAGAACTTGTTTTTAGCAATTGCCCGAGAATGCTTGGCCCCATTTCAGGGTTCTCCAAATTATATTGAGAGATTTGACCGCAAATGACAGTCCGTGACTGAAAATTAATTAGTTTCATCACTTCGTCCGTCACTGTTCCGCCGACATTATCAAAATACACATCGACTCCATTTGGACAGGCTTTTGCCAACTCATTGTATAAATCAGGTGTTGTTTTATAGTTTATCGCAGCATCGAAGCCTAACTCATTTGTTAAAAACGAGCATTTTTCTTCTGCTCCTGCAATTCCAACCACCCTGCAGCCCTTAAGCTTCGCAATCTGTCCTACGATTGTACCCACAGCACCAGATGCCCCAGAGACAACAACGGTTTCCCCTTCCTTTGGCTGTCCAATATATAATAGACCAAAATAAGCAGTTAATCCTGGCATGCCAAGTACATGAAGGGCTGTTGTGATAGGGGCAATTTCTGGATCAATTTTTCGAATATTACTGCCATTAGAAACATTGTATTCCGCCCACTCCATCCGTCCTTCAACAAAACTATTAACCTTGTATTTCGGATTCTTTGATTCGATTACTTGACCCACGATTCCTCCAATAAAAGGTTTACCAACCTCATAAGGCTTTGCGTAAGATTTTGTATCTGACATCCGGCCGCGCATGTAAGGGTCAACAGAAATATAGAGAGACTTAATTAACACCTCTCCATCAATTAGCTCTGGAACATTTGTTTCAATAGTATTAAAGTGGCTCTGATCAGGCATTCCAACCGGTCGGTATGCTAACAAGATTTTTTTATTGTTGGTCATGTTTTTCCTCCTGATATTTCATTATTATACTTTTACTACAACTTTACCCCAAGTTTTCCTAGTTGCTAATAAATTCAATGCTTCCGGTACATCTTGGAAATCAAATTCTTTAAAAATGAGCGGTTTGATTTTACCCTGTTCATAAAGTCCAATTAGTTCCTCATGTTCCTGATTCACTTTTTCAGGATATAATCGATTAAAATAACCCCAGTGGACACCGACAACTGAATAATTTTTGACTAAGACATGATTAGCTGGAATACTTGGTATGTTTCCGCCGGCAAACCCAATAACCAGAATCCTGCCATCAAAAGCAATACATTTTCGTGAACGGTCGAAAACGTCCCCTCCAACAGGATCATAAATTACGTCTGCCCCTTTTCCATCTGTTTCTCTTTTTACCACTTCAACAAAGTCTTCGGTTAAGTAATCTATTACCACATCAGCACCAAGTTGTTTGCAGATTTCAGTTTTTTCCGCTCCGCCAGCAGTTGCGATTACTAAGGCTCCAGCTGCTTTTCCTAACTGTATCGCCGCAGATCCAACACCTCCTGCACCTGCATGTACGAGTAATACCTCTCCTTTTTGAATCTTTGCCCGATTAAATAAGGCGTAATGTGTGGTATGGTATGTAATAAACATAGCGGCAGCTTCATTCCAACTCATTGATTCTGGAATTGGATAAACAGCACTTTCTGAAACGGAAACGTATTCTGCTAAACCCCCATTTGGCTTTTGCGGCAGAGCTAACACTCGCTGTCCCTCTTTAAACCTGCTTCCTTCGCTTGCTTGAACCACGACCCCTGATATTTCTGAACCAATTGTAAAGGGAAGCGGCGGCTTTTCTTGATATTTCCCTTGGCACAACAGGATATCAAAAAAATTAAGAGCCACAGCCTTTACATGAATTAATACTTCGTTATCAATTCGCTCAGTTTTTTTCACATTCTCCATACTCAGTACATCAGAAGGTTCTCCAAGTTCTTTTACTAACCAGCTTTTCATCTTTAATCCCCTTTCGTAATGTGGATAATAGCGCTTGCATTTATATGAATAATAACAATATTCTTAAAATTATTCAATTTATTTAGTCAATCTAAAAATTAGATAGTTCTATAAAATAAATAAAAAAGGCCAGAATACTGACCTTTTTACTTTGAAGAATATCTTTTTTTTTACTTAAATTATCCGAACTGCCAAACACTGTGCGTTAGGTTACCATAACGGAAACTGCGATGTAAAAGCGTTGCTTTTTTCACATCATCGGCGGCACCCATTGCGTAGAATAATGGAATAAAATGCTCATTCCCATATCGAGGTACCGCATATTCAGCATAAGGAGCAAGGGAATCATACTTAAATAATGAATCGACATCCCAATTTTGCAGATGGAGTGCCAACCAACTTTCGAACTCAAGAGCCCATTGATCAACCTCCCCATTGTCTGCCCATTTTAATATTCTTAGATTATGGGATGTTCCACCGCTAGCAATAATTAACACATCATTTGCCCGCAGTGCTGATAGAGATTTCCCAATTTTATACTGCTCTTCTGGTGTAAGATTAGGATTTACCGACATCGCGATAACTGGAACATCTGCATTTGGATATATCATACGAAGGACTACCCATGCGCCATGGTCCAGACCGCGAGTAGTTTCCACTTCAAACGGTACTCCATTCGCCTCAAACAATTCTTTTATTTCTTTTGAAATCTTCAAATCTCCTTTTGCAGGATATTTAATGGTGTACAGTTCTGGATCAAAGCCTCCAAAGTCATAGATGGTGCTATATTGATCAACTTCACTCACTTTTTGCTGCTGTGATTCCCAATGTGCCGAAAAAAGTAGAATGGCCTTTGGCCGCGACAGGCTTTGACCCAGCTGATTTAAAAAGTTAGTATATTCATTATTTTCAATCGCTAATAACGGTGCCCCATGAGCGATAAAGAAAGATGGCAGCATCTTACAACTCTCCTTCCTTAATTAAGACTAATTTTTGATTGTGAATCTGATTTTTGTCCCTTAATTATTAACTGATCTAGTGCAAACATTTTACTACCATTAATAGCAATAAACAGAGACATAGCAAGGAGCGCTAAATCTAATTCATAACCAGCCATTTGACCATTTCCTAAAAATCCAACAGCTAATTTAACTTTTATAGTTGCACCAATCATTAATAGAGTTAACAAAGCTGCAACAATTCTACTACCTAAACCAAGAATCAATGCAACTCCTCCAACAACCTCAATCAGAGCTACAATATAGGCCATAAATCCTGGCAAACCAATGCTGTCAAACCAGCCAACGATATTTTCAATCCCGCCTGTGAATTTAGTTAACCCATGAATAAAGAAAGTAATCCCCAATACTACACGTAAAATTAATGTACTAGCTTCAAATTTGTTTAACATTGTTCTTTTCTCTCCCTTTTTAGATGAAATTATTTTTTTACTTGGTCCATTAACCATGTCATAAAATCATGTTGGTTTTGTAAGGAAACCGTATGACCTTCCTGATAGGTTTTAAAGGTTACATTCGCACCTAATTCTCTATAATACTTATTATTTGCCACACCCCAATCAAATGGAAGAACTTGATCCATTTCTCCATGGGAAATAAAAATAGATAGGTTATCAACTGGTTTGATATTGTACTCCTCTTTGACAAATCCAGGGATGTATCCACTAAGGGCAATGATGCCTTTTATTCTGTTCCCAAGGGTAAGACCAAGTGTCATTGAAAGAATCGCACCCTGGCTAAAGCCAAGTAAGAACAACTTTTTCAAATCCAAGGGGTATTGGGAGCAAGCATAATCTACGAAGTTAGTCAGTTTAATAATTGCATCATCGAACACTTCGCGATGTGGTTTCCCATATCCTTGAATCGTAAAAAAGGCATAGCCTGGAGGCTGCGGCAGATGACCTCTGATACTAAAAATAAAAAATTGGTCTTCTAATCCATCAACCAATGACAGCATATTTTGTTCGTTACTGCCGATTCCATGCATGATAAACATGGCAGGATAGGTTTTTTCTTGGTCGATTCGTTTTGGTCGACGAAGTTCATAAATCATCGGTGAATCCATTTTTCATCATCCCTTCGTTAAATTAATTCAATTACCATAAGGTTGGCAATTAATGTTCATACTAATAAAGAAATAACTATAACTAATTTATGTTTTCAAATATGAACTTTTGTTGTTTATAAGATAACAAAGAAAGATGTGGATTGTCAATGATTTTTTTGTTAATATAAAACTAAATTTCCTATTACAAAACATAATGAGGTGAAAATAGTGGATATTGGATCAAAAGTCCGTGCAATCCGAAACCGAAAAAAAATTACGATTGCCCAAATGTGTGAGGGCACTGGTCTGTCAAAAGGATTTATTAGCAATCTTGAAAATAATAATACTTCGCCTTCAATCAATACACTTCAGACTATTGCTAACTATCTTGAGGTACCCTTGCCGTACTTATTGTTAGAAAAGAAACAGCATATGCGTGTTGTAAGAAAAAATGAAAGAACCTACTCTACCTTTAATAACCTGAAAATTGAGCATATCTCATCAAAAGGAGGATTAAGGCTGCTGAGTGTGGAGTTTCCTCCAGGCGCTTCCATGGGAGAAGCGAATGCTCATCAAGGAGAAGAGTGCCATTTGGTGTTAGAAGGGAAAGTTCTTGCCGAACAAGGGGAAGATTCAGTGATCCTCGAAGAAGGTGATTCCTTTAGTTGGAATGCAAGTGTTCCACATTTTGTGAAAAATATTAGCGATAAAAAAGCCGTTGTTCTCATTGCTGTCTACTCCGATACCGAACTTAATGACCTATTTTAGAGGAACCCATAAGGTTCCTCTATCATTTAACAGCATTCATAAATATTTGATAAAAAAAGTTTCATATCCGATAGAAGCTCTTTCGGATCTTCGTACATACTCATATGACCCACATTTTTAATTACTGATTGCCTGATATTCGACTTCCTCACAGAGAATGTTTTTTCCGCCGGGATGATTTGATCGTGTTCACCTGCGATTAATAAAACAGGCAGGTTTGTTTCCTCTAATACTTTATTTCGGTCAGGTCTGTCTTTCATCGCAATTAATGTACTTCTGGCACCTTTAGGGGATGTTGTAAAGCCGATCTCCTTTGCTGTTTCAACATACGTTTTATTTTGATTATCTGGAGCAAAAAGTTTCGGGATTAGTCCCTCGATAAAAGGTTGGATTCCATCCTTTTTGATTTTTTCCGCATTGGCAGCTCTCCCCTTTTTCGCTTCATCTGAATCTGGAAAGGCTGTGGAATGAACCAAGGAGAAGCCTTTCAAACGGTCGCTGTATTTTTCTGCAAAGGCTAATGAAATATATCCGCCTAATGAGTGGCCAAACATCGTAACTGTTTGAATATTTAATTGATCCATTAGTGCTTTCAATTTTTCGGCAAAATCATCAATGGTGCACTCATATTTAAATGGATCCGATTGCCCGTGACCAGGTAAGTCGGGTACAATCACACGATAAATGGTGGATAGTTCATGAATCACTTTCTCCCAATAACGTGAACTGCCACAAAATCCATGAAGCAGGACGATTGGTTCTCCTTCTCCTTGGTCTACGTATGCAATCGTTGAATTTTCAATAACCAGTTTCTTCATCGTTATTCACTCCATATTTTTAATGGTTTCAATATTAATAATATAAAAAAGCATTACCCAATGAAAAAGTAATGCTCCGAATTTGAACTTTATGCCTTTATCCAATCTGTTCCTCGTCATGATCCGCACTAAGCAAGGAGCGTTTATTGGGAATTAGAGATAAATTTGATTTTTTTAATAAGTAATCTAAATGTTCAACTGGCATCGAACCGTAACCTCTGCCGTCGCAAAGTGTGAATTGGATCGTTATTCCGTTGTTTGAGATGACAGTTAACGACTCAGCAGAGTTAAAATAGTTTTGTATACCTTGGGAAATTTGAAATTTAGTTCCTTCTTTAATAGACATTACGTCTCTCCTTTGATGATATTCTCCTTTTCAGTATTCCTAAATCATTTTTATTCATACATAATTCTTCCATCTAAAAATACGTCAAAAATAATGGAGAGGCAAACTCACGCCTCTCCTCGAACAAACTATTCTTCCTCTTCTTCCTCATCCATCATTTCATCAAAGGCGGCTGACACCGTATCAAACTCCTCGTCGCTTTCAATTGCGGAAAAATCTCCATCCTCGTCGACTTTCAAAAAGAAGATATCTATATCATCGTCTGTTTCCTGCTTAACATCTTCCGCAAACGCGACTGCCACATAATCGGTGCCTTCGATACTCATCACACCCAGTACTTCCACTTCCTGCTCATCATCATTTTCATCACTAATCGTAAAAATTTCGCCTACTTCAATCTTGCTCATTTCAATTACTCCTCTCGTCATAAAAAAATATTCTTCAAACAGTATGGCTATATAAGAAGAGTTTAATCCATGCTGGACGAAAAACATAATACGGTAAAACTACATTTTTCTTGAAAAACTTTTATAATAAACCTATAACGAGTGAAAAAAGGAGAATTGCTTTATGAATCAAAAACAGATAGAAGAAAAGATTATCGAGAACTTTAAGGGTGAAGAAAAAATGATGATTCTTGTCTTTGCCCAGTGGTGCGTGAATCATGACCTAAATCCCGAAGAAATATATTTAAGGGCATATCCAAATCAGTCATCAAACCCTGCTTTAAGAGAAGCAATTGAGTTGACAGTACCGAAGGAAGAAGCTGGAGAAGTGGATGACCAAACCTTGCTCGGAGTACTATCGTTGTTTGGGAACGATGACTTGGCGTTTGTTGTTACAGAAGAAATCCGCAAATTGAAATGAATAATTTCTTCCATAAAGGTCATATTACAAACAGGACTTGTAGCTCAATGTAGAGTACTGGCAGTCGCTATGAAAGACTGTTATGTGTTTTGCGGGTTCGACTCCCGTCAAGTCCTTCCATGTAGGTTGATACTTAATGCAGGCATGCCATCATGTCTGCTTTTTTATTCCCCAATAATTGCATAAAATCCACCATTTTACACAAAATGAGAAAAATGACTTTGAGGGATTTTTATGAAAACAAGAAATGGCGATAACGAAAAAACACCACAAAATTCTTCCAATCAAAATTGGCTTGAACGATTATCTAAATCAAATGACTTTGTATACGAACATACATCATTAAAAGAGAATGAACCATTCTGGCTTTCTTATTATCGCACTCTCATCTCATCAGACATTCTGCATAAGGATGTTTTGCCCTTTTTACAAGACCGGCTTTCCCTCGAAGAATTGAAAAGTAAAATCCCAGTTCAGGAAATTGTATTTACAAAAGATTCAGATACGATAGTTCAAAGCATTTTAAATGGAGCTATTGTTATCCAAAAGCACCCATTTGATGAAGAATGTTTAATAATTAATATTGCAAACACCAAATTTCGCGATATAAGCGTTCCATTGATGGAATCATCAGCAGTTGGCCCGCAGGTTGGATTCATTGAAGAATTGGACACCAATATTAATCTTATCCGAAAAAGATTGCCCGTTCCGGAACTGCTCGTAGAGGAAATGAAGGTTGGAGAACTTTCCAAAACAAGAGTAGCTGTACTTTACATGGATGGAATTGCTGATCCAGAAAATGTAAACACCGTCATCCAAAGAATAAAAGACCTTCAATATGACCATATTCAGGACAGTTCTTATATTGCATCGATGATTGAGGACAACTCCAATTCTTTGTTTCCTCAATCGATTTCAACGGAACGAACAGATCGAGTGGCTGCTGGACTAACAGAAGGAAAAATAATCATTGCAGTAGATGGATCACCAAATTTAGTCATTCTTCCCGTAACCTTAATGGAATCTTTTATTGCCATGGAGGATTATAGTTACTCTTGGATAATTGGAAATTTCTTCCGTTTAATGCGCTTACTTTCCATTTTTATCTCGGGTATGGTAACTCCGATGTATGTAGCCATCATGACTTATCATTATGAATTGATCCCTGCTCGTTTATTGGAGACCCTTGTTGGTTCAAGAGCATCTGTGCCCTTTCCCCCATTTTTGGAGGCACTTTTTTTAGAATTAATGATTGAAATGGTAAAAGAGGCTGGCATTCGCCTGCCGTTTAAAATTGGACAGTCCCTTGGGGTTGTGGGTGGAATTGTAATCGGGCAAGCTGTTGTGGAAGCAGGCTTAACAAGTAATGTTTTGCTTATTCTAGTTGGACTCGGAACTTTGGCTTCCTATACTTCACCTATTTATAAATTTAGTAATACCATTCGATTTCTAAAGTTTCCAACCATCTTTCTTGCCCAATGGTTTGGTTTGTTTGGGGTGTTTTTATCCTTCCAATTTATACAAGTCCATTTACTGCGATTAACGTCACTGGGGCGTCCCTATATAAGCCAATATCCAATACGTATTACTTCCTTTCAAGATTTATGGGTGAGACTTCCTTTTTCCATGCAAAAAGAAAACCCAAAAAACTTGAGGCCGCAAAAGAAGAGTAAATCTACTGGGACTGTGAAGACCCCAGAGCCAATGAACGATTTTTATGAATAAATAGTAAAGGAGAATTCCATTTGCAAGCGAATATTAGGCATCAAGTTTCTCCTTATTTAGTCTTCTTTATTATTTATAATTCCCAGGTTGGTGTTGGTATTTTAGGATTTCAAAGAATCATTGCCGCGAAAGCAGGATATGATGCTTGGATTGGTGTCCTAATAGCCGGTTGTTTAGTCCAAGCTTTTATTTGGATGGCTTATAAACTGCTTGGAAAAGCAGATGGAGATATTATAGATGTTCATATAAATCTTTTTGGCAATTTTCTAGGCAAATTTCTTAGCTTTTTTATCATCATATATTACTGGCTGGCCAGTGCATCTGTTTTACTAGGCTATATAGAAATCGTTCAAGTCTGGATGTTTCCGACCATACCTACATGGGTTCTTTCTACCTTAATTCTAATATTCCTGTTTTATTGTGTTTCTGGTGGATTTCGGACAATTGTCGGACTGTCTTTTTTATCGTTTGTTTTTCCGCAATTATTGTTAATCTTCCTTTATATTTACCCGTTAAAGAATGCTCATTTAGCCAATTTGCTGCCGATCATGAACCATACCTTCATGGAAATGGTAGATTCCATTAAAAGCTCGATGTATACTTTAGCGGGGACAGAGGCATTATTGATGTACTACCCATTTATAAGGGATCCTAAAGCCTCGAAAAAATTCGCTCATTTAGGTGTACTGTTTACCACTTTACTTTATACATTCTCTTCTATTATTTCCTTTAGCTTTTATAGTGAAAATCAGTTAAAAATGACGATTTGGCCGGAACTTTCTTTAACAAAAATAATTAAGCTATCGTATTTGGAGAGATTCGAATACTTATATATCTCTATGTATCTAATTATCGTTACTTCATTGCTTGCACTTTTATTATGGTGCTCAAGCAGAGGCTTAAAGAAGATATTCTGTAAGAAACAAAAGTACACCTTACTCATTCTGTGCTTAATTAGTGTGGCACTCTCTCAATTCATAACCGAAACCTTCAAAGAAATGCTGGATAAAATGATCACTCAAATGAATTTATACATTTTTTACGGCTATATCCCATTACTCTTACTTGTATTTACCATTTTACGAAGGAGTAATCAGAATGGTTAATCGGTTAGCAATATGGTTATTTCTAATATTATTTTTATCAGGATGCTCCTTCCTCCCTACCAACATTGTTAATGAAATCAATATGTCACAGGGGGTAGGGTATGATCTGTCCGGAAAAAAGGGCATAAAGGGCACGATAGTATTTCCTATTTTTAAAAAAGACAAAACCTCCTATATCGAAGTCAAAACAGCTCTTGGTCAATCTAGTAAGGAGATACGTACCAGCTTAAATAACGAATCAAGATATCCATTGGTAAGCGGGCAGCTTCGATTGGCTCTTTATGGCAAAGATTTGGCAACAAAAGGTATTAATGATTTAGTTGACACAGCAAACCGTGATCCCTCTATTGGAAGTATTGTGCAAATGGCCGTAGTTGATGGTGATGCTAATGAATTGCTAAAGATAAAGAAATATAAATTGGAGAATGTTTCAATTTATATACAAGAAATGCTCGATCAAAATATGGAATTTGGTCTGCTTCCTCGAACGGATTTACAAACCTTTTTATTTCAATATTTTCAAATAGGACAGGATCCTTATTTACCATTAATTAAAAAAGCAGATAGTAACATCAGAATCACTGGACTGGCAATTTTTAAAGATGATCAATTTGTAACCTCAATTTCAAAGAAAGACCTATTTATTTTTAAAGCATTAGTAGATAAAAACAGGAATGGTTTACGCCAATTTATTTTGGAAAATCGTGATAAGGTAGTTCTTGAAACACTTAAAACACATACAAAGTATAAAGTAAAAATTGTAAACGGCAGACCAGAGTTTTCGATTCATCTCAAAATGAAAACAAAACTTCAAGAGTTCGCTCCTTCAAAGCAAAAAAGACAGACTTTTGATAAAAAGAAATATCAAAAACAGGTTGAACAGAAATTAGAAAAAAGTGCCTTAAAAATCATTACACATTTTAAGAACCATCAAGTAGACCCTCTAGGTTTAGGAGCAAAATATAAAGAACATTATCGCGGATTTAGTGAAAAACAATGGAAAAGGTATTATCCGAGCGTAAAGGTTAGTGTAAATGCAGATGTAGAAATCCTACAAACAGGAATCATAGATTAACCGCTTCCATAAAAATGACCCATCCTCGTAGAAAGGTTCATATACCTTCACTACGATAGATGGGTTTTTTGGTGTTATATGATTAAAAGATAATGCCTCTTTTCACGGTTTCAACCGTAACGTTTATTTTAAAGGGCATGTCTGGATATTCCTCCTCCCAATTTAGATTTTCCCAAACTTTAGGATGCTCAGCGATTAAATAGCGTCCAATTCCAAAGGCATCACAATGAGCACTTTTTAGTGTCTCAACCATCTGATTCGCTTCTTTCGCAATTCTGTGGGCCACTTTTTTATTGAGGTCCGATTCCTCTTTTTGTCCATATAATGACCCTTTTGGATATTCATTGATTTCGATAAAAAGCTTTAGGTTAATCGTTGCTGCAGGCTTGCCGTTTACCATTTTAATATTCATCTTTCTTTTCGTTTTTAAAACAGAAAAAGAGACAAAGTTTCTTACTTTATGATCTTCATTGTTTTCTATACTCTCTGTAAGCTTAATATCCTTGCTCTTTTCCCCCTTTGCCATTAAAAATATAACTGATTTGTTGCCTTTTAACGTTTTATCTGTAAACCTTTTCTTGTGAAAGAGGGCAATTCCTGTTACCTTGACCGTGTTTTTATCCAATCGCTCCATATATGGAAGTGTAAAATCCTCGCCTTCGTCAAACATACTTGTTAGAATCGTTTGTTGATTTTCAACAGGAACAATGGTGTGTTCTTCTGCACTTTTTATGAGATCAATCAAGGCTTCACTTATCAAATTTTCCTTTAATTTTTTCATTTTGATAATATCAGAAGCTTCCCCTTTCACGACGGCAACTTTTGCAGCAAGTGAACTTCTAGGATCACGAAAAAAGACATCAAAGTAAGGATAAAGGTCCTTGCTTGCAATTTTGTCCCCAATCAATATAATTCGTAATTTATTTGGTTCATAAACACCCGGGATTTGTTTATCGACTTCTAATCTGGTTTCCCTAATGGTATTTCCTATTTCTTCAACTATGTAGTTAATCGACTCACTTTGACCGCCTGAAATGATTTTGCTTGTTCGGATTGCTGTTGTAGCTTTTATTTTGTTGTTTTTCGTTGAATCGATGCCAATACTCAAGACTAGCGAGCTATCTTTTAAAAGTTTTTCATCCCAGCATCCTGTCAGGAAAAGCAAAACCACCATTATTAAAAAACCTTTTCCTATCATCATTGAGGTTCCCCTTCATTCATGTCTTTCCGATGGAAAAGGAAGGACGAAATGATAGCCAATAACGGTATTCCTACTGAAAAAATAGAACTTAAAATGGATATCAGTTTAAACTGAGTAATAATGGATTCTCTTGATACTGGAATAAATAGAACAAGAAAATAAACAAGAACTGTAATGATGATCGTTGGAATGATTTGTTTTTTTATATGAAATAGCGTACAAAATCCGATATTTGTTAAATAAATATAGGAAATATAACTGTTCATCATCATGACAATCCATAACGAAACAATGATAATATCCAGTCTCTCTATGACCCCAAAGATCGTGACCGATTTAAATAAATATAAAATCGGCTGTGGAATTAAAATCAATTCTTTTGAACTAAAAAATAAAATACAGGTTAAGACCACATATAAATAAGTGAATGTTATAAACATAATCGAAAATATAGAGGACTTTACCTTACTTTTTAATTTACCTTCTACAAAAGGCAAAATAATTAATAAGCTATCAAACCCTAAAAAAGAAGGAACACTGCTCCTACTGCCTCTTAAAATATTGGCAAAACTAACTTCATTAACCGGAAATAAATACTTCCAATGTAGATAAGGCAATGACCCTAGATTCATGAACATGAGAAAGATAATAATCCAAAAACTAAGCTGAAAAAAGCGTGTTATCATTCTTATGTTTTCTTTACCCAAATAAATCCCAAGCATAAACATAAGAAATAAAATCACTGATCGAGGTGTAGAGGTTAGAATCCAATTTCTGATGGTCTCCATGTATATTCGATTAATATTCATGCATATAAGGAAAAAATAGATAAGGTAACCCACGATGATTAACCTTCCTAACCATTTTCCGAACATAACCATACAAATTTCATAAATGGTTTTCCTTGGGAATCGACGATGCAAATAACAATAGGTCAATACCAGAAAAAAAGCGGCAAAGCCCGTTATCAAAATGGATATCCACGAGGCTTGCCGGGCATCTTTGTAAACCAAATTCGGAAATGATAAAATTCCTTCTCCGATTGTCGACAATACAATGAAGAAGAACATTTGAAAAGAGGAAATTCCCTCCTTCTTATTCTCCATCCTCAGCCCACCCCTTTTTCCCAGTGGATTGTTTTTGATTAATTGGTTTTGCTGTACTTGGACGGGTCTTCATTTTCCAGTATGGTACTCTTATTAACGAGTCTTTTAAATCGGACATACGAATGGGACCAAATGGTGCAAAATATGGAGCACCGAATGATTCTAATTTTACTAGGTGTATCATTAAAAGTATAAATCCTACAACAATTCCTACTAACCCTAACAGCGATGCAGCAAAAATCATGGGAAAACTTAATAACCGAATCGATGAACTCATCTCATAAATAGGCACAGTAAAGGAAGAAATTGCCGTAATAGCAATGACTATGATCATAGTATTCGAAACAAGATTGGCTTCCACAATGGCAGTACCTATTACTAAACCACCTACTATAGCTACTGTTTGAGCCATGGATGTAGGCAAGCGGATGGCTGCTTCTTTTAATAATTCCAGGGTAAGCTGCATAATCAAGGCTTCTATAACCGGCGGATAGGGTACATATTCTAAGCTCGATTTAATATTTGTGACTAATTCATAGGGAAGTATCTCATAATGAAAAGAAACAATAGCAATATAGATCGCCGGTAAACTAATGCTTATAAAAAAACCTACCAGTCTGATTATTCGCAAAAACGACCCTAAAATAAATCTAGAATTATAATCATCCGGGGATTGATAAAAGGAAAAAAATGTGACAGGCATAATGGATGCAGTTGCACTTCCCTCCACCAATACCGCTATACGCCCATCCATCAAGTTTGCAGCAACACGGTCAGGCCTTTCTGTTTCTAAAATTTGTGGAAATGGGGAGTATGAGCTATCCTCAATAAACTCTTCCAATTTTCCTGGTGTGAGACTATTCTCCAGTTTAATGAGAGAAATGCGGTTTTTTACTATATTAATTACTTCAGGATTTGCGATATTTTCGAGATAAAGGATAGAAATATTTGTGGTTATCTCCTCTCCTCCTACGCTTAATAACTCACTCTTTAAATTTGGTGTTCTAATCCGATTTCTTAGAATGTTAATATTTTTATTTAAACTTTCAACAAAGCCGTCATGTGAACCGCCAACGATTTTTTCTGAATCAGGTTCCCTCATAGAACGAGATTCAAACAATCCGGTATCCAGCAGGTAAGCGATCATCGAGTTTCCTTCAATAATTGCGACCTTCCCAGACATAATTCCAGAAAATATTTTCTTAAAATCATCTGTTGCATGAATGTCAGCTATAGGTAATTCAAGGAGGGAGTCAGGAACATCTAACTTTTTAATTTCATTTACAATTCTGCCATTAACGATATCCTTATTCGTAATCGAGTCAATATACGCAATCCCAATCTTTCGACCCTTTATCTCGAAAACTCTTGTCTTAAAATCATGGATATTTGAAAAGGTATTTTTTAACGTTTGAATATTCAATAGAAAATCTGAATGAATGGTATCTGTTAAAGTATCCTCTGACATCCTTATCCTCCACATAATAGGTATTTATAGGTTTCTTCATTTATCAATGACCTATTCGTTTATACTTCTAATAATCAAAAAAAGACACCACTTTATTAAAGTGATGTCAGAATCTAAATATCAAATTTAAAGATTTCCCCTGCAGCTGGGCCTGTTGATTTCCGCTCCGGGCACTCGCTTTCCGCGGGGAGAAACTGGAGCGCCAATCACCAGACATGTTACAAAGTCTAAACAAAGACACCACTTTTTATAAAGTGATGTCTTCAAAATTTATACCCATCCAAAAAATCTCACCGTTTGCGTTATGAATAGTGGGACAAGAATGGCAATAACTGTTGGGATAAGAAATGCTAAGAAAGTCCATTTCTTACTCTTTGTTTCTTTATAAATATTAAGCAAAGTCGTACCGCAAGGATAATGCAGCAATGAAAATAACATCATGTTTAATGCAGTCAACCACGTCCAGCCATGCTCTAGAAAAATTTTCTTTAAATCTACCAAGTTATCAACTTCAGTTAAAGATCCAGTTGATAAATACCCCATTAAAAGGATTGGCAACACTATCTCATTTGCAGGCAGACCCAAAATAAACGCCATCAAAATATACCCATCAAGGCCAAGCATTTTTCCAAATGGATCCAAGAAATTAACAGCATACATCAGGATACTCGTATCACCAACATATATATTGGCAAACACCCACGTTAAAATGGCTGCAGGTGCCGCTACCTTAACTGCACGCACTAGGACTGACCATGATTTTGTTAAAGATGAACGAATCACAGTATCAAAGATCTTTGGTTTCCTATAAGGTGGAAGTTCTAACGTATAATGAGTTGGAACCCCTTTGAGAGCGGTTTTCGATAATATCCACGATACGAAAAAGGTAACGATGATACCAAACATAACGATTCCAACAATGACACCTGTAGTAACAAGTGATGCCATTCCCCCCGTAAAACCAGCAGCCATAAATAACGATGACAACACAATTAATGTTCCCCATCTGCCATTACATGGTACAAAATTATTCGTCAAAATGGCAAGCATTCTTTCACGAGGTGATTCGATAATCCTCGTTGAAATAACCGCCGCTGCGTTACAGCCAAAGCCCATCGCCATCGTTAAGGATTGCTTCCCATGTGCCCCAACTCTTTTAAAGAGACGATCCATATTAAAGGCTACCCGTGGCAGGTATCCATAGTTCTCTAATAACGCAAAGGTTGGAAAAAAGATCGCCATCGGAGGCAGCATCACGCTTATGACCCATGTTGTACCCCGATATAATCCGAGAACCAGAATGCCGTGGAGCCAATTTGGAGCATGAATAAAGTTAAAAAACTGCGTTATATAACCCTCAAGGTATCCAAATAACTCCGCAATCATGGAGGAAGGGACATTGGCACCCGCAATAGTTATATAAAACAATAAACCTAGCATGGCAATCATGATCGGAAAACCAAAAATAGGTGAAGTAAAAATGGCATCCAGTTTTTCTGTCCGTGTATCTCTTTCCGATTTCGTATATGAAATGCCTTCTTGGCATAATTTATGGCTGCGATCATAAAGCTGCTGAACAATATCATCTCTCAGCTTTGGCGTCGTCAGTTCCTGGGCTTCAGCAAATATGTGTTGAATACTCATACTCTACCTGCCTCCCTGACAATCTCTGATTTATTTCATTCAATAAGGTTTCGTCACCATCCAGCAATCTTAATGATACCCAGCGGGAAGATAATTGATTGCCAACAATCGCACTTACCTTCGGTTCAATTTTCTTGATTTGTTCTTCAATTTCCTCGGAGTAAGTCATTCTTACTGGGTTACATTCAATGGCTCCCGTTACGATGCGGTCGATCGTATCTAAAAGCATTGGAAATCCTTTTTTGTTCCTCGCAGAAATCTTGACGACTGGAACCCCTAATCGATTTGTCAGCAGCCGTTCATTAATCTGAATTCCTTGTTGTTCAGCAACATCAATTAGGTTAATCGCAATGACAACGTTTTTTGTCATCTCCAAAACTTGTAAAGCGAGATTCAAATTACGTTCTAACGATGTCGCATCCAGTACGACAAGCGTTACATCGGGTTTTTCAAAAACAATATAATTTCTAGCAACCTCTTCATCTGTTGAATTAGAAAAAAGTGAATAGGTGCCAGGGAGATCTATAAGTTGGAACGTTTTATCCTTAAACTGCACATTCCCCTGTGCAAGCGAAACCGTTTTGCCGGCCCAGTTGCCGGTATGCTGTCTAAGTCCCGTTAAGGCATTGAACAACGTGCTTTTACCTGTATTGGGATTCCCCGCTAAGGCAATTCGATATTCATTTCCCATCAGATACCAGCTCCCCTTCTATTTTTGAACTTTCCTCTTCCCTAAGTGCAATCGTAGTTTGGCTGACGCGAAACGCAATTGGGTCTCCTAAGGGGCTTTTACGTACGACCTCAACCAATGCGCCAGTTACAAAGCCTAAATCTAATAATCTTCTTCTCATCACACCGTCCAGATTTAAAGAAGTAATTTTTATAATATTTCCTTTTTCACCATTCACTAATTTCATTGTTTTAGGTTTATCCATCTCTCTTTCCCCTCCTTCAAAGTTTTTACCTAGTGCAACTTTTTGTTAATTATATGATAAAGTTTCCGATTTTGTCACCTTATTTACAAAAATAATTTAGAATTAATTTAAAAAATGGGATCCTTGTCCAAGCAAAAAAAAAAAGCACGCTGCAAATGAATGCAAATCGCACCTTAAATAATTGTGTACTCCCGCCATTCCTGCGGAAGTAGATTATGATAATGAGGTTGTAAAAAGCGATCATCGGCAAGAACAATGGTACCGTGGTCGTCATCAGAGCGAATCAATCTTCCTCCAGCCTGTAACACCTTGTTCATCCCAGGAAATACATAAGCATAGTCATATCCATTTTTACCTTGCTTATCAAAATGGTCTTTCATTAGATTTCGCTCAAAACATAATTGAGGTAAGCCCACACCTACCACTACAACACCATTTAAGCGGTCGCCAATTAAATCGACTCCTTCAGAAAAAATCCCTCCAAGAACAGCAAAACCCAGTAATGTTTCCTTTTGATTCGGTTTAAATGCGGCTAAAAATTCTTCTCTTTCAACTTCACTCATCCCGGATGCTTGGATAATGGTCTCTGTCACTTCATCTCCTAGTTTGAACTGTTCAAATACCGAAAGTAAATAGTGATAAGACGGGAAAAAAATCAAATAATTGCCTGGCCGTTTTTTTACGATTGTTTGCAGCATTTTCACAATAGGTTCCCTGGTTCGCTCACGATCCCGGTAGCGTGTTGACACTGGCTTTATCAAAACGTCCACTTGCTCCTTTGAAAAAGGAGAAGGAATTGAAAAGGCATAATCTCCCTCTTGTCCCCCAAGGATATCTAGGTAATAGGGCAGTGGAGATAACGTTGCTGAAAAGTAAATCTTTGACCGGAATCCTTTCCCCATTTGCTTAAGATTTTTTGAAGGATCAATACAAAAAAGCTTGAAGGTTAAATCATTTTTAAATTTCTCACCATATATTACATAATGCTCATCAAGTAACTCTAAGATTTTTAAAAAATGATTGACCACGAAATAGGAATCCAATAAATGGCTTGAGTCCCCTGATTTTAATAATTGTTCCGCAACTTCTAAGAAGTGTATAAGTTGTAGCTTTAAAGTTTCGTCCATTTCTTTTACAACAAATTCATTCTGAGATGCATATTCTTTTTTTAAGGAAATAAACCAGGAATTCAAATTGTTCGCAGCATCATAAATGGCTTGATTGATCCCTTTATAGTCTTTTTTCAATTGAAGAAATATTTCTTTGTTAATAGTGGCGGAAAACATTTCCCGTCCACGATCGACTAGATTATGGGACTCATCAATAAGTACAGCGGTCGACTTTTTCTGATCCTCCAATAATCGCTTTAACGAAACTCGGGGATCAAAAATATAATTGTAATCACAAATTATGGCATCAACGGCATAGGCGAGGTCAAGAGAAAATTCAAATGGACAGACCTTGTGCTTTCGAGCATAGGTTTCAATTACATCGCGAGTCATAATGTTTTCATTCTCTAATATATCGAGAATGGCCCTATTGATCCTGTCATAATACCCATCTGCAAACTCACAGTAATCCTTTTGACACTTTGTTTCCTCTTTAAAACAAACCTTATCTTTAGCTGTGATGGTGACCGTGTTTATGCATAGACCGTTAGTACGCATACGGGCGAATGCCTCTTCGGCTGTAGTTCGGGTGATGGTTTTTGCGGTAAGATAGAAAATGCGGTTTAATAAGCCTTCTCCGATGGCTTTTACTGTTGGAAAGAGAGTAGAAATTGTCTTCCCGATTCCTGTAGGCGCTTTTACAAATAAGTTTTTCTCCTCCGAAATCGTCTTATAAACAGCGCCTGCCAATTTGCGCTGACCTCCACGATAAGAAGGAAAGGGGAAATTCAACTCTCTGCAGCTCTTGTTTCGATCCGTACGATGCTTCAGTTGCAGCTTTGCAAAAGGGGCATACCCCCTAACTACTTCTAATACAAAGTCTTCTAACTCTACTAAAGTAAACTTATTTAGATAAAACTGTTTCTCTTCTGATTCAACCTGAACATAGGTTAGCTGTACATTGATTTCAGATAATTGGTGGTCTTTCGCATATATATAGGCATACATTTTCGCTTGAGCCCAGTGAACAGGGTAGCCATCACCATCAATTTGTTCCAATGGCTGGGAGAACGATTTGATTTCATCTATCGTCACTTCCCCATTTTTAAACAAAAGCCCGTCACATCGGCCATCAATAAGGAAGGAAATTCCTTCAAATGGTATTTCAACACTGAGGTAGACTTCCTTTTGATCCCCCTCATGATAGGTTTTTTGGATTTTTTGATGTATCCTTGTCCCATCTGTAAGCGTCGATTGCGACCGAAAACGTGTATCGATACTCCCACTACGAAATACATACTCCACTAAAGTTCTAACAGAAATTTGAATATCATTTGCCACGAAATCACCATCTTATAAAGGGAATATACGTTTGTTTTTTTATTATAACAGAATTGCTGGTAATGGGTAACAACTGGAATACTCACCCTCATTTTTAATTGTGCATATCTTGTGAATGAAAGGTGGGTATTACATGCATATCTTTACAAAGGAATCACTGCTGGGGATGGCACAGGAAAATTGGCAAAAGGATGCATTTGAAAAATTCGAAGCAAAAATGCTGGATAAAAACAAACCCTTTCCATGTATTCCAGCCACACAAGGATATCAACTCCATCGTTTTCGATATGGTTTTGTCAGCATTCCAAATAAAAATGCATCCTCAAAACAATTAGCCCAACTACTGGAAGACTATTCAAAGACCTTTCGAGAAATTGGATCCTTTACTTCGCTTATTGTATTTTATGAACCAAGTTCGGATTTACATGAGAATACCTCAGTAGAAAAATTTGAGCAGTTTTTTTGGGAACAGCTTAATCTTTTACATGAATTCGATCAAATAGAATGGCCAAACCATATACCAGTTGATCCTCATGATTCTTTATGGGAATTCTGCTTTCATGGTGAGCAATATTTTATGTATTGTGCGACACCAGCACATAAACAAAGAGTAAGCCGACATTTCCCATACTTCATGCTAGCTATTACCCCTCGATTTGTTCTAGAAGAGTTTTCCTCAACTGCTTCAAATGCTGCCAAAATCAAAGCATCCATTCGCAAACGCCTATCAGAATATGACTCTATAGACATTCACCCTAATTTAAATACGTATGGAAATAAGGATAACTATGAGTGGAAGCAATATTTCTTGCATGATGATGATACATCTTTAGCCCAATGTCCCTTTCATTCAATTAGAAAAAAAACAAGTAAGGACTAATTTTAAGTCCTTACTTCCTTTTTTATATTCTAATTTGCCCATTGCCCTGCACAATCGCCTTGGTTGTTGTGATTGCCTTAAGTCCCATTGGACCCCGTGCATGAAGCTTTTGTGTACTAATCCCTATCTCAGCCCCATATCCGAACTGCTCCCCATCGGTAAACCTGGTAGAGGCATTATGATACAACACTGCTGCATCTACCGCCTGGAAAAATAAGCGGACATTTTGCTGATTTTCACTGATTATAGCTTCTGAATGCTTTGTACCATACTGATCTATGTGGTCAATTGCTTCATTCACATTACTAACTAGTTTTACAGCTAGGACTGGTCCTAAGAATTCTATTTTCCAATCGTCTTCGGTTGCCTGGTTGACAAACGAATATATGGATAATAATTCTTTATCACCACGCAGCTCGACTCCTTTTTCACGCAGAACATTTATTAATTCTGAAATATACGACCACTTTTTATGAATGAGAAGCGTTTCCGCTGCATTACAAACAGATGGCCGATGTAATTTCGCGTTTAATGTAATTTCAGTTGCCATTTTTTCTTGTGCTGATTCATCTATAAAAACATGACAGTTGCCAACACCCGTTTCTAACACAGGAACCGTTGCATTCTGGATAACAGATTGAATTAACCCTGCACCACCGCGTGGAATGAGGACATCTAAATATTGATTGAGCTTAAACATTTGTGAGGCAGTCTCCCGGCTTGTATCTTCTAATAGCTGAACGGCTGCTTTGGGCATCGCCGTTTCGGCAAGGGCATCCTGCATCACTTGAACAAGTACCTTATTCGAATGAATAGCAGAAGAACTCCCACGTAACAAAACAGCATTCCCAGCTTTTAAACAAAGAGCCGCGGCATCCACTGTCACATTCGGACGGGCCTCGTATACCATTCCGATAACACCTAACGGTACTCTTACAGTTTGAATGTGCAAGCCGTTCGGTCTCTCCCAAGCCTCAATAATCTCACCGATTGGATCATCTAGTTTAATTACCTGATAGATACCTTCTACTATCTGGTCAATTCGCTCATTTGTTAGAAGCAAACGATCCAAAAGTGAAACAGAAATACCATTTTCTTTACCAGCTGAAATATCCTTTTGGTTTTCCTTGATAATTCGTTCTTTTTCAATCATAATTTGATCAGCCATTCTTGCTAAAGCTTGATTTTTTTCCTCAGCTGTAAGCATCCCTAAACTTTTCGAAGCCTTCTTCAATATTTTCGCTTTTTCTATTAACTCACTCATTGAACCTTTCACTCCTTTGGCAGCATGACCCAATTATCGCGATGAATCACTTCTGCCCGTTGATTTATGGAAAAAACCTTAGATTGTTCACTTGGTAATCCCTTTACCTTTAGTAGATCCTGAGAGGAATAATAAACTTGCCCTTTTCCGACGATTTTTCCTTTTGGGTTACGTACCTCTACCACATCAAGAGCGTTAAATTCACCGGTGACATTTGTTACTCCAACGGGTAGTAAGCTTTTTCCTCTTTGTACAATCGCCTGCTCAGCCCCTTCATCAATTTCGATTACCCCACCTACCTGCGAGTGGTAGGCAATCCATTGTTTCCTCATTTGCATTTGTGTTTGGAAAGGGCCGCCGATATATGTACCGTCACCTTTACCAGAAAGGATGTCAATCAATTTTTCTTTCCCTGCACCAGTTCCTACAAAGACACTGACACCGAGCGATAATGCTTTTTTCGCAGCAAGCAGTTTTGATTTCATTCCACCAGTACCTACTGACGAACCGCTTTCTCCAGCGAATCCCATAAGAGTCTCTGATACTTCCGGGATAAAATGATATTTTTTTGCATCCTTGGAAACTTTGGGATTTCCATCATACAGTCCATTGACATCCGTTAATATAATGAGAGCATTTGCATGTAAAAACCCACTAACGAGTGCCGACAGCATATCATTGTCTCCGAAGGTCAGTTCTTCTATCGATACGGAGTCATTCTCATTTATGATCGGAATTACACCTCTTTGAAGTAGCTGCTGGATGGTATTAAAAAGATTATTAAACCTAATTTGGCTATAAAAGTCCTCACGGGTTAGTAAAATTTGCCCTGGTACAATCGTAAACTCATTAAATAGTTGAATATAATTTTGCATTAACAGTGCTTGCCCTACTGCAGCAGCGGCCTGCTTCCCAGCCGTTGTTTTTGGTCGTGCCGTATACCCAAGTGAGCCAAATCCAGCGGCAACGGCTCCAGAAGATATAAGAATCACATCATGGCCTTGTTTTTTTAAAAGGGCAAGAGCCTCCACATGATCACGCATTTTTTCCTTTGATATAGCTCCGGAGGCATTTGTTAACGAGCTGCTGCCAATCTTCACCACTACTAGTTGTTTTTTCATATTTAATACCTTCTTTTTTAAAAAATAAAAAAACGACTCTCCAGTCCTAATTAAAGGACGGAAAAGTCGTTTCCGCGGTACCACCTTCATTGATGCCGAACCTCAAGCTGGCATCCACTTTAAACCCATAACGCGGGTCACGGCCCATGTTTCCATAAGCAGTTATACCAGGGCAGGTTCAATCCTCTTTCCGTGAGAAACCTTTCAGCCGGTGGGTTTCACTCTCTTTCACATTCCAAAGATTTACTAGTCCCTTACCATTTTCCATTTTAATTTTCTTTGATTATCCTTAGAAATAGCCAAAATGTCAATAGAATTTTTCGAAAATTTAGTATAAAATAAAAAGAACTAACTGGTAAATCCCAGTCAGCTCAATTAAAAATTACTGATTTGCTTTTTTGACCCATTCAGCCACTGTTACAGTCCGTTTTGCCTGATGCTTAACGGCGGCTTGTACATCTTCAACCATTTTACCACTTTGATCAACGGTGACACTCGTTCCGTATGGATTGCCTCCCGCTCCAAATGTTACCGGGTCCGTATATCCAGGTGCAGCAACGATTGCTCCCCAGTGATACATGGTTGTATATAGTGATAAAATCATCGCCTCTTGACCACCATGAGAATTTTGTGCAGACGACATCGCACTGACAACTTTGTTTACCAGTTTCCCATTAAACCAAAGTCCACCCGTTGTATCTAAGAACTGCTTCATTTGTGATGGCATATTTCCAAAACGAGTTGGCACACTGAAAATGATGGCGTCAGCCCACTCCAAATCTTCTAATTTTACTTCCGGCACGTTTGCGGTCGCTTCAACATGTGCTTTCCAGACGGGATTTCCTTCTATTGCTGATTGAGGTGCTAATTCAGGAACCTTCAACACCTTCACTTCTGCACCGGCTTCCTTGGCCCCTTCTTCAGCCCATCTTGATAATTGATGATTTGTTCCGCCCATGCTGTAATAAATAACGGCTAATTTCACATTTGTCATCGCGAAGTTCTCCTTACTCTAATGAATTCGTTCAAACATAAAAATTTTCCCCATATTTAAAAGCACTTATTCATTTAAGTTTCAGACTTGAAAGAATTTTCGTAACCCGAAAGGAATAAGATGATATAGAAATGTGATCATAAAAAAGGAGAGACATTCATGGAATCCAATAAAAAATTATGGAGTTATGCCATAATTGGAATGTTGACAACCATAGTGGTATTGGCATTTGCCAGACTTTCGTATGGGGTTATCCTTCCGTTTATGAGAGAGGGACTTCATATCACCTATAAACAAGCAGGATATCTCGGGACAACCACCTCATTAGGCTATTTGAGTACCATCATTTTTGCAGGAATTCTCGCATCCAAATGGGGCAGTAAAAGGACCGTTTTACTTGGAATTTCCCTTGTAACCCTTGGACTTGCGGGTCTATCCTTTTCTTTTTCATATCCAGAAACTTTTATTTTTATGCTCTTATTAGGGATTGGGACTTCCTTTACCTATACCCCTTTTATCTCGTTGCTTGTTGCCTGGTTTCCGCACCGAAAGGGATTTGTCATCGGCCTTACCACAAGTGGGGCTGGAATTGGTATTCTTCTGGCTGGCATCCTTGTCCCCTACCTTAGCAGGATAAATGAGGAAATCGGCTGGAGAATCGCGTGGGGAATATTCTCAGTCATCGGACTACTAGTAGTGGTTCTAACGCTCTTTTTCATTAAAAATCCACCTGCTGAAAATCCAGGTAAACAGAATAGACAGCAATCATCCGCAAAAGAAATTTATAAAAATCCAAAAGTGATTAATGTCGGGCTTATTTATGGGATTATCGGAATTACCTACATAGTTCAAATGATTTTTGTCATGAGTTACATGATTGAATCAGGAATAAGTGTGAAATATGCCGGTCAATTAATGGCTTTAAACGGAATTTTATCGATATTTAGCGGGCCCATCTGGGGAGTTATTTCCGATAAAATAGGCCGGAGAACATCATTAATTCTGACGATGGGGTTGACAGCATTCTCGATGCTCCTTCCCGTTCTATTTCCAACCCTGATTGGATTTACTATTCATACCGTTATTTTAAGCTGCACATCAACTGGATTATTTACCTTAACCCAAGCCTCAAGTATGGACCATGTCAAGCCTGCCGACATGCCAGTGGCATTTAGTTACGTTACCTTTTATTTTGCTGTTGGACAGTTTATCGGTCCAACTATTGCTGGCTGGTTAATCGAGGATTGGGGTGGATTTACAAGCGCTTTTCTATTTTGCACTATATGCCTGCTTGTAGGTTTAGCCTTAACCTTTAAAGTTAAAAATTCCGTTCAGCAGACACCTGCGGTGACAAAAGTAACACCTGAATTTAACGAACGTGTTACTCAATCATAATCTCCTTCTAGAAGCAGGTTCCCTGCATATCTTTAATACAAAAGGATTAAAAATGAAGGGAGAAAACAAATTTGAGTAAACTGGAATTTTTAGAAGCAAATTCAAATTTTATTAGTTACTATAGAACACTTCGTGATGTGAACAATTTTCTGGGTGGTACTCCTGGATTAGATGCAACAAACCTAGTCATTACAAAATTTATCTTTGAGTTTATTCGGATTAACGGGGTGAACTTTAGAGATATGGATCCTGATCAATACGAAAGAGAATATCAGATGTTTGAAAATGACTTTATTGATGTAATTCAAAATAGTGGGGAAAACGATGTGGATTTCATTAGATTCGCGTCTTTATTAGATGAAATCCTTGGGATAGCAAACCTTAGGATGGAGGCACTTGGAAAAATTAAACGCAATAGACTAGGAGCTGCCGTAGAGGAAGAAGAGGAGAGCAGCAATGCAGTAGAAGCCGCTTCCAATGTGACTACAGCTGTCGTGTCAGTGGAGAATATCCAAACAAATAGTTCAATAGACGCAGAAACTATAGCTGAAATTACTAATGAAACAACTGAGGATGAAAATAACAATGAAAGTGATGATAACACCGTTGAAAGCAGTGACCGTTTTAACACCATTGGGAGCAGTGACGAGAGCAACAATGAACCAGATGAAAGCAGCAGTGAAAGTGAAGAATATCGCGGATTCCGGAGATATCGATAGCAATTTATAAACAAAGAAAAAAGCATCGATTTTGATGCTTTTTCTCTTTATTCTTGTTCTCGGAACTGAGATAAAAAGTATTCTGATACCTTCTCCGATTCCAGCCGTGCCGCAATGAAAGGAGGCTCCACCGCATTTCCCCCCTCTATTGGTACCCCGAGCCAAAATATCTGCTTGTCAATCACAAGAAAAGGAAATGGCACCCTTTCCTTAAATAAACGATTTGGTTGTAACTCATCCCAGTCATCATCTGAAAAAATGATTAATTGAACATGATTTTTCCTATTTTTCAGTTTCGACTTCCATTCCGCTGACAAAATGGTACGGACTGGTAATGAGATCACTACAGATTTTTTGGCAAATTCGATGTCATGGAATACTTTTTCAAGCCTTCTAGCATGCATCCATTGTAAACTGTGGTGCTGATTTTTGATCCAGGTGCCAATTTCGTTCGTCCTCACCGTTTGATGTTGTCTTTCTTGATGCTCTACAAGCTGTCTAAGCGTTTTCCCCTTATAGACATGCTTGCGAATAAATGCATTATTGCTTACATGTAGGAACTTCCCCTTCGTTCTTGTAATTGCTACATTAATCAATCGTTCACTGTCCGCTCCAATTAACAGCATCCCAACTCGTTCCTGCGGTTCGCTATCAACGGTATCAAAGATCATCACATCCCGCTCACTGCCTTGAAATCGGTGAACAGTCGCTGAGATGATATCAGCTGTTTGGCGTTCCTTTTCATATAAATCTTCTAATAAAAAATCCATTAAATTGGCTTGTGCTCGGTAGGGTGTTACATAGCCGATTGATGTTGACCCCGCCAAATAGGACTCGTGTATTAATTGAAAGGATAAAAGCAGCTGCCAAGGATTCAATCTTGAATTTGAAGTTCTTTCGGTTATACAATGAGCTCCAGTAAAGCTAGTATCTATTAGAATTGATGCTTGTCCAGCAAATGGAGCCTGTTCAACAATGGCATTTCTGGCTTTCCGGACACTTTCATGATCGCCAACAAGCGAATGATAGATGTATTGATTCGTAAAAGACGATATGTCCGGGTGCATTCTGCGTTGTTCTCTTAGCAAAAATAAATGGGGATGTAATTTTCCTTCCTTAACCCACTCGACCACACCAGCGCGGTGAAAAATATCTTCCTTTAGCCATTTAGTCACTAATGCATCCCTTGATGAAGCAATCGACGGCAGCTGCTTAAAATCTCCGCAAATGATTACCCGTTTTCCAATTGATGCAGCAAACGCGGATTGGGGGACATAGGCCATACTTACTTCATCCAAAATGACCAGGTCGAATTCCTTTTCATAAATCGCTGGGTCACTTGCGGCCTTTGCTAGCGTTGTCCCAATAACAAATGCATCCTTTACAAACTGAATTTCTTTTTGACGAATCTTTTCAAGTACCTTGGCAATCTTTGTCTCCAGCTCGAGCAATGATTCAGTATCTCTCTTACTAAAAGAACGAGCTATATCTTGCTTTAATTTTTGTCTTTCTTTGATTAATATTTCCTTGTCCTCTGCAAGCTGTGGATCTTGTTTCTGAATCAACTGACTAGTCGTAACCATCTCTTGATTGGAAAGCTGCTCTCCGCTTTGTGAACCGTAGCGAAGGACATCACCCTCTTTGAATCGATTTTTCTTGATAATAAAATTCGAAACTTCACTAATCAGGACATCAACCGCTTGATTGCTATGTGATAAAATGAGCACTCGCTTTTCCTGGAAATATTTATTAGCGGCAACCCGTGCAAGTGTATAGGTTTTACCAGTCCCAGGCGGGCCCCAGACAAAGGTTACAGGATTGTATTTTGAACGTAATAGAACCTCGTGAACATTACTTTTTATTTTTTCCTGAGGATGCTTGGCTGGCATCGATGGATCCATCAATTTTTTCACTCGCATGCGTTTCAGCTTATTTTTTTTGATTTCATCCAGTCGTTGGATGAGCTGCTCGAGTAATTCCCATGGATCATGGAAAAGATGGGCCTCATCAATTAAATCACCGAATGATTGCTCTAAAGCCAGCATGATTCCTTTCCCCTCAGAGGATAGGACACGACCTGAATTTTTCATACTTCCCCATTCTAGTCTAATCGAGGAACCGACCGGGATCCGCAAATTCTCAGCGGCATCAAAATAATAGTTAAACGACCCTTCACTGAAAAGGAGTCTTCCATTGGAAACAAGAATTTTATTACTGCCGTATTTTTTTAAATAGCTTACTTCATTTTGCAGAGCCTGCTGCCATTCTTTGATATAGGTTGTTGTGCTAAGCATATATCTCTTCCTTTAACTAAAAAAAGTTCAACCTTATTAAGATTGAACTTCTGCTAATGGAATTACTATAACACGTTACTTTTTGTTATTCCAATAAATATTAAATAGATACGTCCCCAATTGAGAAGGAGCAATTCAATGCGTTGGAAATCTTTGCTAAAATAGAAACCTGAACGTCAAGATCGCCTTCTTCAATGGCAGCGATGGTCTCTGCATTTAAACCAGATAACGAGGCAAGTTTATCTATTTCAATTTCACGATTTAATCTAATTTTCTTTAATTGATGTCCAATATTGTTCATTCAAAACACCCCTTAATTATGTAAGCGATTACAATTCGTTACTATCATTATAGTAAAATATTTTAATATTTTCAATACTTTTATAATGGGAGATAAAAAAAATTTGAGTTTTTCATATAGCAGTAAACCCTATATGAAAAACTCAATTTTTCCATAGAATATTAGAATTAATATCCCGTACCTTGCCCGCCAGTAATTATCGCAATACTTGAGCTTGCACCAATTCTTGTCGCACCCGCTTGAATAAGTTTTCTAGCAGTATCTAGGTCTCTTACACATGCAGAAGCTTTGACACCCATATCTGGACCCACGGCTTCGCGCATTAACTTGATGTCTTCAGCCGTCGCACATCCTGGTCCAAAACCGGTTGACGTTTTAACAAAGTCAGCTCCAGCCATTTTTGCTAAAATACAAGCCTTTTTCTTTTCTTCAATTTCAAGCAGTCCTGTTTCAATAATTACTTTAACAGGTGCATGACCCTTTGCAGCTAAAACAACACCTTCAATATCCTTTTTGACCGTTTCAAAGTCACCAGATTTAAGGGCACCCACGTTGATCACCATATCAATTTCAGTCGCGCCGTTTGCAATCGCATCACGAGTTTCAGCGATTTTAACAAACGTGCTGGTTGCCCCTAATGGGAAACCGACCACTGTAGTAATACCTACGCCAGAACCTTTAAGTTCCTTTGCTGCGGTAGAAACCCAATATGGATTTACGCATACGGTAGCAAACTTATGTTCACTTGCTTCTTCACAAAGCTTAACAATCTGTTCCTTTGATGCTTCTGGCTTTAATAAAGTATGGTCAATCATACGAGCGACAGACGGACCAGTGATAATGTTTGATGCTGAACCCTCTTTATAAGTTACGTTTCCAGAAGCAGCTGGCTTAACTTCCTTCAACTCCTGTTTATTCGTTAATTGCTGCATAATTTGATTGGTAATTTGTTCAACTAATGCTTCAATTTGCATGCTGTTCACCTCACGTTATTCTAATCGATCAACAATTCCAGCAATGACGGCGTCAAAAGAACCTTTTGGATCTTCTAATATGTCACGTGCTGAACCACCTTCCTCAAGTAAAAGCACATAATCGCCAACCCCGGCATGGAAACGATCAAACGCAATGATCGGTTCGCCGATTTCTTTTCCTGACGCATCAACCGGGATGACAACCATTAGTTTTTTGCTTTGATGGCTGGGTGTCTTTATCGTTGATACGACATTCCCAACGACCTTTGCTAGTTTCATTATTTTACTACTGGAAGAATTTTTTCGATATCTGAGTGTGGTCTTGGAATAACATGGACAGATAAGAACTCACCAACACGTTGTGCTGCATCAGCACCTGCTTCAGTAGCTGCTTTAACCGCACCAACATCACCGCGTACCATAACACAAACTAAACCGCCGCCAACATTCACTTTTCCAAGTAATGTAACGTTTGCTGCTTTTGTCATCGCGTCTGCTGCTTCAATTGCCCCTACTAAACCTTTAGTTTCGATCATTCCTAATGCGTTGCTCATTTATATTTCCTCCATTCGTTTGGTCACATTATAGTAATCTATTATTCCTAATATCCCCGCATCTGATGGGACTAAATCTTTGTTAAGCGGTAAGGATGACTCTCTGCTTTTTGCAAGGTATACGAGATCTCCTTCTCCTGACTGTCCAATGGTATCTATAGCCACAAGTGGTTTGCCTTTATCCTTCAACTGGTCATCAACTGGTTGAACAATCAGAAGCTTTAAACCTCTTAAATTGTCATTTTTATGTGTACAAACCATATTGCCTATCACTTTGGCTACAAACATGTTCTAACCTGCCTTTATCGGTGTAAGAACCGGCTTTCTATTTCCATAATTTTCGTTACTCGGCGATCATGACGTCCGCCGGCGAAATCGGTCTCCAACCAGGTTTTTACTAATTGCTTAGCAAGGCCTTCGCCGATAAACTGCCCGCCAATTGATAACACATTGGCGTTATTATGTTCTTTGCTGTTTATGACTGAAGATAAATCCCAGCAGACTGCCCCCCGGACACCCGGTATTTTATTTAATACCATACCACTTCCGACGCCGACACCATCTATCATGATGCCAACATAGTCCTCATTAGTGGCAACAGTTTCACCCACTAAGAAGGCAATATCAGGATAGTCTACAGATTCGCCCGCCTTGCAGCCAAAATCAAGATATTCATAGCCTAGTTCCGTTAAATAGACTTTTAGCTTTTCTTTCAGTTCGTATCCACCATGGTCGCAACCAATCGCAACTTTTTTCATTCACTTTGTTCTCCTTTGGCAAATACATTGATAATTCCATCAAAAGACTGGGCGTTTAAACTCGCGCCTCCAACAAGGACGCCATCAATATCCGGCATCGCACTGTATTCAGCAGCGTTACTTTCATTTGCAGATCCGCCGTATAAAATTGAGATGTTGTCTGCTTTTTCACCCAGAATTTGTTTTAAGACCGTTCTTATATAAGCATGGGTTTGTTGAGCCAATTCAGCCGTTGCTGACTGCCCTGTTCCAATGGCCCAAACCGGTTCATAAGCAATAATAAACTTGCTCGAATCGATCCCTTTTAATGCTCCTAATAGTTGCGTCGATAATACGTGTTCTGTTTGCAACGAATTTTTCTGACCAAGCGTTTCACCTATGCAGACAATCGGGGTGAGTCCGTCATTAAGAGCCTGTTTCACTTTCCTATTCACTAACTCGTCATCTTCGTTAGCATATTGTCTTCTTTCGGAATGGCCGATAATCACATATTCACAGCCAACATCCTTTAACATACTCGTAGAAGTCTCGCCAGTATAGGCGCCTTTTTCAGCCCAGTGGACATTTTGCCCGCCTAGGCCAATCGTTTTTTTCGATTGTTGAATGAAAAGGTGGGCTGGATAAAGAAGCTGGGTCGGCGGACAAACCACTACCGCCACATCCTGACTGCTATTAATTTGTTGAAAAAATTCTGCTGTCTCAGCAAGAGTTTTGTTCATTTTCCAATTGGCAATTATATAGGTCTGACGGTCCTTTTGCACCTGCAGCTCACCTATTGTATGAACAATTGTATCTCTTACAAGATTTTTGATATAGCTTTCAATGGATTGTTCCATTCGAGATCACCTTATTCTGCCTTCGGTAAAATACCTTCTACATCACCGTTTGGACGTGGAATTACGTGTACAGAAAGAAGTGTTCCAACGCGCTGTGCAGCTTCTGCTCCAGCTTCTGTTGCCGCTTTCACAGCGCCTACATCTCCGCGAACCATTACGGTAACAATACCTGCACCAACCAATTCTCTGCCAACTAATGTTACATTTGCTGCTTTAACCATTGCATCTGCTGCTTCAATTGCCCCTACTAATCCTTTTGTTTCAATCATACCTAATGCTTCTTGACCCATGATATTTCCTCCTCTTGGAACCTCTGATTTTTGTTTAACTTGCTTTTTTTGTTTTTCTGAAAGTGAAGTGTCTGTTTTATCTTCTTTTGACTTGGCCAACTAATTCACCCCACTAGATAATTCGAAATCCATCTACTAATACGCAGCGGCGCTGGCGTGTAAATGTTTTGGCACTAGTTAAACCTTCCCCTGTCGGTCCGGCAATTGTAAGTGTTGTGAAGCCTTCACTTTCAAAACCTAATCCCGATACAGAAGGTCCATTTTTAACAAAAATCGTAGCCTGAATTTCCTGCGCCATTTTTGTTAAATTAGTAATGTTTTGTGAGTGCATAATTGCTGTGTGGCGGTTGCCCTTTTCAGCGATGACCGCAAGCTCAATGGCTTTATCAACGTCCGGAACTCTGACGATTGGTAAAATTGGCATTAACATTTCTGTCATTACCAATGGGTGATCCTTGGTTGTTTCAGCAATTATCAATTTCACATTTGGGCTAGCTTGAATGCCTGCTGCTTGTAAAATCACGTAGGCATCCTTACCAATAAAGTCACGGTTCGGATAAAACTTCTCGCCTTTTTTTACAAGAACTTTTTCTAGCAGCTTTTCAAATTGGAAGCCTTTGAGTTCAATTGCTCCGTGCTTTACCATTTCCGCTTTAAGGACATTTGCCACCTTCTCAACAACAAATACCTCTTTTTCAGCTGTACATAAGACATTATTGTCAAAGCTTGCTCCTTTAACAATATCAGCCGCTGCTTTTGAAATAATCGCTGTTTCATCGACAACAACTGGCGGGTTACCAGGACCGGCTGCAATGACTTTTTTACCAACAGCCATCGCTGCTTTTACAACAGGACCTCCACCAGTAACAACAAGAGCGTTTACTTCAGGATGATTCATGACCTGTGCCGACGTTTCTAGGTTCGGTGCTGCCACAGAAGTCAAGGTATTTTCAGGCCCTCCTGCAGCCACAATCGCTTGGTTAAGTAACTGCATGGTCTTAATAGATACTCGTTTTGCACTTGGGTGCGGGTTGTAAACGACCGTATTCCCTGCGGCAAGAAGAGAAATTGAATTATTAATAATGGTTGCTGCCGGGTTTGTAGACGGAGTAATCGACCCAAATACGCCAATAGGTGCATATTCCACAAGGGTTAAACCGTCATCACCAGAATATGCTGTGCTGACTAAGTCTTCAACGCCAGGTGTTTTGTTGGTAGCAAGTAAGATTTTGGCAACTTTATCGGCCACTTTACCTAAGCCTGTTTCTTCAACAGCAAGCTTTGCTAGCTCATTGACATGATTTCGGCTTACTTCTCGCATATTTTCAATCATCTGTCTTCTTGTTGCAACTGGAAGCTTACGCAATTTTTCCCAGGCAAGTCTTGCCGCTGCGGCTGCTTCATCAACGGTTGCAAATACCCCGTCACCAAAGCTGTCATCCGGTATGGAAGAAACTGGACTGCTCGCTGTCCCGCTTTGACCTAACTGCTGCAGTACTTGTTCAACCATTTTTTTGATATCGGTTTCATTTATTTGCAATTTTAGCTACCTCCTTTATTAAAGGTGAGGGTCCCCTGGATTTCGATTTGATCGACAATACCTACAATTGCCGCATCAACAGGAACACCGTTTGTAATGTCTGTTTGCCTTGCCGAGCTTCCGCTCACCAGCAAGACAACTTCACCAACACCTGAACCTACAGTATCTATGGCAACAAGGGGTTTCCCATCTTCTTCAATTGTTTTCATATCAAGAGGCTGAACGATGAGAAGCTTTTTCCCTTTTAGCTTTTCGGCTTTGGTGGTTGAAACAATGGAACCAACCACTTTACAAATGATCAAGTGCGTCCCTCCTTTCCAGGAGTCTTTTTGTTAATATGAATTTTAAGTTCTTTCGCTAAGTCCTTGGCAGAAGGCGTCACCCTGCTTTTTTCCGGAACAGCTATTTCTTTAAGACCATCCTGATAAGCTTTTTCAACATGTTTTGCTAGAATAAGTGACTGCTTTTCATTGTGCAACACTTGCTGGTCTTTAACGGTTTGTGCAAGTTTGCTGAGCGATACCCATTTCACCTGGTCCGCTTGTATTTGTCTAATGTATGACTGTAAGCGTTCCTGAACCGAATGCGGTGAATGGATTTGCTGGTAAACAGTTGGCTCAATTAAATCCTTGGCTATCACAATCGGCTTTCCAAGTAATTGATATTGAATAGCAAGCCAAACGGCTAATTCATCATCGATTGTTAATGCAAGCTTGGAAACTAAACGGTAGGCTGCAACCGGGACTACGAGGATGCTGGAAGTTTCAACGATTTTCACCAATTCCGTCTGCGTCGACTCTTCTAACAAAACATATTTATTTCCGCTTAATTCTGAAGGAATAGGCAACCACTCTTTTGATAAAATCAACGTCACATCGTGTGATTCAATCAGGGGAGTAACCGCTTCCAAAACAATCGATGGATCTTGAGATTGATAGCCTAGTAGGATGGCAATCGATTGTTTTTCTTTCACTTGCAATTGTTCTTTTAAGTAGGCTTCGACTACCTGCTGGACAAGCATTTTCACCTTCGTTTTGACATCCACCAGATTCAGCCTCCGCTCACTTTTTTTCGACTTTCAATTGCAACGATTTCTCCCAATTGTCCATTCTTGAGATTAGCGGCATTGGCTTCATCAAGATCAATATGCATCTCAAGCTTATATTTAGGTGAAACCCGGATGAGCACATTTGAAAAAATAACCCCGCGCTCTCCGTCTACCTTTACTTGTACCAAGTCTCCATCTGCCACACCAAATGCTTCACCATCACTGGTATGCATATGAATATGACGTGCCGCACAAATCAATCCTTCTTTAATCGTGACTTGTCCTCTTGGTCCTTGAATGGTTATTGATTCTGAACCATTTATATCACCCGAGCTGCGAATCGGTGGTTTAACACCTACTGTAAAACCGTCGAATAACGAGACCTCAACCTGCGTGCTCCCTCTTGCCGGCCCTAGGACACGGACGTTCGGGATTTTCCCTTTTGGACCGATAAGTGTCACGGTTTCTTTAGCAGCAAACTGGTTTGGCTGGGATAAATCCTTCAGTTTATTTAACTGATAGCCGCGCCCGAAAAGTCGTTCCACATGTTCAGGTGATAAATGAATATGTCGGTTTGAAGCCGCAATGGGAACCTGCTTTTCTTTTTGGAGTGTATTTTTGACAATCTCTTTAACTAGCTCTCTAATTTTCTCTTGATCCATTATTGATTAATCACCCCATTTCGAGTAAAGCCTTGGCAGTATATTGGTCGGTAATGAGGACATTTGCATGACGACCAAGAAGGGCACCAGAAATTCCGTCCACTTTCGAATTACCGCCCGCAATAAGAATGCCATATTCTTTTTCTGTTAAGTCGGAGAGTTCGATTCCAATGGTGCGATCATTTAGAGCTTCGTGACTTATTTTCCCTTCGATATCTATAAATCTCGAGCAGATATCCCCCACCGTTCGATTCTTCCGTAAAATATCAATGTCAGTGTCTAAAAAATAACCTGCGTGCATCAGTGTGGATTGCTCACCTGGCTCCCCTACCGTAAAAATGGCAATTTTGGCCTGTTTGCCTAATTCCAATATTTTTTTCACATGTCGGTCTGCCACTATGGCTTGCTTTACGACAATATGATCAACGACCGCCGGGACAGGTAGGAAATGCGGTGTGGTATGAAACGCATTCGCAAGACCATTTACGATTTCCGATGCATACGTATTTGATTCTGAGTAACTCACCCCGCCATTAAGCTGAACAATCGTAACATCTTTTACATTTTTAGGCTGAAGCTTTTTCACTAGTTGATAAAGAGTTGTCCCCCAAGTAATTCCGATGGTATCGCCACTTTGTACAATTTTATGCAAGTAATCGGCAGAAACTTCTCCTAGTTTCTCTTTTATTAGTTCATCCTCATACTTGGGAATCGAAGCGACAATGCAATGCTTTAATTGGAATTTATCCTTTACTTGCAAAGCAAGCTCCTGAACATCTTCAGCCGGATCACAGATTTTGATATGGACAACACCTTCTTGAACAGCTTGCAATAGAAGCCTTGAAACGGTGGGGCGGGAAATACCTAACCTTTTCGCTATTTCCTGTTGGCTGTAGTCTAATTGATAGTACATTTTAGCTACCTCAACAAGGCGCGAAATCTTTTCATCCGCCATAATCAACTCACCTTTTTAGGAAATTATGATTCTCGAAAATCATTTTTACAAAAAGAAAACGGTTACAAACTTTTGTAAAAAAAAATTTAAATTATGTAAAATTCGACTGAAATTATGTAAATCTTAGATGAACGTTTGTTAAGCTAATTATACCCCGCCATTTCTATCTGTCAATCACTCTATCGAAAAATTTCGACATTTTTCTGCTGATTTATCAGAATTTATGCAGTATTGTTAATTTTGTCGATTTTATGATGGTCATATGCATGAAAAAAAGAGCACTCGCCATTAACAAAATGTAATGACGAATGCTCCAAATTAATTATTAGATTAATTTATTGAGTGATTCTGTGAGAGTCTTGATTAAAAAGTTCAAATCCTTTTGTTCGATATTTAACGGCGGTGCCAAGGTTAACACATTATTGTAGCCAGCCACTGTTGCTCCATTTTTCCCGATAATGATGCCCTTTTCTTTACAAGTACCTATTACTTGATTGACAAGAGTGGAATCTAACGGTTCCTTCGTAGCTTTATCCTTCACCAGTTCAATCCCGATTAAGAGTCCCTTTCCACGGACATTGCCTACATATGGGTGGTCTTGAAGGATGGTTGATAAATCATTTAGCACATGTTCACCCAAATCTCTGGAACGGTCAAATAGATTTTCCCTTTCCATGATTTCGAGGTTTTTTAACGCTAGTGCACATGCAGCAGGATTTCCACCAAATGTATTAACGTGCCTGAAATAATCATATTCTTCAGACCCTTTAAAGGCTTCGTAAATGTCCTTGCGAACCGCTGTTGCGGATAATGGTAAATACGCACTAGTGATCCCCTTGGCCATGGTTATAATATCTGGCTTTACTCCGTAATTCATAAAACCAAATGGTTTCCCAGTACGGCCAAAACCACAAATGACTTCATCGACGATTAAGAGGGCACCATGTTTTTCACATACCTCTTTGGCAGCCTTCATATACCCATCGGGAGGGATTAGGACTCCTCCACCTGTTATGATAGGCTCCATAATCATGGCTGCGATTGTTTCACTGAGCTCCCATGTCATCGTGCGGTCGATTTCTTTTACGGAAGACAATTCCATAGGGTCATTCACATCGGTCTCATCACGATAGGAGTCCGGCGGGGACACATGGATAAATCCTGGAGCCAGTGGCTCATATTTATATTTTCGTTGCGCCTGGCCAGTAGCAGCTAGCGCTCCCATCGAATTACCATGATAGGCCCTGTAACGGGAAACAATTTTGAAACGGTTATTCTCCCCTTTTTGCTGATGGTATTGACGAACAATCTTAAAGGCTGTTTCATTCGCTTCTGAACCACTGTTGGAGAAAAAGATAACGTACTCATCACCGAGCATTTGATTTAACTTTTCAGCTAGTTTAATAGCAGGTACATGGCTTTGTGAAAGCGGAAAATAAGCCATTTCCTTTAATTGTTCATATGCGGCCTCCGCAAGCTCCGTTCTTCCATACCCAACATTTACACACCATAATCCAGCCATCGCATCCAAGTAACGTTTGCCATCGACATCCGTTACCCAAGATCCTTCAGCCCTTTCTGCTATAACCGTCGCATTAGGATTATAAGGCTTCATTGAATGCCATACATACTTATCATCTTGCTCAGATAACTTCTCTTGAGAACGACTAGTTTGTACCATATTAAAAATTCCCTCCATTTCCTGGTCGGTGCCTGACACCATTAATCACTTAAACATCATTCTTAAGCGTCAAAACGAGAGGTGATCATCTTTTTGCGGGTGTAGAAATTTACCCCATCTTTACCGTTGACGTGCATATCGCCGTAGAAGGAATCCTTCCAGCCGGAGAATGGGAAAAACGCCATTGTCGCTGGTACGCCAACGTTAATGCCGAGCATTCCAGCATCTGCTTCTTCACGGAACTGTCTAACAGCCTTTGCACTATTCGTATATATCGTTGCACCATTTCCGAATCTGGATCTACGAATATATTCCAAACCTTCATCTAAGTTGTTTGCACGAAGAAGACTTAATACTGGGGCGAAAATTTCCTCTTTCGCAATCGTCATTTCTGGTGTAACGTGATCGAAAATAGTTGGTCCTAAAAAATTCCCTTCCGGAAGTTCATCCATTTCTTTGCGACCGTCCCTGATTAATTCAGCACCTTCCTCTAGGCCTTTTTCAATATAGCCAAGGGCTTTATCACGATGTTCCTTACGGATGACTGGAGTTAACAGCACTTCATCGTCCATACCGTTTCCAATTATCAATTCATCTGCTTGTTTCGTTAATGCTTTTATAAAAGGTTCATTATCCCCAACCACCACGACAGCACTGCAGGCCATACAACGCTGGCCGGCACTTCCAAAAGTAGAACTAATAATATTTTGAACGGCCTTATCTAAATCGGCATCCGGCATGACTATATGATGATTCTTCGCCCCTGAGAGTGCTTGAACTCGTTTTCCTGTCGCAGCAGCTTGCTCATAGACATATTTGGCCACGGGCTGTGAACCGACAAAAGAAATAGCGGCAATATCCTTATGTTCGAGCAATCCATTCACGACATCGTGCGCACCATGGACGACGTTTAAAACACCTTGAGGTGCACCTGCTTCCGTGAATAACTCTGCTAATCGATTCGCTAATATTGGTGTCCGCTCAGATGGCTTTAACACAAACGTATTACCACAGGCAATTGCAAGTGGGAACATCCATAAAGGAACCATCATTGGGAAGTTAAATGGTGTGATTCCCCCCACAACACCAAGAGGATATCGGAACATTTCAGAATCAATATTTTCAGCAATACCTGACAGTGTTTCACCCATGATCAGCGTCGGAGCACCCGAAGCGAATTCCACGCACTCAATTCCACGCTGAACTTCCCCGTACGCTTCTTTGTAAGCCTTACCATTTTCTAATACGATCAATCTTGCTAACTCTTCATGGTTTTCCGTTAATAGGTAATGATATTTAAAAAGAATCCTAGCTCGCTTTGGTACAGGAACGTTCTTCCACTTTTTAAATGCTTCTTTTGCTGCCGAAACCGCTAAGTCTACATCCTCTTTTGTAGAAACAGGAACCTTTGTCAAGATTTCATTTGTCGCTGGATTCGGAACATCTAAGACCTGAGTACTATTGGAGCTCACCCATGCACCGTTAATATAATTTTTTAAAATGGCAGTGTCGTTTTTTGTTACGCTCATCATTTTGCCTCCCTTATATAAAAATAAATATTGATTTAACCTTATAAATTCATTATCTCGTAACCATGAATGGCTTTCATTAGACATTCTGTAAAATGTCTTCAAGAATTTCTTCGACAAATTGAACATTCATTTAACATTTCATTCAAAATAGGTAGTTTAGGATTAAAATTATCGGACTTGATTGACTATGCCTGGTTTAGTAGCGGATAAATAATCATGAACAAGCAGCATAAATTCAATTGCCACACGTTTTTCATGATCCATAAAATTCTCTCCGAGCAAGTTCTCCAATTTTTGCAGCCGATGGTACAGCGTTTGCCTAACGATAAATAGCTTATTTGAGGTTTCCTGCTTAGAACCGTTACATTCTAAATAGGCTTTTAATGTTTCTAGCAGTTTTCCATTATATTTTTGGTCATATTGTATAACGGGATATAAGTATTCTGATGCAAGCTCCTGTAAATCCGTATGTTTACTCATTTGTGAAATGAGGCGGTATAAATGTAAATCCTCATAAAAATGATAGATTTGTTTGTTCGTCATTTTTTGTTGAATGCGAATGGTCTCCTTGGCTGTTCGATAGCTTTTATGTACGTCACTTAATGATTCAGTAAACTTACCGGCGGCAATCATGAACTTGGCTGAACTTTGTTTTCTAATAAACTCTGAGTCTTGAAGTGAATCGACAGCTTTTTTTATTCGTTCCTTTAAATTTTTTTTCGCCCGACTACTTAAAAGAATAAACGTAATCTCGTTTCTTTTTTCAACGGAAAAAACAACAAAGCCATTCTGTTCAAAAACGGAACGAAACAGAAGTTTCAGATATGTCACATCATTCATCGATTTATCCTTGATTGGAAATAGCTTCGTAATCAGCACCGCTGCGTCGGTCGTTTTCGTTTTAATTCCATTTTCTATTAAATATTCTTGAATGTCCTCGGTCGAATGCTCGCCTTCGAGCCATCCGTGCAACCACTCAAACTCTTCCACCCGCTTTTTTTCTTCAACATATAAATCTCTTAATAAATGTTGGGCTAGCGCTGTAGCTGTCCGGTCCAATATTAATAGATCGTATTCGCTGATGGGAATATCCTTAGAGAAGATAATTATCTCTGCATATTCTTGACCGAACAAAAAGATGGGGGCAATAGCAATTTGTTGACTGGGATTTTTTTTGGCATCATTAATCTGCCCAAGAATAACAGCTTGGT
Source organism: Neobacillus pocheonensis (assembly GCF_050477905.1). Taxonomy (NCBI): domain Bacteria; kingdom Bacillati; phylum Bacillota; class Bacilli; order Caryophanales; family Bacillaceae; genus Neobacillus; species Neobacillus pocheonensis. Next base: position 215,020 of record NZ_JBCNAD010000008.1, on the reverse strand, counting down.
CATTTCGATTGATTTCTGGAACAAATTCATATTCCTGATTTTTCAAGCGAAAAATGATTTGGACATCCAAAGCGGAGAAAAAAAATTGCAGGATATCCTCGTACGTTTCAATCGTAAGCAGTCTTTTATTCAGACTTTGTGAATAATCCTCTAGATCTGATATTTTCTGATATTGCTGGTTAATGATTTTGGAATGAATATCCTGTGTGATTTCAACAAAAGGCACTTCCTGCTCAAAAATAATGATAGGGAAATGATTTTCATTCGCAAAATCAATGACCTCATCAGGAACTTCTGACACATACGTCCCCATTTCAATACAAAGACCAGCCGCATTAATGTTATAAAACTGTTTCACCATGGAGATAAATAAATCCACATTATCTTTCCAGGCAACGCCTGTTGATAAAATAAGTTCATGACCGTTTAAAAGATTTCGAATACTCGTTACCTCTACAACATGAACCCATTTAACAATTCGCTGAACGCCTTCATGACCTGCAATAACACGTGCATGTTCAAAGTGTTTACGATTCAAAATATCTGCGACCTTCAGTTGAAAATGTTCTTTCATCGTTTAGCTCTCCTAAAAGAAAAAAATATTGGAAGAAAAAGGATTGTCTCGTCAACCAATCCTTTTCTTCTACATTAGGCCTTAAAGAATAATCGGAAAATAAATCTTGATCTCATTCAGCATTGATTCAAATTCTTCACGATCTAGAAAATCTTCAGATTTCCAATTATCCCTAATCCAAACCACTAATTCTTCAGGAGAATTGAAAAACTCACCGCTTGAATCTGATTTCCGAATCATATAACGCCCGTTATCTTCATCAATGGTAACTTCACATGGATAGGCATTGTCCTTTGATTTTAAATAAAATTCCATACTACCCACCCCCTTTAAAGCGTCTCTATTTCCTTTGATTTTGTTTGATTAATAGACTCGAAAAATATTTGCGGCCATTGGGCGTACCGATTAAGAGTGTTTCCGTTACATTTCCCTTCGGATGTAAAAAATCGACCGTTGCCCCGTTTAAATGTTCATTTACAGCATTAATTCGATAGCCCTTCTCGATTAAAAAATCAATTTTATCTCTTTCATTTAGAAATTGTTGATATTCTGACATCTAATCGGTCCCCTTTGAATTCAAACTATATTTTGTTAGATTGATAAGGTTTCGCTTTGATTTAAAGGTGTATTCAAGTTATATTTCGCCCGCTTCAAATATTGCCCTGAACCTGGTTTACCAACGAACTGCTTATCACGGATGACATATTCACCGCGCACTAAAACAGAAACTGGTTCTCCCATCACTTTCATCCCTTCAAACGCATTATAATCTACGGCCATATGATGAGTTTCTGCCGAAATCACACGTTCAATATTCGGATCAAAAATGACAAGGTCTGCGTCGGCGCCAATCGCAATCGTTCCCTTTTTCGGGAATAAGCCGAATAGCTTGGCAATTCTAGTTGAAGTAAGATCAACGAATTGGTTTAGACTGATTCGTCCTTTTTTCACACCTTCTGAGAATAAAATCGTTAACCGATCTTCAATAATCGGTCCGCCGTTCGGGATTTTTGTAAAATCATTACGACCTAAATCCTTTTGCCCTTTAAAATCAAATGAGCATTGATCAGAACCAAAGGTTTGCAGCGTTCCGTTTTTCAAGGCGTTCCAAAGAACTTCTTGATTCCATTTCTCCCTAAGTGGAGGAGACCATACGTATTTAGCTCCTTCAAAGTTCGGTTTTTCTAAATAGCTTTGATCAAGGACTAAATATTGCGGGCAAGTTTCACCCCATACATTAAATCCTTTACTGCGTGCTTCAGCAATTTGTTCAACTGCATCTGCACAGGATACATGGACTACATATAGTTGAGAATTTGCCAAACCAGTCAATCTCGCTGCGCGTCCTGTTGCTTCTCCCTCTAATTCTTGAGGTCTTGTTAAGGCGTGATAAATCGGTTCCGTTTTACCTTCTTCGAGAGCCTTTTTTGTTAAGTAATCGATGACATCACCATTTTCTGCATGAACCATAACTAATCCGCCGTGTTCTTTAGCAGTCACCAGTGTCCGGAATAAGGTTTCGTCATCTGCTTGCAATACATTTTTATAAGCCATGAAGACCTTAAAGGAAGTAATTCCTTCCTCATTAATCACTTGAGGAAGTTCGTTCAATACATTTTCATTGATTTCCCCTATCATTAAATGGAAACCATAGTCAATAACGGCTTTATCTTTTGACTTGCAATGCCAAGTTTGAATCGCATCTTTGAGGGGTTCACCTTTATTCGTTAAGCAAAAATCAATAATTGATGTCGTTCCTCCAAAGGCAGCTGCGATGGTTCCAGATTCAAAGTCATCCTTTGTAATCGTTCCTCCAAATGGCATATCTAGGTGAGTATGAGGGTCAATTCCTCCTGGAAAAACTAAACAGCCTTTTGCATCTACGATTTCAGCACCAATGGCTGAAAGGTTTGAGCCAATCTGCGTAATTTTTCCATCCTCGATTAATAGTTCCGCTTGATACGTATCTGTTGCAGTGACAATCGTTCCGTTCTTAATAATTTTCTTCATTTGAGTTTTCCTCCCTATTTATCTATTTAGTTACGTCAACTTTGCAATCTGCAGCCACTTTTAGTGCCGCTTGACGCTCATTCCAAGTCATTACTGGCAGTTCGTTTTGTACTTCTACCATGTCGATGGCACCGTCCACTGGACAAACGATTGAACATAAATTACAGCCTACACAATCTTCTTCCCGTACTTTAAGATAGCTTTTTCCATTAGCATCTGTCAGCATATCGATGCATTGGTGAGAAGTATCTTCACAAGCAATATGACACTTATTACAATTAATACACACATCTGTATTGATTTTGGCGACGATATTATAGTTGAGATCCAAGTTACCCCAATCCGAGTATTTTGGAACGGATTTCCCGATAATCTCAGAGACTGAAGCAATCCCCTTGCTGTCTAAGTAATTGCTAAGACCCTCAATCATATCCTCCACAATGCGGAATCCATGGTGCATGGCAGCGGTACATACTTGAACACCAGTTGCTCCCATCAGCAAAAATTCTACCGTATCCTGCCAATTTGATATGCCGCCAATTCCTGAAATTGGGACGTTAATATGAGGATTCCTTGCACATTCGGCCACCATGTTTAGTGCGATTGGCTTAACTGCTGGTCCGCAATAGCCCCCGTGCGCTCCTTTTCCTGCTACATGGGGAATGGTATTCCACGAATCAAGATCTACGCCCATCAAGCTATTAATTGTGTTAATCATACTGATGGCATCTGTGCCGCCTTGGACTGCAGCTTCAGCAGTTGCCGTAATATCGGTAATATTGGGTGTTAATTTTACGATGACTGGTGTTTTTGCTACTTCCTTCGCCCAGTAGGTCTGCCTTTCTACAAGGGCAGGTACTTGCCCGGAAGCGGAACCCATGCCCCGCTCTGCCATACCATGAGGACAGCCGAAGTTTAATTCAAGCCCATCAACACCAACATCCTCTACACGTTTTACGATTTCATGCCATTTTTCCTGCTTGGGCTCCACCATTAATGAGGCAATAATCGCATGGTTCGGAAAACGTTTTTTCGTTTCGTAGATTTCCTTTAGATTGACTTCTAACGGACGGTCGGTAATAAGTTCAATATTATTGAACCCTGCAACTCTTTGCCCATTAAAGCTTATTGCCGCAAATCTGGAAGAAACGTTTAAAATGGGATCTCCTAAGGTTTTCCATACTGCTCCGCCCCATCCAGCTTCAAAGGCTCGCTGAACCTGATAGCCTGAATTGGTAGGAGGTGCGGAAGCCAGCCAAAACGGATTAGGAGATTTAATCCCTGCAAGATTAATACGTAAATCAGCCATCACTATTCCCCCTTTAGATTAAGCTGTTCCAACAGCTGTAAATTGTCGATGAATCGCATAAGCCACGTCTTTTCCTTGCTGTGCTGCCGTAACGACCATGGCATCTCCTTGTCCTTTACCAAAAATAACGTCTCCGCAGGCAAACACTTTTGGGTTAGAAGTTTGCAATGTTTCTTGGTCGACCTTAACCACACCGCCTTCATGTTTTAGCCCAAAGGACTCGATCAGCTTCACATGTCTCGTTTGACCAATCGCTTTCACGACAACTTCTACCGGAATGACGTGCTCAGAGCCTTCCACTGCAACAGGTCGACGGCGCCCATCCTTTTCCGGTTCGCCCAGCGCCATTTTAATACACTCAATACCAGTTACCTTACCTGCATCACCGATAATTCGTTTTGGTGCTGTTAACCAGCGGAATTCCACACCATCCTGTTTAGCAAATTCATATTCAAAATCATAAGCGGTCATTTCTTCTTCCGTTCTACGGTAGAGGATTTTTACATTTTCAGCACCTAAGCGCACTGAACATGTCGCACCATCAATCGCTGTATTTCCCGCACCAACAACAACCACACGCTTGCCGACAAAGTCATTCGATAACTGACCGCTTTTGGTGGCCTTTACAAATTCAATTGCATCATACACGCCGTCTAACTCTTCACCTTCAATGCCAAGATTAGGTACATTCGCCATTCCTACGGCTAAAACAACTTTATCGAAATTTTCCAACAACTCTTGGACGGATACATCCCTTCCTACCACTGAGTTGGTTTTAATGGTGACATTTAATTGTTTTACTTGCTCTACTTCCCAGTATGAAATTCGCTGCGGGAGACGGAATGAAACAATTCCAAAGGTATTTAAGCCGCCTGCCTGTTCGGCTGCTTCAAAAATAGTCACTTCGTAGCCTAATCTAGCAAGTTCTCTAGCTGCGGATAATCCAGCAGGGCCGCCGCCGATCACTGCGACTTTGACACCATTGGATTCCCCTGGCTGGAATAAAGCTTGCTCATTTTGTATTGCCCAATCTGTAGCATACCGCTGCAAATTGCCTATCATAATTGGTTGGGTTGAATGATTTAAAACACAAGCTCCTTCACAAAGCTCTTCGGTGGGGCAAACCCTTGCACAGCTTGCTCCGACTGGGTTTGAGGACATAATCGTTTTAGCAGACCCCAGTAAATTTCCTGAGGCAATTTTCTTTATAAAGGTTGGTATATCAATACTAGTTGGACAGGCTTTTATACATGGGGCATCATAACAATAGAGGCATCGATTTGATTCTTCCAGTGCTTCACGATTTGTCAATCCTCGTTCGACCTCTTGGAAGTTCTTTTCAAGATTGTTTAAGGAAATGCGCTGCATTTTTTCAATGGCCAAAGAGAAACCCTCCCTTTTCATTTAAAGGTTAAATTTTTATCAAACTCAAAAATGAAAGCGCTTTATAAAGTGTTCAATACTAAAAATCCATCCTCCTTTTTCTTGCTTATGTATTTCGCAGAAAATTCTGCATCTTATTTTATTTTACAGACTGTAAAAGGCCATTTCACCTTACAACCTGTAAAATGATGCAAGCATTTGATTAACCATTATGTAAAAAGATATTCGAAAGTGAACTTGTTCATTTTTCTGAATTCTTTTTCAATTTATCATAATCATACCAAAAAAAATGTAAAAAAATAGCGAAGTGTCAAATTTTCTTACATACTTTTTTGATCCGAGGAAGTCTTTATTAACCACTGATTTACGATAATCCAGAATGATACCAAACATGGCAAATAAAAAAAATGTTCGACATCACCAAAGAAATTGACAGTTTTTGTCCATAGAAAAAAGTGCACCTCAATCTTAGGTACACTTTTCAAGAATTAAACCTTATAGAATTGAGAAAGTTCGATGATCATAGCACCCATTCTCTCATTTTCGGGAACAAGTAATCTATCGACTCCCTCTTCTTTCAACGCTTCTGCCGTAACTTTTCCGACAGCAACCGCTAATATTCTACTCATAAAACTAGCAACAATCGCGCTGTGGACACCATTTATCCGAGCGAATTCAAAAAGCGACCGAACTTGAGTAGCTGTGGTAAAACATACCGCATCACACTCGTGGTTCTGCAGTTCTTTACACAAGCGTTCTACGGTATCTTTTTCTGGGGCAATGTGCTGATAGGGAAGAATCTTTTGCACCACCGCTCCCTTGTCTTCAAAAAATTGGGTTAGTACTGGTGCTGTTTCACCGTGAAGCTGAATCAATACTCGTTTTCCTGTGAAACCAAAGTTTTCGAGCGCAAGTGCAAGGCCTTTTGTTGTCCCATCCTCAGCTGCTGCAACAGGCGTAATCCCTATTTTCTTAAGTGCAGCACGAGTTTTATAGCCTCTTGATGCAACGCTTGCCTTTTTGATTTGCTTTAAAAATGGGTCCTCCAAACCTAGTTTTGCCGATAAGTGGACTAAGGTTTCGATTCCAATTCCAGTTGTGAAGATCACCCAATCCGCACCGGTTTGAACAAATTCCCGTAAATCATCCTCTATTTCCTTCTCTGCTAAAAAAACCGTTCCTTGTAGGGAACGAACAAGTGGAACTCCACCCTGTTTTTCAATTAACGTGCTAATTTCTTCAATTTTCCGTGATCCGCAAATGACCACTCTTTTTCCTGATAATCCTAGAACCTTCTGCATTGAAAATATCCTTTCTTATAGCATATCTGCCATTCGTTCAATTTCATTGGATTGAAATATATTTACACCAGTTTTATTAGAACTTGCAACAGCAGCCATAGCAGCAGCTACTTTTTTTGCCGGAATAGCTCTATAGGTACGGAGAGGCCCGACCAAGATAGAATTTAATATCCCACTGGCCTTTTCCGCCATTCTTTCACCTAAGCGAAACTCCTCTCTATCTCCTAATAATAAAGATGGCCTAAAAATGTTTAGGGAAGGTATATGTAACGTTTTTAGGGAATCCTCCACTTCACCTTTCACTCGATTGTAAAAAATGTTCGATTTGGGGTTAGCTCCCATTGCTGTGACGATGAGAAATTTTTCTACACCACCATGTACTGCCAATTTAGCAGCCTTAATAGGGTATTCATAGTCTACTTTTCTAAAAGCTTCTTTGCTTTTTGCCTTCTTGATGGTTGTACCTAAGGTACAAAACACATCTGTGACTCTGAATAATTCAGAATATTCTTCAAGTTGTTCAAAGTCAACAAAATGCGGTTCAACCCTTGAATCAAGGATTTCAATCGGCCTTCTTATAAGCAAATGTATTTTTTTATAGTTGTTTTGTTCAATAAGTGTTTTTTGTAATTCGCTTCCAATAAGTCCACTCGCCCCTAAGATGAGTGCCGTTTTTTCATTAGTGTGCATGAATATTCTCCAATTTCCCCTCATTTTTAATAATAAATCCCATAAATTAGAACAAGTGAATATAATAACATAGTAGGATTTTTATGAAAACCATGTACATTGTTTATTATTCCTTGGACATACTGAAAGATGTAAATTTATGACAAGGAGGAATTAATGATGAGTGAACACCAATTTAGTCATTTCATAAATGAACTTTCGATTCAAACAAAGATGGAAAATGTTTGGAGCTATACCTGCGGATCATGGGAAAATTGTAATGAAGCCACGATTCAATACTTTTTAGCTCAATGTTTGGACTATAATATCGACCCTCAGTTCTGTATGAGTTGGGTTGAGCAGCATAAAGCGGAAATTCCAAATTGGGCAGATGTATCCCAAACCTCACTTGGCTGGGTCAACCAACATACCTCCACCGGTTCAGCGATTTCGATTACCGATGAGGGACTAAGTTAGTTCTTATTAAAATATCATATAAGTCATGAGGACAGTTTTGGCCTAATGGTCCTGATTTTTGTCCTCATGAACCCTCTATGAGGACAGTTTTTATAGTCCACCCTGATTTGATTTTTGTCCTCATGGACCCTCTATGAGGACAGTTTTTATAGTCTAGCCCTGATTTTTGTCCTCATGAATCCCACTCTATTACCATTTTCAATTTTTTCATTTATGAATAATATTAACAAGCCTTTCCAACCCATCTAGTAATCTAGGAGAAGGTCTACAATACAGTTCCTCCTCTAAAATGAGAATGTGATCATCACCCGGATAATTTAGCTTTTCATAGCCTGGACGTTTTTTAACAACGCTCTTTTGAACTTTGGCTTTTCTAACCCCAACCCATGCCAAACAAATAAAATCTGGTTTCCGCTCTACGACATCCTCCCAATCTGTTTGAACACTTGCCAGTTCTATATCTTGAAAGATATTAATGGCTCCTGCAGCCTCTGAAATCTCTGTGAGCCAGTTAATTTTTCCCGGTGTAAAAATAGGCTTTGGCCACCATTCCCAATATAAAGATGGCCTACGATAAACGTTGGCACCTTGTAATTGAACCTTTTCAAGTCTCAACCGAAATTGCCGTGCAGACTCCACCCCCCGTTCTTTTTCCCCTATTACCTCGGAAACGAAGATTAAGTCCTCTTCGATATCCTTTAACGATTGCGGATTCAAAACAATATGAGGAATCCCACGTTTCTGTAGGGCTTCCACGTTTTTTTCCATTCCTGGTACACTTAGGGAAGCAAGGACCATGTCCGGCTGTAATTGCTCAACAAGATCTATATTAATGGATAAATCCGGCCCCAATTTTGGAAGGGTGGCAATAGAATCAGGCCAATCCGAAAAATCATCCACTCCTACCAATAAATCTGATAACCCTAGGTATTCCATTATCTCTGTATTGCTAGGGCACAAAGAAATTACTCGCAAATAACACTCCCCCACTCATCGAATTTAGTATAGGAACCTGGATTAGGACAGTTAACATTCCTATTTCTAAAACTAACCAGCAAAATTAGCTGGTTAGTTTTTTTATTTACGCTTCTGCCTGCTCAACTAACTTTGATAGAAAGTTGTAAATTAATTGAAAGGCCTCCCCGATTGTAAGGTCTTCGTGGAAATCTTCTACATAATTTAATGTAAAATTTAAATTCCAAAGTCCATCATCATGACTAAACATTAAATCAAATTTTGCTTCATCACCCATTAAGTTGGTATTTAAAAAGTTCTTTATGTATTTTTCATACTTCTTTTGAAGCTTTAAGCCCAACATGACATCATAGGTACCGAATACATCGTCGACTTCTAAAGAAACAGCTTCAACCCTTATTTGTTCAAATGAACTTAATTCCATATAAATAAACTCGTTTTTATGTTTTTTTAGATATTCGATTGGCTGGTTTAAAAAAGAAGAAGATTCCTCTGCAATCATCGTTTCTGTTTCTTTACTGCTTCGTTCAATGTAAGCATGGGAAAATAGCGTTTTTGCATCCTTTTCTTTTAACACAATGAATCCTCCTTAAATTAAGAAATATTTGATATTAATATTGATGGATTGTCCCGAAAATAGCAAATATTCTACTGAAAAAGAATAGAGGCAACCGAACGGAACGGTCACCCCTACCTGAAAGATTATCAACTTGTTTTAGTGATTCATATCCATGGCCTTATGATCATTAACATCGACTGCTTCTAGCATTAGATTATGGTTTAATCGGTCTTTTTGCCCTTCCTTTAATACGGCTGCCTGCTCTTTTGAAATGGTACCAGAAGTAGCAGCAGCATCAATATTTTTGGTATCAACATCGGTTAATTTTTTTAAAAACTTAGCTTTCATATATCCTTTTTCTTTTGCAATTTGCTCTAAAGTCTTCCCCTTTGTCATATCCTCCATAATCGTAATTGGTAACACATTGAGAACGGCCGCAGCCTCATTGACGACATTTATTTGATTCAGGCGACTCCTGCGAACGTTGGGGTCGGCATTTTGTTTCGGTTTCACAGTATATTTTGCCATCCTCGCTTCAGCTGATAGTTTACTATTGGTCTCTTGCTTTTTGGCAAACACCGAATGATTTTGCCAAACAATTAGAGCTGAACCGAGAATTAAAACTACAGCAATTATTGAAGTCAGTTTGAGAAATTTTTTTCTCATCCAAATCCTCCTTCTTTCATCAGTGAAAATCAGGTATAGAAGGCCGCATTATTTTTAAAAAATGGCTGCGGCACTCCTATTACATTTAATTGTTTATTCGATTTACGGGGTCCTTATATTTACAGAACTTGACCATGGAGACGAACCGCTCTGATTCACTGCTTGGACCCTAAAGTAGAATGTCCTGTTTCTAGTAAATCCTGTTTTAATAAAGGCATTATTTGAAACAGTGCTGGTTATTACGTTTTGGGTGAATCCAGCGTCTGTTGCATATTGGACCATGTAACTTGTAATCGTTCCTGAAGGTTTATTCCAAGTTAATGTGATTGTATCGGTGGTCGAACCCCTTATTGCACTGACATTTAAATTTGTTGGTGCTGTTGGGATTTTTGGAACCGTTATTTGGATTGTGCCGGAATAATTTGACGAGACAGTTCCATTCATTGCCTTCACACGATAGGAATAACTATTTCCAGGCAGTACGGTAGTATCTGTATAGGACACATTACCAGTACTAGTCCGAGCCCCCGGCTGGGCTATAACCGAATAGCCACCACCATTCGTAGAGCGTTCAACCACAAATCCCGTTTCATTTGAAGCATTATCTCTCCACGTTAAATTTACTTTTGGCCCTGCTTGCAAGGTCGCATTTAAATTATTCGGCGCTGCTGGGGTCGGCGCTGGCTGAGCATTTACGATTGTAATACTAGATACATTCGAATAAATAGAATTCAGAGTTCCATTCACAGCATTGACACGGTAAGTGTATGTTCCAGGCACCACATTCGTATCTGTATAGGATATTGTACCTGTATTGGTTAAAGCATTAGGAGCGGCAATTGCTGTAAAGTTTACACCATCCGTAGATCGTTCTACGGTAAACCCTGTTTCATTTGTGGCATTATCTGTCCAAGTGAGGACACTCGCCATGCCGGACTGTGTCGTTTTTAAGTTTGTTGGTGCGAGCGGCACCCCGGCTGTATCCACTGTATTCGAGGTTGTATCACCTGCAGCATTATAAGCATCTATCCGGTAGCGATAACTAGTATTTAAATCGGCTGTGTTGTCTGTATATGCCGTTGCGTTAGCCAATGCCTCGCCAATTTGTGTAAAGGTTCCGGCAGTACCATTTATCATTGGCGCCCGCATGATTTTGTAGCCAACCTCATTTGATGGGTTTCCTAATGTAGCTTGATTATCTTTATTGGTTGGATCAGTCCAAGACAAGCTTGCAGCCCCTCCACCCGTTCTTTGGACGGATAAAACTGAGGCGTTAGGCTTAACTCGTGCAAAATTGAAGATCATAGCACGCATCATATCATTTTCTTCATGCCCTAATAGATGACAGTGCCACACATATTCCCAGCCGAAATTAGTCAATTGATTGGTGACTGTTATCGGATTACCCGTTTTCGGATCTATTCCCATAAACTGTGTCGTTGTTCCGAGCGGCATGGTTGGATCAAGTGGACGTATACTATCTGGCAGACCAAATGGAAGTTTTGGTGCCACAGGTCTTAAAGCGACAATACAGTCTTCTAACGGATTCATCCGGACCGTATCCTTCCAGCCTTTTTCGTTAGCGTCTGGGAAACGGATGGAGCCGTCCCAGCCAACCCTGTTAATCAACTGCACGTCAAATAAATGGAAGTGCATGGCATGCGTATCAACACCATTATGGGTAATCTTCCAAATTTGCGTTCCATCTCCCGCTTTTGGCGTCAACGGTGTCATCGAGTCGTTCATGATTTCTGTTGCCGGATCGACATATCCCAGCATAATCGTTGTTTGATTCTGGAAGTTTGTATTCGGTATCTCTACCCCAAGAGTGGCATTCATCCGCCCATAAGTTTGTTCAAACTCTTCGGCAATAGCCTTTGGTGTTAAATCTAATGTAAGTGGTGTCGTGTCCCCATTTGGAGTAAAGGTGGTGGAAGTATCCTGAATATTTACCCATTTACCATCTGGTACTAATTGTGGGTTTTGTCCAGCAGCAAACGCTTTTGGAAGTTCAGTTGTTAAATTATCGAGTGTTTTTTGAGTAGTATCAGTTGTGTTTGGTACATCGGCAACCTTAATTTGCATAATGGTACGTGTATTTGGACCATAGCCAGGCTGAGTCGTTGGTGCACCACCAGTGTTTTCACCAGTAACAGATTGATCTGGGTCACCTGTATAGTAATCGTAACGAGGGTCAAAGGCTGGTACAGGTGCTGGTGAATCATTATAGAGGATAAGGGTTTGGCCCGCATACTTGCTAAAATCGACGACAACATCTGCCCTTTCGGCAGGTGCTAAAAACAACGTTTTACTGGAAACGTTTAGAACTGTAATGCTTCTTCGGCCATATTCATAATCAATTGGCTGATTGGCAAGGTTGGCAACCTGTGGCAAGAAACCACTTTCATTGCCGATTTGGAACATATTTGGACCTGCAACCGCAGGATCTGGAACTCCCCCATCCCTGCCATCATGCGGCCAGGTTGCAGGGTAATTTGCGTTCCTGACAGCATCGACGATTGGTACCTCACCGGCATTCGCATCATTTAGTGTACCGTCTGCGTTCCACATTTGCGCATTAGACTTCGCTTTGTAAAGTTGTAAATTCCAAAATCTATCATTTGACGCGTTTAAGATCCGGAATCGATATGCTTTTGGATCAACGGTTAGGGTTGGATAGGCGGTACCATTGATGACAGGTGTATCACCGAAAGACTCTGGAACTGTCGAGACATTAGGTGTACCAGGCATCTTCGGCGGTTGTCCTTCCTGCCCGTATAATGGATTATCCACAGGTCCATTCTTTAAGCCTGTGTTAGGCGGCCAGAACCATGGCCCATAATCCCAGCGGCCCATTGGGTTCGCACCTTCAAGTGTATATGGATTTTGATTCGGCATATAAACATGAGGCATCCACAAATTTCCCTGTCCACCCCATTTAGCCGTATTCCAGGTAGGATCAGTAGCCATTAACTGATTTTCCGTCGGCACAAACGTTTTATCTTGGATAATTAGAGGTAATTCATCTTTTGGAATAATTCCCCGATCGATTAAATTCTGCTCCACATCATCACGCAAAATATATCCTGCTGCCTCTCCCGCGTAAACATTCAAACGTGTAATACCATAGGAATGGTCGTGATAGAACATAAGTCTGGCGCTTTGTTCATTTGAATAAAAGAACGTCATCGAACCATCTCCAGGATCTGGCATATCGGGAACATTTTTTACACTAACCCCTTTTGGATATGGAGTGTTTTCCCCGGCAGGAGTGATCCATTGATGCGGTGTTCCATCACTAATCCATGGAGTAATTCCGCCATGTAAGTGAAGCGTAGCTCGGTTTTGGGTATACATATTCTTACCATCGGGACCCATGCCGGCACCCATTAGCGAAGTATCAACAGGCAGGAACAAATCTCCATCAGTGCCAGTAGGCAATGCGTTAGTAAATTTCACCCTGACAGGTCGATCCTTATGAGCAATAATCATTGGTCCTAAATAGTGCGGTTTGCTGACGGTCGGATCTGTCGTGTTCGTTTGCTTATACCCCCGCAGTTTTGTTGGCGCTAGATCACTATGTAACTGCTCGGTGTACTCCACAAGTGAGATTTCGTAGTAATCTGAGCCTGGGTACGTTGTCGTATCAGGAACTGCGATAGGCATGTACTGACCAAGATTATTCTTGTTTGCAGCTCCTAATCCTGGCAATGAATCAACGAATTTCCTGATACCAGTTTTAGGAATGATTTTTCCATTTACATCAAACTCTGGCAGCTGACTGTTGGCATAGTTAGGAGTACCGAAATAGTCCGGCGTCCCTCCAGGGTCCATTGCAGCCCTTGCATTATTCAGTTGAGTAGTTCCTGCAAATGGGATTGCAGTCGCGAGCATTAAACCTGTTACCATTACCATTTGAAATTTGCGACCGGCTTTTTTCAGTTTTTTGAACTTAAGCATAAGGCATCAGCATCTCTCCCTGATTTTTTTATAATGAGCCTTAAAACTTAATGTGCAGGCCTGCGAAGTAGAAAAAGAGGTTCATTACAAGGAATATTATACCATAATATTTCTTTATAAAGAACAAAAATGTTCATTTTTTATTATTTTTATATAAAAAATTTTTTGCATTATTATCGAATAATCTACAAATATCAATGATTTTTTTGAAAATCGCTTGTAAAAACCTGTTTTGATATAATTTTAACTATTACTATAGTGGTTATATTGTTTTGTTTTTAGAATGCAAAAAAAGAGGTGACCATGATAGTCACCTCTCACATTAATTTTCTGCTAATTTACCTGATACCTTATTATTAATAGCCTGTGTGTCAGCTGGGTCTTCCGCTTGTTTTGCACGTTTAATGAAGAAAGCAAGCAACAAAGCTAGCGCTGCAATAAATACTGACACATAGAAAGCATCGTTGATACCTTCTAGCATCGCCTTCATAGCAATTTGCTGTTTCATTTCCGCAATTACCTGTGGTGTTGGCGTCTTCGTCAAATGTTTCATCGCTGCTGCACCAATCTCAGTCGCATGTGTTTTTGCACGAGTTGACATGACCGTTACCAACAATGCTGTTCCGATTGCTCCAGACACTTGCTGCATTGTACTATTCATAGCTGTTCCATGTGGATAGAAACGAGCTGGCAATTGGTTTAACCCATTAGTTGTAACTGGCATATTTACCATTGACATTCCAAACATCCTAAGTGTATATAAAAAAATCAGGTAAGGATAAGTCGTATCAAGTGTTAATTTACTCATCATATAACTTGTAACCACTGTAATCGTTAAACCAATAATGGCTAAGGCCTTACCACCGAACTTATCAAATAATTTTCCTGTAATCGGCATCATGATGGCCATGACAATCGCCCCTGGCAGCAGCAGCAGTCCAGCATCTAACGGGGAGATACCACGGATGGTTTGAACATAGATTGGCAGAAGAAGCATCCCGGAGAACATCGCCATTGTTACGACCATAGAAATCGCCGATGATAGGGCAAATGCAGGATATCTGTAAATCTTGAAATTAAGCATTGGACGTTCTTGTTTTAATTGACGCAAGATAAATAGGACAAGTGAAATAACTCCAATGGCAATGGTGCCATATACTTCCGGACTATCCCAGCCTTCTTTACCGGCAGAGCTAAATCCATAAAGGATTCCACCGAAACCTAAACTCGACAATACAACAGAAAGGAAATCAAGACGCATATCAATTTTGTCTTTTTTATCTTTTAACTTGAAGAAGCCAATCAAAATGACGATAATGGCAATTGGTGTGATGAAATGGAAAAGCATTCTCCAGTCATAGTGTTCGATGATCCAGCCTGATAGCGTTGGGCCAATGGCCGGGGCAAACATTAATACTAATCCGAAAACCCCCATCGCGGCACCACGTTTTTCAATAGGAAAACTTGTTAACATAACATTCATTAATAACGGCATCATAATCGCAGAACCTGATGCTTGAATCATCCGACCCGCTAATAATAGTGGAAAGACATGGGCAAAACCAGCCAAAATTGTTCCAATTGTAAATAAGCCCATAGCTGTTAAAAATAAATTACGGACAGAATACTTCTGAATTAAGAATGCGGTTGTTGGTATCAGTATACCGTTTACTAACATAAATCCTGTCGTCAGCCACTGAACGGTAGATGGTTCAACATCTAGATCCTTCATAATTGACGGCAGTGCGATATTTAATAATGTATTATTTAAGAAAGCTATAAATGCTCCAATCATCAGGACGGCAATAATTCCGTACGGCGGACGATTAGTTTGCTTTTTGGTATTTTCCATTTTCTTTCCCCCTGTATACTCCTGGTTCATTTTTTTATACCCCTGTTTTACACTTACATAATAATATACTCCTAGTTCATTTTTTGCAATAAAAAAATTTGCTAAAATTGTAGGTTTGTAATGATAACGTTTTTGCGATACTATATTTTTGTACACTAAGTACAATATGAATCCAAGGTGATTATATGAATGACCGTAAACAGCGCGTTGTTAAAATAGCTCACCAGCTATTTATTGATAAAGGATTTCAAGCCACGTCCATCCAAGATATTTTAGATTTTAGTGGAATTTCGAAAGGTACTTTTTATAATTACTTTTCATCAAAAAACGAACTTTTAATGGCCATTTTCAAAACAAACTATACTGAATTGGAAAAAGAACGGGATGAATTATTAATCGGTCAAAACCGGTCAGATATAGAATTTTTTATAAAACAAGTGGAAATACAATTAAAGACAAATAGAAAGAATAACTTAATTTCGTTATTTGAAGAAGTAATGGTTTTAAATGATGCAGATCTTAAGGAATATATGCAACATGGCCAATTGAAGAATATAAGTTGGATAAACAACCGGTTAATTGACATTTTTGGTGAAAAAAAGAAACCATATTTATTGGATTGTTCGATTATGTTTTTGGGAATTCTCCGTGAAAATCTTAAATATCATCAACGGGCAAATAAAACGAATGCCAATATTGGGCAAGTGGTTCGTTTTTCTGTGAGGCGATTGGTGAAAATGGTGGATGAATTAATGGAGTCGGGTGATCAATTAATTCATCCGGAGTTATTGGAAAGCTGGCTACCTGACTGCAGAAGACCAAATCATGCATTTCAGAAACAGCTTCATCACTCCATTTTCATACTGAAAAGCTCAGTGACCCAGAATGACGAGCAAGCACAATATTTCGAGTTATTAGACTTTATTGAGGAGGAATTGTTGGAATCAAAAAGTCCGCGAAAATTCCTTATCGAAAGCGCACTCCTTTCCTTAAAAACAAATGGAAGAAAAGATTCCGAAAAAGAAATTCTCCTTCTCGAGCAGCTTGTTGTAGAATATTTCGAGAAGTATTATTTATAGGTTCAAAGTAAAAAAAGCGCCATTCACCATCAAATTTAGATGAAGAGGCGCTTTTCGTATTTACTTGTTCAAGAATGTACTCGGCATGACAACGGCAACGACCTCACCGCGGGCACAAAGGGAATCTTCAGCATAAACTTCCGTTTCTACTTTAAATTTTTTCGGGTGTATCTCCGTCACAGTTCCAATTGCTTGTAACGGTACACCGTGTGGGGTTGGTTTAAGGAAATTCACATTCAAAGATGCTGTCACAAAGCGAGGCGGCTCTGCCCCATCCCCTGCTTCATGTCCATTTTTTCGGTGCAGCGCCAATGCGGCTGAGCCCGTACCATGGCAATCGATTAGCGATGCCACGATGCCACCGTAGACAAAGCCAGGCAGTGCCAAGTGCTCTCTTTCTGGTGTATAAATGGTCACTGTCTGTTCCCCCTGCCAGCCTGTTCGAAAATGGTGACCAGCTTCATTCAATCGTCCACAGCCATAACACCACGCAAAATCATCTGGATATTCATCTTGAATGGCCTTTACTACTTTTTCTTCCAAAGTGCTCCCCCATTTCATTTTTTAATAGATTTATATTTTTCTTAACAAATCAAGATTCAACTCAGCTATAGAACGCTTCCCAGATAAAGCCAAGGTTAAGTCAAAATCAGCAAGCAAATTTCTTAACACCTGTTTAACTCCATCCTCACCAGCCAATGCTAGTCCATACATAAATGGACGGCCAATTAGCACCGCTTTTGCCCCTAATGCTAATGCTTTTATGATATCGGACCCTCTGCGAATGCCGCTGTCCATTAAAACAGGAATTTCATCTTGAACAGCAGCAACGATTTCCGGTAAGGCCTCTATGGCTGCAATCGCTCCGTCTACTTGTCTTCCGCCGTGATTGCTGACAATCAGTCCGTCCACCCCATGTTCAAGTGCGACCTTGGCATCTTCAGGATGTAATATTCCTTTTAACACAATGGGCAGCGTAGTTTGCCGCTTAATAAACTCTAAATCCTTCCAAGTTAAGGCAGGATTCCCGAAAACTCGGGACCAAAGCATGATGGCCGAATTAATATCCTCCTGAGGGGAACGTTCTAATCTTGAACAAAAAACGGGATCCTCGAGATAATTCCCAATACCCTTTGCTTCCAAAAATGGCAGGTAGGCATGCTCAATATCCTTTTCCCTCCACGCCATCATCGGTGTATCTACGGTGATAACAATGGCGCTATAGCCTGCAGCTTCAGCCCTTTTGACCATGCTGGCTGCAATTTCACGATCATTACTCCAATATAGCTGGAACCATCTGTCTCCTTGTCCGGCTTCAGTTGCAATTTTTTCCAGGCTATATGTAGAAGCTGTACTTGCTATAAATGGAACCTCCATGGCTGCAGCGCCACGAGCACTTGCCAATTCCCCGTCTGGATGGACAATGGATTGAACACCAACCGGCGCAAGCAAGAGAGGGTAGGAAAGTTTCTTCCCAAACAACTCGATACTTAAGTCTCTTTTAGAGGTATCACACAGCATCCGCGGGACAATTTGCCACTTTTCGAAGGCCTTATTATTTTGTTTGGCTGTAACCTCAGCACCGGCTGACGCAGCGACATAATAATATGGTTTTGCATCCAAAAGCTCTTTCGCCTTTGCTTCTAGCTCCTCATAGGAAACCGGGATAATATTTTTTTCTAACTGCTGGTACACCCTACCTTGGACATGATTACCGAAACTCAATTTCATTCCTCCTTCTCCAGCGTAAACGCTTTCTTTTTTATGATATCACTGAGAAAAATAGCTGGTCAACGAATAGACACAATATTAAAAAAACGAAGAAGTGATTGGGCATCACTTCTTCGTTTCAAAAGTTTTCTTTTTTCTTATTGGTTCTGTAAAACTGGTCTGTTGATTTCCACTCCAGGCGCTTCGAAAATCAATCAATGTTTCTTAACATAGCTTTCTTATTAAAGGTAAAAATAAATGATGAACGGTGTTATTAATGCCATACACAGTGCTGCAGTTATCATAGCGATACTTCCCATTGCTCCTTCAACTTCTCCCCAATCAAACGCCCGTTTTGCGCCAATGGCTTGCGCTGACGTTCCCAATGCTAACCCCTTGGCAATATTACTCTTGATTCGCGTATACTTTAAGAGAGCAGGGCCTATTACAAGTGAAAAAACGGCTGAAACCAAAACAAACAATATCGTTAGTGATGGAATTCCACCTAATGATTGTGAAATGGATAAGGCTATTGGTGCAGTTACAGATTTTGGTATCATTGAAATCATCATTTCTTGATTCAAATGCATTAATTTTGTTAACGATACAATGGAAGCCACACCTGACAATGTGCCTGTCATAACCGCACAAATAATTAATAAGAAATATTTTTTAACCAATGCAATCTGTTTGTATAAAGGAACAGCTAGTGATACGGTTGCTGTCCCCATGAGTAATGAGAAGATATTTGTTCCAGATGTGTAACCAGTAAAATCGAGATGAAAAAGAGTCAGGACACAGATAATAAAAACGGTACATGTGTATAAAGGATTTAACCAAGCCTTGTTAAACTTTTGAAATACCATCACCCCCATTATATAGCTTGCTACAGTAATCAAAGTACAAAGAAGGATATTATCTATCATTTTCACCATTTCGTTTGCTCCTTTTGCTATTAGATTCGATCAATTCAGCCATTATCGCTGTTATAAAAAGTACAACCAGACTGCTTATCGCTAAAATTGAAGACAGTTTTATCCCATCATTGCGAAAAATTCTTGTAAAATGCCAAACTCCTACGGCAAATGGGATAAATAGTAGTGTTATATGTTTGATGTGTAGCTGGGCCACCGATTCAACCCATTTAAGATTACAAATTCCGAGCATCAAGGCTATGAATAATAAGGCCATACCAAGGATACTTCCAGAAAGCGGTAGATTTAACCATCTCACCAGCCCATTACCCATTAAATAAAAAAAGAGGATTGTTAGGAACTGAACAATAAAACGAACCATTATTCTACCTCCAATCCATATAAAAACTTTTAGATTCGTTTTGCCTTTTTGTAAGTATGGCATACGAAATATTATTTTTCTGCAAAGTTGTCAGGACATCTTACTTAGATTTTATTTACCAAACAGATTTACGTTAGATAAACTTACATTTTTTAGTTTAATAATATAGTTGACTTAATTTTCACATAATATATGATGAAATTTAGGAGTGGGAAATATTTAGGGGGAGAAAAGAATGAAAAAAACAGCCGAAAAACGTTTGACACGTTCAGAAGTACCGATAGAGCTGACTTGGAATCTTGATGATTTATTTCCATCAGAGCAGGTATGGGAAGCGGAATTAATGGTGATTGAAAAGGAAATTGCCCGATTCGAACGATATAAAGGAACCATACATACTGGCTCAAAAGCCTTATTAGATTGTTTAATAGCTCAGGAACAGCTTTCAATGCGAATCATCAAAGCATGGACATTTGCCAGTTTGAAACAATCTGCCGATGGAACGGACCCTGTTAATCAAGCAAATTTGGCAAAAGTCTCTTCCCTTCGTACACAAAGTATCGCGGCATTATCTTTTATCCATTCTGAAATTCTCGATCTTGCAGAAGGTACGGTAGAAAAATACCTTCAAGAAGAAACTAAACTCCAACCATTCCGCAAAAATTTATTAGAACTTCTTGAAACGAAGAAACACCAGCTTTCGGCCGAAACCGAAGAAGCTCTTGCTGCACTAGGAGAACTTCAAGGGGCACCATATCAAATTTATCAAATGTCCAAATTAGCTGATATGCAATTCTCCCCTATTCAAGACGCACAAGGAAACGAATTACCCGTATCCTTTGCCTTATTTGAGAACCGCTACGAATTTTCTCCGGATACTGATATTCGTAGAAAAGCCTACAATTCTTTTATCGCAACACTACAGCAATACAAAAATACGATGGCAACAACATATGCTACCGAAATCAAGAAACAAGTGACCCTTGCTCGTTTGCGCAAGTATGAATCGGTCACCCATATGCTTCTTGAACCACAACAGGTATCGCTTGAAATGTATAATAATCAAATCGATATTATTTTTAAAGAACTTGCCCCGCATATGCGACGCTACACTCAATTAAAACAAAAACTTTTAGGCCTTAATCAAATGCTATTTTGTGATTTAAAAGCACCATTAGATGCAGATTTTAATCCAGCCACAACATTTGAAGAAGCAAGCCAATTAATCTTGGAGTCTTTAAAAATAATGGGTCCTGAATATAGTGAAATCATCGAAAGAGGTTTTAAAGAAAGATGGGTAGACCGTGCCGATAATGTTGGTAAATCAACAGGGGCTTTTTGTTCAAGTCCATACGGCTCTCATCCATTTGTACTCGTCACTTGGCAGGATAATATGCGTGGATGCTTCACTTTGGCACATGAATTTGGTCATGCCGGCCATTTTTATTTAGCAAATAAAAACCAAAGAATCATGAATGTTCGTCCATCTTTATATTTTGTGGAGGCCCCTTCAACCATGAATGAGATGCTTTTAGGACAGCATTTACTTTCTAATACTGAAGATAATCAAATGCGACGCTGGGTTATTCTGCAATTATTAGGAACCTACTATCATAACTTTGTCACTCATTTGCTTGAAGCGGAATATCAACGCAGGGTATATGCTGCAGCAGAGGAAGGAAAAGCCTTGACTGCAAAAACATTAACCGAGCTGACTGGTGATGTGCTAACTGAGTTCTGGGGTGATACTGTGGAAATCGATGAAGGTGCGAAACTAACCTGGATGCGTCAGCCTCACTATTATATGGGTTTATACCCGTACACCTACTCTGCAGGACTAACAGTTTCAACAGCCGTTGCTCAAATGATTCAAGAAGAGGGACAGCCTGCTGTAGACAGATGGCTTGACGTTCTTCGAGCAGGAGGAACAATGAAGCCTCTTGACCTCATTAAACACGCTGGCCTGGATATGTCGACTCCAGATCCAATACGTAAAGCAGTTGCTTATGTAGGTTCATTAATTGATGAACTGGAACAATCATATAACTAAAGACAAAATAAGAAAACCCATGAATGTCCATGGGTTTTCTCATTTCTTAATTTTCTACAAGATTCATAATTGAGGCTTCATACTCTGTTAATGCATCATCTAGAATACGTAATCCCTCATCAATTTGTTCTTTTGTAACGATTAATGGTGGGATCATTCTTATTACTTCACTGTGATTACCACAAAGGTAAAATAATACCCCTTTTTCAAGTGCCAGATCAAGAATCTTTAACAATGCCTTGCCATCCGGTTCCCCTGTTTTAGGATCAACAATCTCAATTCCAATCATTAAGCCTACCGCACGAATACTGCCGATTACAGAGTGACGGTCTTTGATTCGCTCAAGCTGTTCAACTGCATATTTCCCCATTTTCTTTGTGTTTTCCAGTAGATTTTCCTCTTTCATCACTTCTAATGTAGCGAGTCCCACTGAACAAGCAATCGGATTACCGCCAAACGTTGTCCCATGACTGCCAAGCGGCCATTGCTTCATTAATTCACTCGATGCGACAGTGGCGCTTAACGGGAGACCAGAAGCAATCCCTTTTGCAATCGCCATTATATCCGGGGTAACATCAAAGGTTTGTGCAGCGAACCATTCACCCGTACGGCCAAACCCAGTTTGAACTTCATCAAAAATAAGTAAAATGTTATGACAGTCACAAATTTCACGGACTCTTTTTAGCCAGCCCTTCGGTGGAACAATGTATCCGCCTTCTCCAAGAACCGGTTCTAAAATAACACATGCCACTTCTTCTGGGGTAACTTGATGACTAAATAGACTAGCAAAATCTTTTTCTAATTTTTCAATGACAAATTCTTCAGGATCTTTTCCAGACGGACATTCTTTCACATTGGCATATGGAATTTGATAGGTAAGCCCAGATGGCTGCATAAATTTACGATATTTACTTTTTGAAGTGGTAACACTTAATGCCCCCAATGACCGACCATGGAAACAACCAGTAAAAGAAATTACATAAGGGCGTTTTGTTACATATTTTGCAAGCTTAATAGAACCCTCTATTGCTTCTGCCCCACTGTTGGCAAAGAAAAAACAATCCAAATCCCCCGGTAAAATCTCGGCAAGCTCATCTGCTAATCGTAGGATGGATTCATACATTATGACACCCGAGGGTCCATGCATTAAACCATCTGCGGCATCTTTGATTGCTTGGACAATTTTTGGATGCCGGTGTCCAACATTGGTAACGGCAATGCCGGATGTAAAATCAAGATATTTTTTTCCATCTACACCATAGTAATAACATCCTTCTTCTTTTACGACAGGCAGATTCGGATGATCTTTCGCCATACTAGGAGCAAGACGATTTGGCATATTTTTCACAAGATGATCCCAATTGTTTCCCATATAATGACCTCCACATTCGTATTACATGTTAAAAATTTTATTTTATAGATTTCAAGCTTTCTTCCCTAATTAGGGAGAGTAATTCTTCTTTATATTCTGCAAACTCCACTGTCGCCTTCACACTGAAATCTCTTGGTCTTTCTAAGGTAATCGGCACCTTTTTCTTTAATCGGCCCGGTCTTGCCGTCATCACATAAACAGAGTCTGCTAAGAAGATTGATTCATCCACATCGTGGGTGATGAATAAAATCGTCTTTTTTGACTCTTCCCATGCTTTCAGGAGCACTTCTTGCATGATGTTCCTTGTTTGCGCATCCAAGGCGCCAAAAGGTTCATCCATTAATAATATTTTCGGATCGTTTGCTAACGCACGGGCAATCGCCACACGTTGTTTCATCCCGCCTGATAATTGAATCGGGTAATGCTTTTCAAATCCTTCTAAACCAATTAATTGCAAATAATGACGCGCTACCTCGTCTCGTTCTTTTTGTGAATTTCCTTTTAACTTTAAACCAAAGGTAATATTATCTTTTACTGTTAACCATGGATAAAGGGTATAGGATTGAAACACCATACCGCGATCAGGTCCAGGTCCCTTTATTTCTTGCCCATCTAGGAGAACTTGTCCTGATGTGGATTCCTCTAATCCTGCCACTATTCGCAGGACGGTAGATTTCCCACAGCCTGATGGTCCTAAAATCGTCACGAACTCCCCTTCTTCAATCGAAAAGGAGGTCTTTTCTAGCGCAGTTGTTTCGCCACTTTTTGTTTTGAATATTTTTCCAACTTCTTTAATCTCCAACTTTGGTTTACTAATGTTTGGAATTAACGGTGTAACTTTTTCTATTTCTTGGACAACTGGAGTGACCATTCTACATCCCATCCTTTCTCATCCACGAAAACGAAGCGCGATATATGGCTTTAAAAATAATATCGGTAATGAGGCCTAATATCCCAATGATTAAGATCCCAACGATAATTTTATCTGGCTGCAAAAATCTTGATGCTTGCATTATCATATAACCCAAACCGCTTGAGGCACCGACAATTTCCGCTACGACTAAATATGTCCATGCCCAACCAAAGGTAATGCGGAGAGTATCAACAATACCTGGTAAAGAAGCAGGAAGAATAACCTTTGTAAAAACTTGAGCCTTTTTAGCCCCTAGAGTATACGAAACATCCACCAAATCATTTTGAACGTTTTTCGTAACGTCCATGACCATCAATGTAAGCTGGAAAAACGTTCCTAAGAAAATAACACTCATTTTTTCGGCCTCACCAAGACCAATCCATAAAATCAATAGTGGAATGAATGCAGATGCTGGCATATAACGAATAAAACCGATGATCGGCTCAAACGCCCCTTCCATAATCCTTAAGGACCCCATTAAGATCCCTAAAGGAATGCCAATAATGGCCGCAATCAGAAAGCCCATCAGTACCCTTGAAAAACTGATTCCGATATCTGAGAGAATATTGCCATTTACGAACAAATCAACGGCAGTAGTTAAAACAGTGGTCGGACTTGGTAAAAATAATGGATTTACCAGCTTGCCGTAGCTTAAAACTGACCAAATCACTAATAATAGAAGAAACGTAATAAAGCCTACCGAAGTATAAAGAGGTTTAGATATTTCTTTATTAGGAGTTAATAATTTAGCTAACATTAAATCACCTATTTTCTCTAATAATCTTTTTAAAAAAGCCTAACCAATGAGGCCAAAAGTACATCTCATGAGTCAGGCTTCCTATACATCTTATTATCTACTTTTGAAAGCTTGGATTGATGACATCTTCCACTTTTGGTTCTTTTTCAATTATTTTTTGATCCATGTAAAATTTAATCGCATTATCAGCTGATTGATAAATGTCACCTTTAGCACTTTCAGTTCCGAAAAGTTTAAGATTATCCTCTTTTGAGAAGAATTTTAATCCCGTTACAGTACCTTCAAATTCTTTTAAATCAATTTTTAAACCTTTTGCCATAATTTCGTCAGCTTCTTTTTCATGCTCTTTCCAATAGGTCATCGCTTCACCCATCGCCTTGACAAAGGCTTTCACATCTTCAGGACGATTTTTAATGACATCTTCTTTAAAGCTGACAGTATCCACGATAATTCCAGGTAAATCTTTTGTTGTTAACAAAACCTTACCGTTTGCTTGTGCACCTTTTGTTAACCATGGCTCCCACGTAACAGCTGCATCTACTTTACCAGCAGCAAAAGCGGCTCCTGCATCCCCAGCTGACATTTGCACGACTTGAACATCTTTTTCTGTTAATCCACCTTGTTTTAATGCTTGTAGGGCAAGCATATGGCTAGTTGAACCTACTTCAAAGGCAACAGTTTTTCCTTTTAAGTCTTTGACACTATTTATTCCATTTTTCACAAGGATTCCATCTCCGCCGTGGGAATCATCCAATAACCAAACAACTTGAACTGGAATATTAGACGCTGCTAAAGATACTTGGACATCAAGAGCCGTTGCCATCCCGTCAATTTTCCCACTTGCCAATGCTTGCTTGCGTTCACCTAATCCTTCTACGATAGAAAGATCAACATCGACACCATTCTTTTTGAAAAAGCCTTTTTCCTTTGCTAAAAATAACGGGCCATAACCAGTCCAAGTTGGAAGCGTCACTCTTAAAGGCTCAGATGACTTTCCACTTTTGGAATTGCCGGATACTTCCTCTTTTCCGCACGCCGCTAGCGCAAGTAACAACATCATTGAACAAACTACCATTAACCATTTTTTCATTCCTATTTCCCCCTCATCTAATTTATAATGGAACACTTAAACTCTCTTTTCCAATTTCATCCGCTTGTTGTACAGCCTCAATTACCATTTCTGGTGTGACTTCAAACGGCATATTCGCCATATCTTCAATCGTGACGGTTATCTCCCCTAGCTTTTTCCATTGTTGCTGGGTTAACTCTTTAATCCCCATTTGTTCGAGTGTAAATGGAAGACCAATTTCCTTGTAGTATTGAATTAAGTCAGTAAGCTCTTCGGTTTTACTTTCTAGACACAATTGCGCCAAGATTCCGAAAGCGACGATTTCACCATGATAGGTTTGATGACATTCTGGAAATATCGTTAAGCCTGAATAAATCGCATGTGCACCAGCTGTCCTGCAATCATCTCCGCCATACCCGCTAACACTTCCACTAACCAAAATAATCGCATCCACGACATCTTCGAATGCTTTTGTTAATGATTGTGATTCAACAGATTGAATTGCTTCATGACCAATTTGGAGTAAGGTTTTATAAACCTGAGCTGCGATGGCAATGGCCGTCTGATTTAATGCATTTGGTTCCGCTTTTTGAATAGTAGCTCTCGTTTCAAACCATTTTGCCAACGTATCACCAATCCCCGCTATCAAAAAGCGAACAGGAGCTTTTAAAATAATCGTCGAATCTACTAAAACTAATTCAGGAGCTTTCGACTCCCGTCCAATCCCAATAAATTCACCTTCATCGCTATAAAGAATTGAAATAGGGGTAGCGGCAGCACAAGTGGCAGCTATCGTTGGGATGACAACTAATGGTTTATTTAGCTTGTATGCCACTGCTTTAACCGTATCAATGGCTTTGCCTCCTCCTGTACCAATCAACACATCGATGTTTTGACTCTTTAATTGTTCTGCTAGTCTATTAATATTTGTTTCAGACGATTCACCCCCATACCATATGGAAGGCAGCAAACTCGCGCCCACTAAGGATAAACTCTTTCTTATTGAGTCCTCTACAATTCCTAGACTAGTATGTCCACCAATAAGTGCCGCCGATTTTCCGAAGTTTTTTATGTATGTTCCGGCCTCATTTAGTAAATCTAAGTTTCTAATATATTGAGCTGGCCCTACAGTTACTTTCATCTTCCATCCCCCTTTCATTATCAAATTATTAAAAAACAAATAACATTCTTTTAATATAAATATTCAAAATTCTTACGTCAACATAGATTTTTAATTTTCAGTAATTAAATGATTATAAATATTCGAAAATAAAAATACAATAAACCTGTTATTTAAATATATTAATCAATTATTATCGTTGTATAAATATTAATAGTTAGCTTTATGATTCTCCTTCCCCCCTCTGCTTATCTTCACTATAAAACTATGCAATTTTTATGCCATTTTTTATTCTATTCCATATTTTCTGAGTTTTCTAAACACTGACGGTTGACTAATCCCTAATGCCTTAGCCATTTTCGTCGTAGTTTTGTGGCGTTTCCTAGCTTTTAACAAAACTTGCTTTTCCACACTATCAAGGATTTCATCCAATGATCGATTCCCATCTTCTATCGTTGAAACCTCATGGTAGGTTTTTCGGTAACGTTCAGGCAGGTTTTCGATTTCGATTAACTGCTTAGAGGATGTAACCACAAGCCTTTCAATTAAATTGATTAACTCTCGCACATTTCCTTTCCATTCATTTGTCAGCAATAAATGAATGATACCTTCATCAAGGGCTCGTTCTCTGCTATATTTTTCAGAGAAATACTTTAAAAAGTACTCAACCAATGGAATAATATCAGTTGCGCGCCTTCTTAATGGAGGGATGGTAATGGGGACCACATTAAGCCGAAAAAAAAGATCCTGGCGAAATGTTTTTTCTTCGATTGCTTTTTCTAGATCTTTATTTGTTGCAGCTAATATTCGGAAATCAACCGTACGTACCTTCGTTCCCCCGACTCGATAAAACTGCTTTTCTTGGATAAACTTCAATATTTTTACTTGATTGGCTAACGATAGTTCTCCTATTTCATCCAAAAATAATGTTCCACCCTCTGCAAGCTCTGCTAAACCGACTTTGCCTTTATTGCTTGCACCAGTAAACGAACCGGATTCATACCCAAAAAACTCGGCCTCAAAAAGCGATTCCGGAATCGCCCCACAGTTTACTTCAATAAATGGCCCGTCCCTCCTAGGACCTTTATTGTGAATAAATTTGGCAATATGCGATTTCCCAACTCCCGATTCGCCAAGGAGCAAAACATTTACATCGATTTCTGCTACTTGTAAGGACAACTGTAGTACCTTTTTCATTTCATCGCCACTTGCAATCATACCTTCTGTATAAAAATGGAGATTTCTTAGCATTTCAAGCTCACTTTTTACTCTTTCCATTTCATCTTCCATATCCGTTAAATATTTTTGCATGTTCAGTAATTCAGTAATATCATGTGAATAACTAACGATTCTGACCAACTGATTTTCTGAATCATAAACAGGAATACCCGTAACTAGTAGTTTTTTTCCATCATTCGTAGTTTGAACGATCGTAATTTTCTTCTTTTCTTTTATAACCATCGGTGTCAGGATAGGTGTAAATACGCCTTCTTTTTCTAGTTCATATACTGATCTGCCAACCATTTCATTTTCTTTTAAGTTATAAATGCCTTCGGTCGCTTCGGTTACCCTCAAAATAATTCCATCCGTGTTGGTCACTAGAATATCATCCTGCAATGATTTCAAAATTGCTTCATTTTCATTCCAAAGTTTTTTTTCATCGATCAGAAATACCCCTCCCATCTCCAACTTCAATTCCATATAAATTATTCAAATTTGAATAATTTATATGAAAAATTCCCTTATTATTAAGTTATACCAAATAAATAATAGTTTTTATACAATTTTGAATATTTTATTTATAATTGAATTAAAATTAGGTCAATCATCACTCCATCGTCCTAATAAATTGAAACTTTTTGATTTAATATTTCGTATATAATGGAAAATAAGAAAGTTATTGTTGAGAGAGGTGATTTTTATGGGAGGTATTTTTCTTTTTTCATTGATTATTGGGATCGTAACTGCTCTTATTCTCATTCCCATATATAAAAATGAACTCGTAAAGGGTAAAAAAGACAAACCAATTCAAATGGGATTGCTTGTAGCATTGTTGGTTATTCTTTTGCTAGTAGTGTTCGGATTCTATTATTTTAGTAATCTTGATCGAAACCTTTCATCATTATGGCCTTTCGCCATCTTCATAACAGCGGCAGGAGCGGTCTTTTCTTCGGGGAAAGAAAGAATTTTTAAAGGAATTCTTTTTATAGGCAATATTATTTTGGGAATCTACTTTCTAACCGCATTTCTATTTAATGCAGATGAAAAATATGAAATCGCTAAAATGAATGAAAAAGTGGAAATTAAAAGTTTTGATGAAAAAGAAACACCTGCTAGTGTTCCACCGCAGTTTGCCCGGAACAAAATGAAAAAGGCTTTCGGTCAAGTTCCCAATACAAGTTACTATGAGCTTGGCAGCCTCCAAATTCAGAAGGTGGATGGAGAATATGTGTATATTGCACCTGTTGAATTCTCTGGATTTTTTAAATGGTGGAAGGGGGAACAGACTCCTGGTTATTTTTCCTTAAGTGCGACTGATTCTTCAGCTAATCCTAAGTTTATTAAATCAGAAATGGCGTATACCCCTTCCTCCTTTTTTAATAAAAACATTGAGCGTCATATTCGCATGAAATATCCGAAGAAGATTTTCTATGGGGATGTCCAATTAGAGATTGATGAGGCTGGAAAACCATATTATATTCAATCATTCGGAGATTTTGTATCAGCCCGTAATGGATTTAAAGTTAAGGGTGTCGTCGTTGTGGATTCTAAAAACGGCGAAACAAAAGAATATAGCTTAGCATCTATTCCCGATTACATTGATGGTGCGGTCTCACCTGAAGTGGTCAGCATACAAAACAGCTACTTTGGAAACTACGTCCACGGCTTTTGGAACAGTATATTTGGAAAATCAGATGTAAAACTGCCTTCAGATGAAGGAACGGAAGCAAATGTTAGTCCCATTTTTAATGAAAATGGTGAAATGTATTATTTTACTGATTTCACCAGCCCAAAAGAGGGCGTGGATTCCATGCTGGGTTACTCTCTGACCAACGCAAAAACAGGGAAAGCAACGTACTATACGGGAAATCCAGAAGAATCTTACATGGATTCCCAGGGAGCTCTACAAATAATTGAAAAGAAATTCATTGAAAAGAAATGGTATGGTAAAATGCCAATTCTCTATAACTTTTACGGCGAAGCAAGTTGGTTAACACCTGTGCTCGACTCAAACGGCTTTCTGCAAAATTATTTTATCGTCTCGGCTGCCAATCCGGAAATATCAGTATATGGGAATACTCCAAATGATGCATTGAGACTTTATAAAACAGCCTTGCAGCGGGGCGGTGGCAGGGTTGATGGCAGCTCTAAAGCGGAAGAAAAACAAATATCGGGAACCGTCTTCAGAGTGTATAAGGAAAAATCCGGTGATTATACAGTCGTTTACTTTTTATTAGATAACCGCCAAAGCTATATGATATCTTCAGAAAAAGAACCAATGGCCATTTACTTACGAGAAGGAGATAAAGTAACAGCTCGATATTTAGAAACTGGTGAAGAATTCCTTCCGGTAAAGGAATTCATGATTGAAGGTTTACAATAGTCCCCTGGTAAAAGGGCTGCGTTTTTTGATCGCAGTCCTTTTTGGCGCGGTTTTTCTAAAAAAATGAATATTTTTCTCAAACACTTGGTATGGAAGCATAGATATTAGTAAATGCACCTATTTTACAGGAGGTTGCCATGCGAAACCTATCTCTGATTGTTCATAATTTGCAGCCAGAAAATAAAGAAACACCTATTCAGTTTATTGAGTCAGACATTCTCGGTCCCAAATTGTTTTATCGAAGAAATCATTTCTCCTTTCCAACTCTAACCTTTTCAAATTATTGGTTACCTGTAAATGGTTATGTTGATACACCTAGAATATTTTCGATGCAGGAGATTCTTAAACTGCCTGCAAGAACGATAAAAGTAGTCCTTGAATGTGCCGGAAATAAGCGAGGATTTTTCGAACCAAAGGTCTTTGGGGAACAATGGGAAAAGGGTGCGATGAGTCATGGCTATTGGAAAGGTGTGTCTTTAAGGTCTTTCCTTGAGTTAGTAGGAATAAAAGAGGATTCGAAGGAAGTGATCGTGGAAGGCTATGATTATGGAAAAAGAACCGATACAGACCGTGTTTATTCTTTTACCAGAAGTGTGCCTTTAGAAAAAGCTCTACATCCTGACTCCATTATTGCCTATGAGTATAATAATCAACCAATTCCATTTTTCCACGGCTACCCATTGAGATTAATCGTCCCCAATTTTTATGCAATGGCATCTGTTAAATGGATTAAGCAAATAACTGTAATCGATTCTATTTACAAGGGACCATTCCAATCAATCGACTATGTCTATTACCCGAATAAGAATAATGATGAAGGGGCTTTTCCCGTAACTGCCATGAATGTGAATTCAACCATCCAAAAACCACTTGATCGAGAAATCCTCAACACTGGCACACACACGATTAAAGGAATTGCCTGGACAGGACAAGGATCAATTTCTAAAGTTGAAATTAGTACGGACAATGGGCAAAATTGGCGATTAGCTAATATTAGAAATTCTGGTCCTGGAGACTATGGCTGGTTCCCTTGGTCATATGAATGGACCGTTAATGTTAAAGGCGAATACACCATTATGGCCAAAGCAACTGATTCCACCAATCGGACACAGCCTGCTAGCCCTTTTTGGAATCGAAAAGGCTATGGCTACAATGCATATGATAAAATCACTATTAAAGTGGAATGAGGGTGCAAAAACTACACAAACATGAAAAAGTGGGTGTCCAAAGCAATGCTTTTAGGACACCCACTTTTCCTATTTTACTGCCCCTTCTGAATTCGATTCTGAATATTATAGGTAAATGGTTTTGGCTGTGCACCAATGTAATTGACGAGAGCATCTAAATCCAAAGGACCAACTTCTTTACTTTGTGCTTTCGTAAATACGGTAAACCCGTCTCCCCCACCTGATAGGAAGATATTTGCTGCCACTGTATATGGCGTATTTGGATCAAGGACAGTTCCGTCAGGAAGTTTGATGCTAATTACCCTTTGTCCAATAGGTTTATTCGGATCCCACGTATAAGTTAATCCTGAAATTTGCAGCATGGTCGTTTTTGCTCCCCATTGCTGCTCAAGCAGTTCACGAATTTGCTGGCCTGTCATCGTCATTTTGACAAGCTCGTTATTAAATGGCTGAACCGTGTACGCTTCACCCCACGTAATATCGCCAGCATCTAAATCCGCTCGAATACCACCAGGATTCATAAAGGCAAATTGAGTACCCATCGCTTGCCGCTGGGCATCGGCGATAAAGTCTCCTAAGACAGATTCGCCATTTCCATTTTGCAATGCCGTTAATGGACCTGAGGTAGATCCGACCACCCGATTTACGGTTGGGGCAATTTTGGCTTCATAACCCTCAATAATTTGTTTTATTTCAGGGTCTGGCTCAATTCCCTCTTGGAATGTCGTCACGATTTCCGCTCTTTTTGAGACAATATCCTTTGTTTTAGGATCGATTTCAATATCTACATCTGAAAAAGCTGTTCCATATGAATAGGATTGGACGACTAATTTATTATCAATTGTTGCATTCATATAGGCATGGTTATGTCCACCAAAAATAATATCCACTTCGTCGTCAACGCGATTGGCGATATCGACAAGCTGACCTGTTGGATTTTCTCCATTTGGACCTGAAGTACCTGGATTATGAGCTAAAACAACAATCGCTTTAACCCCTTGCTTTTTCAATTCCGCCACATTCCGATTGATTGCTTCTACTTCATCAGTGAATTTTAAACCTGCCACACCACTTGGGACCACAACGGTCGGAGTCTCAGTGGTAACCACACCGATAAAGCCGATTGACATTCCATCAACTTTTAATACTTTATATGGCGGCAAAATCGTTTTTCCGGTTTTCTCATTTACTACATTCGCAACAATCCACGGAAAATTAGCCCCGCCAAAATTACCTGTTTTCGGATGGGTGCCTCCATTTATGAGCCGAAGGAGTTCATTTAATCCTTCATCAAACTCGTGATTTCCAACGGTGCCAATGGCAAAACCCAATTTATTTAGAATTTCAATAGTTGGTTCATCCTGTAACAGTGCTGAAACAGGTGGACTTGCGCCTACCATATCACCATCTTGTACAAGAAGTGTATTTTTATTTTCTGCTGCTCTTTGTTTCAAATAGGCTGCAAGGTAATCCACGCGCCCTGCCGGTTTTCCATTAACCTTTCTTGTAACATTTAATTGTCCATGTAGATCATTAATACCTAATAGTTGAATTTGTTTATAGCGATTATTAGGGGCCGGTGGTGTTGCTTTTTTGATTTTTGTTTCCGGACGATTCGACTTATGACCATGATATTCCTCTGATAAACCTTGGCCCCCTGCTTCAGAAGGCTGTTGCCTGCTCGCTTCTACATTTTGAACTTCTTTACTGAAGTCCTCATCATCCAATATACGTGCCGAACCACTTAGACTTCCTGGCCATCCTAAAAAGGTTATGATAATCAATGATATAAACAACCTATAAATCCACTCCATAATCTTCCTCCTTTGGTTTTTCTTTTAAAAAATCCAAAGGTATTTTTTGCAAATGCTTTGATGAATATTCACTCTGTCACTAAAAATAAAAAGGCTGAATCTACTATTTTCAAGTCGATTCAGCCTTGAAATATTAATTTCCATTTGCTAAGAGACTTTGATAAGCAGTCGATGTTCTAATCTCGACGGTTAATGTACCTTTTCCGTAAATCGTTTTAATTAAAAAGGGAACACCCTTTGTATTCTGAAATCTAAAGTCAGGTCCACCATATGAAACGGTTGCATCTCTTCCTGCAGGGACGTAGCCGACAGATAAAGAATGGTGATGCTTTTCAATATAACTTACCCCTATTTGGTCAACCGCGTTAAATAACGTTGAAGAAGTTTGACAAATTCCTCCACCAATGCCATCAACCAATTGCTTATCGACGATTTCTTTTGCCCTTTGATAGCCATGTGCAGCATCACTGGGCCCTACAGTTGTATTAAATGAGAAACTATCTCCCGTTCCAACAATTACATTATTAATTGCCTGCGCTGACAACTCAATATTTTTGGAACGGCCGATTACGCCGCTGTTAAACCTTGTCGTATAGGTCGCAACAACTACTTCTGATAGATGGGCAGCATCCTCTGGCTTATATCCACTATCTGTGACATATAGAGGCATCTCAACGTCACCGCCGTTAGCAGAGGCAGCCATCACTTTTTCTACCAACTCGGTTTCCTCTAAGATAATTTTAGGCTTTCCTTTTATGATCTTGCCATTTGAATCTATTTTGTCAAGAATCATCCTTTGATCATATCCTGGAGTTGTTTCTGTACCTCTTGCCAAATCCTTTGCAAATTTCTCTATTTCTTTTTGATAGGTTACTTTATCTGTATCAAATCCCAATTCGCCAGGAAGGAAGGTCTTTAAAATCGTTTTCGTGTTTGGATCAATGACATTAACCACAGTTGGCTTTTGTTCTTCTTCCTTGACAGGTTCTTGGAGCTGTTTTTCAGGCGGTTTATTCGAAACAGAAGCATTTTCTCCTTTAGGATTTTCCTTTACTGTTTTTTCCGAGCATCCAGCCACCCCTATAAGACTTCCAATTAGTAATAAAGAAACAACCCATTTTTGCTTTGCCATAATTAATAGATTCTCCTCGTTTGCTTTCAAACTCTCACTCACCTATCCTATTCGGCTCGGCAAGTCAAAATTACTAATTTTTTGGAAAGGTTCTGTTAAATTTGGCTGTTGATTTCCGCTCCAGGTGCTCAGCGCCGCGCGGGCGTGCCGGTGAGCCTCCTCGGCGCTTTTGCGCCTGTGGGGTCTCCCCAGCCCCGTACTCCCGCAGGAGTCGAGCGCCCTCCTCTCCAATCAACAGGGTATGTAAAACAACAATATCGTTTAAAGAGCATATGGAAAAGTACTCGGAATGCAAAAAGCCCCTGAAATCACAGGGGCTTTTGACAGTTCATATATAAAAATTATCGGCGTTTTTTGTTATTAGCCTTAGAAATTCTTCCTAATAAAAATGCGCCTGCTGCTACACCAATAATGGTGTTTGTCTTTTTATTAAATACTTGCTTAGCAACAAGATTTAAATTTTGCGGTCTTTCAGCAAGTCGTCTCATGAAATAACCATACCAGTCATTTCCGAAAGGCACATACGTACAGAAGTTGTAGCCTTCTTTTGCCAACTCAAGCTGCATTTCTTTTCTGAAACCATAAAGCATTTGAAACTCGAATTTGTCATTCGGAATGTTATTCTTTTTAACAAATTCCTTTACTTGATTAATAATTCGATGATCATGTGTTGCAATCGAAGTGAATTTTCCATTTAACAAATGCCATTCGATTAGCTTCATATAGTTTTTATCAATATCTTTTTTATCTTGGTAAGCGTACTCCTCTGGCTCTTTGTATGCGCCTTTTACAATACGGAGACGATAATTTTTATATTTTTCGAGGTTTTCTTGAGCTTCGTAGAAATACGCCTGAATAACAGTTCCAACATTACCATATTCCATTGACAATTCGTCCAATAGATCAAACGAAGGCGCAAGATGGCCGTAATCTTCCATATCAAAGTTAACAAAAATACCGTAATTGTTGGCAAGATGGACGATTTCTCTTAAATTGCTTAAGCAAAAAGCATAATCAATATCCAATCCTAATTGAGTTGGTTTTAAGGAAATATGTGCATCCACTTTATTCTCGTGAATGGCTTCAATCACCTTTAGGATTTGTTCTTTTGCTTTTGTTGCCTCTTCCTTTTCAAAGACAAATTCGCCTAGGTTGTCTACTGTAGCAGAGATTCCGTGGGCATTCAGTTCTTTAATGCTTTTAATTGTTTCTTCGATTGTCGTTCCAGCAACAACACTTTGCGCTCCTAATTTAAGACCGTATTTCTTAGCAGCAGTATTAAGAAATTGATTTTGTGATAAACCCATAAAGAAATCTTTTAACATTGCAAAAACTCCTTTGTTGTATTAATACAAACATTATAGCATACGCTTTCAAAAAAAATTATTTTGCAAATATTTGCACTATAATAAATTCATCATCCAAAAATGAAAATGTATGAAATTCCATCAACATTATAAATGAAATTCACCAAATACTAGTATAATACTTTTTAGAAAAAAATTATACATAGAAAAGCCCGCTTCCTCTGCGCGACGTATGGCCTGGAGCGCTCCAACTGAGATAAAGGAAACACAAAGAGCTTTAGAGCATTCGTGCTTGACTTATCGTAGGGCGGAGAGCGAAGGACACTAGTCGCTGGGCGCTGGAGCTGGACAATTATCAAAGTCGATTTTTCTGCTTATCAAAAGAAAAAAGCTGCAACGAGTTTCTCGTACAGCCTTCGTTTAGATTAAAATTCAATTATCTAGTTCTTTTATTCCGATTTCGCAGGAATGTTGGGATATCTAATGTTTCCTCTGGCTCTTGCCATTGCTCTCCAGAATTACGTACTTGTTCAGATGGCTCCTGCCATTGGCGGTTTTGTTCTTTACTAGTCTCCTGTCCATTAAACAATTCACTACTATGACGTGATGGAGACACTGGTTTTAACAGTCCTTCTTTTGAACGGACAGGAGGGACAGTGTTTTTATCATCAAAGCCAGTAGCAATCACTGTAATCATAATCTCATCTTTAAGATTATCATTTATAATTGAACCAAAGATCATGTTTAACTCATGGTCGGCGGCTGAAGCGACAATATCCGCTGCCTCTTGGACTTCATAAAGACTTAAATTGCTGCCGCCTGTAATGTTCATAAGTATTCCTTGGGCACCGTCTATAGAAGTTTCAAGTAACGGACTGGAAATAGCCTTTTTAGCTGCTTCAACAGCACGGTCTGGGCCTTTTGCGACTCCAATCCCCATTAGTGCAGTTCCCTGATTTGACATGATTGTTTTTACATCTGCAAAGTCCAGATTAATCAATCCAGGGACGGCGATTAAATCGGAAATACCTTGGACACCTTGGCGAAGTACATTATCTGCTTCCCGGAACGCTTCAATCATTGGGGTTTTCTTATCAACAATTTGTAATAAACGATCATTTGGAACAATAATTAACGTATCGACCGCATTCCGCATGAACTCAATGCCGGTGGCTGCATTTTGGGCACGCTTTCTTCCTTCGAATCCAAACGGACGTGTAACAACTCCAATCGTTAATGCCCCAAGATCATGGGCAATTTCCGCGATTGCTGGTGCTGCACCTGTCCCTGTACCCCCGCCCATTCCGGCCGTAACAAAGACCATATCAGATCCTTTTAATACTTCTTCTATCTGCTTCCTGCTCTCCTCAACGGCTCTTCTGCCCACTTCCGGATTCGCTCCTGCTCCTAAACCTCTTGTCAGTTGAGCTCCAATTTGCATTTTAATCTCCGCTTTTGATAAATTAAGAGCCTGAGCATCCGTATTAACAGCGATAAATTCTACCCCCTGCACACCGGCTTCAATCATTCGGTTTACGGCATTATTTCCGCCGCCTCCGACTCCGATTACTTTTATCCTAGCAATTTGATCTATATCCATGTCCATTTCCCACATATTCATTCCTCCAATTTATCCAAACCTCATACAACAGCTACTCAGAAAATAATAGAATAATTCCTTCTGACTAGAAAAGGTTATTGTTATGTATTTCTAGATACTTTTTAATATTTTAGCAAAATTATGGCTATTTTAATATAGTCCTGTGGTCATTCCCATGCAAAAATAATAAAAAAAGCTGTCCGGTGACAGCTTTTTTAAGATGTACGTGAAATCATAGTCGATACTTGCTCTTTTTTCTTTTTATATTTTAATGGCTGGTGAGCATAATAAACTTTTGCCTCTGCAGGTTTGTCACAAAACGTGCACTTGATTTGATAAGATGCTTTGCTAATATGGGGAATATCCAAGAATGATAAAACTTCTTTCATATGATTATTACAGGCCCACATGTTCTCACCCCGTTTTAAATTTATTTGCAGATTATTTCGCTGAAGTTACTTCCTTTTGTAGTTTATCCGGCTTTCTTTTTTTAACTTGGTCTGTGATTTCTTCGTCCCAGGAGATGGAAATATCTCCGTTTGTCACAAAGGTTTGACAACCTAAACGATAGCCTGCTTCTAACCACTCTTCCCCTAATTTTCTTTTTTCTTGAATCTTTACGTTATCTAGGAATTCAGACCCTTGATCCGCTTTAAAAACACAAGTGCCGCAAATCCCTCCACCACATCGATTTGGGAGTTCTCCATCGTAACGAAGTGACATTCTTAATATATTAGAATTCTCTGGTACCTCTAGTTGTTTATTGCTGTTAATAAAATTGATTTTAGGCATTTCGTTGTTCCTCCCCTTGTTTTATCTTCTTGGTATACAATATACCATAATTTTAATTTTCAGACAATACTAAACTTTTAATTTATTTTTCTATATCACATTAAAACGAAAGACCACAACCTTAATGATGGTGTGGTCTTATCCAGCTAGTGCCGATCTTAAATCGGTGATTTCACTTTATCTTTTTTTGTTAGCTTTTCTTTCAAATTATCCATATAGGAAATATAGGCCTTTTTAGAATTTTCAATATGAATCCTCATTAAATACTCTGCCATATCCGTTTCTTTATCACGTAAGGCTTTCATAATATCGATATGTTCCTTTAAGGATTCTTTTCTCCTGCCCGGTGTTTCGTACCCCATATTCGCAGCCATATGAATATAGTCAATTAAGCCTGAAAGAATTTCAAATAATTTGGGGCTTTTTGAAGCCTTATTGATCAGTCGATTCATTTGAATATGTTCAAAATTAAAGTTTTCTAAATCCTGCTCTTCTAGTTCCATTAACTCTTGGATTTTTTGATCCAACTCCATTTGGGTTCCCTTATCCATCTTTTGTGCTGCTAATTTTACAGCTAGAACTTCTAGCGAGGAAAGAATCGTGAATACCTCAATAACTTCCTTCTCAGAGATATTCGTGACAACGACACCTTTTCTCGGAACTGTTTTAACAAATCCTTGAGATTCCAAACGGAACAAAGCTTCCCTAATGGGGGTACGGCTAATGTTCAGTTTCCCGGCAAGCTCTCTTTCAATCAAACGATCCCCTGCTTTAAATTCCCCTTCTAAAATCATTTCCTTTAAATATAGATAGGCATGTTCTCGAATCGATAAAAGATTGTTTTCCTCCCATCTTGTATCCATATATATACCACCCATTCAATTAATAAGTATTTTATTT
The DNA here is from genome assembly GCF_050477905.1 of Neobacillus pocheonensis. Lineage (NCBI taxonomy): Bacteria > Bacillati > Bacillota > Bacilli > Caryophanales > Bacillaceae > Neobacillus > Neobacillus pocheonensis. Next base: position 175,583 of record NZ_JBCNAD010000008.1, on the reverse strand, counting down.
AGATAGAAATACTCCACCATAAACCAATGCGAAAACAATAACAAGGGAAGGATGAATTTTGAACCGAATTAACGTCAAATAGCTGATTCCTACTAATAGTAATAAATGGAGGAAACCACTATTTTCAAATGCGGTTAATAAGAATTGATAAGCCATTACAGCAAGTAAAATCGCAATAATTGGCTGAACTGATTTTGTCATCAGTTTAATTTTCGGAGAATCTTTAAATAGATTCACAAATTTAAATAACAATATAACAGCGAGTGCAGAAGGGAGAATAGTAGCGGCCAATGCAATAATCGCACCCGGAACTCCTGCTAATTGATAACCGATAAAGCCGCCCATTTTGGTAGCAATTGGTCCTGGTAAGGCGTTGGCAATGGCTAAAATATCGCCGAACTTTGATACACTCATCCAATGATAATTATTCACTACTTCATTTTGGATCAGTGGAATCGTTGCTGGGCCGCCCCCGTACCCTAATAAATTAGCTATAAAAAATGACCAAAATATATGCAAATAAATCATGAGCTTTTTTCCTTTCTCTGAACCAATACCTTTGCCTGAGATGAAGCCGCCTTTTCTTTACGATCAGCGATGAAATAGGCAGAAATCAGAAAAATCGCGATTAATATGCCTGGATGTAATCCAAGAAATTGAACAAATATTAATGAAACAACTGAGAGCGTCAGCATTTTCGACAAACCTAATCCCTTCCTGCCATTTTGGAAGAAACGGTAGGCCATCTCCACTAACATAAATCCAATCACAGGTGTAACCCCTTGAACCATTCCACTCACAATGGGAGATTCTCTAAATGAATAAAGCACTCCCAACAAAGCAATCATGGCTACAATGGAAGGGAGGATGTGCGAGAGGATGGCAACAGTAGCTCCCAAAGAACCCTTCACCTTATATCCGATATAGGCTGCCATTTTGGTCGCGATTGGGCCTGGTAAGGTATTAGCCAAAGCCAATATTTCTGAGAATTCCTCTTCCGTCATCCATTTATATTTTTGGACTGCTTCAAATTCAATCAACGGTATAGTAGAGGGACCGCCTCCATAACCAGTCACACCTGTACGCGCAAAGCCAATAGTTAACTCAACATATGGTTTCAGTTGATTCTCCCCCTTTTTAAACCAAAACATTTTACTTTCCCGTTGATTAACATGGACCCCATTCTGCCAAATCGACAAGAAATGAGGTCCGGAGTCAATTATTTTTTTATATCCGCTTCTGTGATGACTTCTAGGCCATCACCTTCCACCAACTTTTGCAAGGCTGTTAAGGCAGCGGTACCTACAGCCGTATCTTGTTCGCCGTTGCCACCGCTGACGCCGATTCCCCCAACCACTTCACCATTAACAACAATCGGGAAACCGCCAACAAAGATCGCGAATTTACCAGGAAGCATCTGATTAATCCCAAATGCTTCATTTCCAGGGAGTGCCGGACCATTGGGTTCTTTATTAAATAAATGAGTAGATCGTTTATGGCCAGAAGCCGTATAGGCTTTTGCAATGGAAATTTCAGGACCAGTAATGCGCGCTCCATTCATACGTTCAAGCGCGATCAGGTTTCCTCCATCGTCGACAATCGCAATCGTTTCAAGGACATTGATTTCTTCAGATTTTTTCTTAGCCGCTTCAATCATAACTTTTGCTTCTTCTAGTTCTAATTTTAAAACAGTTTTCATGTTTGCTCTCCTCTGCTTATTATTAGTAGCCAATATAGACTGTTTTTAATTGGGTAAAGAACTCAAGGCCCACTCTTCCAGATTCACGGAACGTGGAAGTACTTGATTTTTTAAGTCCTCCGAAAGGCGCGTTCATTAGATTTCCAGTTGTGGTACGGTTCACCTTTACAGTCCCTGCTTGAATATCCTTTGTAAATTGGTTGGCGATTTTTAAATTATTCGTCACAATCGAAGCAGATAATCCATACTCGACATCATTGGCAATAGCGATGGCTTCTTCATATGTATCTACTTCAATTACGGCGATAACAGGTCCAAAAATCTCTTCTTTTGCAATCCGCGAGTCTGGATCCACATTTGTGAATATGGCTGGCTGCACATAATATCCTTTTTGGTATTCCCCTTCAGTTAACTGCTCGCCGCCAAAGACAAGTGCTGCGCCATCTTCCTTACCGTATTGAATATACTTTAAAACATTTTTTAGTTGTTTTTCGTTTGCCAGCGGCCCAATTTTTACGCCTTTTTCAAAACCATTTCCGATTTTGAGGGCGCTTGTTTTTTCAATGAGTTTTTGAACAAAGGCCTCTTTCACGTCTTTCAATACGATGACTCGGCTTGTTCCTGTACACGCCTGCCCTGTTAATGAAAAACCACCGTTAACAGTTAAGCTGGCAGCAAGATCAAGATCTGCATCATCCATGACGATGAGCGGATTTTTCCCTCCAAGTTCCATCTGTGTCCGAGTTGTAAAGGAAGCTTTTCGATGAATATCTTCTCCAGCCGCTGTTGACCCTGTAAAAGTAACGGCTCTTACAGCTGGGTGGGTGACCAAAAGATCGCCCACTTCTGACGCTTTTCCTGTCACGAAGTTGATAACACCTTTCGGAATTCCTGCTTGAACTAATGCCTCTACTAAACGTACGGCAATCAACGGTGTATCAGAAGATGGTTTAAATACAACCGTATTTCCTGTGATTAAAGCTGGTGCAATTTTTCTTGCTGGAATCGAAAGCGGAAAATTCCAAGGAGTAATCACACTCACTACACCAAGCGGTTCTCTTTCTGTTGAAACTTTCATATTGGGATCATCGTTTGGAAAGGTTTCGCCCGTAAAGGTTTGGCCTTCCACGGCATAAAACCGGAGAGTTTGCGCAGATCGTAACACCTCATTTTTTGCATCATCAACGTGCTTTCCTTCCTCTCGGGTTAACTCTTCCGCCAATTGATCAGCATTTTGTTCGAGAATGCTGGCCGCTTGATTTAAGATGGATGCCCGTTTAGAAGGAGCCGTTTTCGACCATGCTGGAAAAGCTTGCTTGGCAGCTTCAATCGCCAATTTAACATCCTGCTCATTTGAAGCCTGAAAAGACCCAACAATATCTTCATGATTTGCCGGGTTTACGCTCAAAAATGTCTTCTTGCTGACAGCCTCCTGCCACTGGCCATTTATTAAGTTATTGAATGTTTCAACTTTTGTAGTAAGCACGCTTATCACACTCATTTCTTTATAAAAATAGCCGCCAATTAAACATTACACTGCAAGATTAAATAGGGCGGCTTGTAAAAGGAAACGAATTCAAAAGCTGACACTTTTGAATCCGTTTTAATATTAAATAGCTTTAAGATTATTTCGCTTCAACTAAAGCACCCAAATCCTGCTCTAAATACTCTCTCCATAATCCATCCATATACATACGGCGCATTTTTGCTCCAGTTCTTACTACTTCAAGACAGCGTTGCTGTAATTCAGGAGTATCCGCATGATCGAGAACAATTTTGTAACCACGTTCACCATGGATTTCGTCAGAAACGATGTGTAAATCGAAAAATTCAATTTCTTCATCTGTAAATCCATATTGCTCACGTAATGCAGGAGTTTGCTTTCGGTAGATATCAGGAACTTGAGATTCTAAGCCTACTACTAATGCAGCAGTAGCGACAACGAAATTCTCACGTGCAGCCACTGCGAAACACCAGCTTTGAAGACCTAATGTAGTTGGAGCCATATTATCTGGATTAACAACACGCTCACGAGTAGTTCCACAAGCTTCAGCAAAACGGATGAGCAGATCAGTGTGACGGTCTGCGGCGATTTCTTCCTCATACATGTTTTGTAGAGTGAAATCTTTTGCAGCTTCAAATTTTTGATCGGTTGGAGTGTTGTGGTAAATATAAGCTAGGTAATCAGCGAATGGTCCAACGTAGTGATAGTGATTTTCTGCCCATCTAGCAAAGTGTTTTCTTTCTAATTTTCCTTCAGCCCATGCTAGTGTAAATGGTGCCTTTTGGCTGTGGTTTCCTTTAATAGCTTCTTCCAGTTGTTTACGAAATTCATCTTTTGATAGTAATTCTGCCACTATAATCATCTCCTCTAGTTTTATGTAGGTAATCCCAAGTAATACTTGGTATTTGATATTTTGTATACCAAATGAGGTAAAAAATAAAAGATTGTTAGAATTTATCTAGCATTCTTTAGGTTTTTTTCTATTTGGTATACCCTTGAATAAATAGTAACCTATTTTGCATCGTTTGTAAATATAATTTTTAGAATTTTTAAAAGATTAATATAATCTGAAAACTTTCCGTTGGGATCCGCGAGGATTTTATGCCAACGGCTTATTAATTAAAGCGCTTCTACCTTCAGATTTAACAATTTATAAAGATCTTTTGCAAGATTATCTAAAGCCTCTTCCACAATCTGCTGGCCAATTTCCCAGCTGGCCTTTGTCGCATCACCGATACAGCCATTTTGAGTCATTTCTTCATAATAGTAAAATCCTTGAATCGCATTCCCTGGTCTTAGCATTTTCCATCTTCCATCTTCTTGAATATCGCCTTTTTGTATTTCATTATGACGAACAAGCTCTGGAGCCAAATATAAGGCTTCGGAAACTTCCCGCTCGCAGCTATGGCCAAATAAAGATGAGGTCACATTATTTTTAATCGATTTTTTAGCAGATGCTGTGGTTTTCGCATAGTAAATTTCCACTTCGAGTTCTTTTGTTAAAGTCATCGAAGCCACATTTAATGTAGATTGGTTGCCTCCATGTGAGTTTAAAAATAAGAACTTTTCAATTCCATGATGTTTTAATGAGGCGACCATATCTTTTAAAACCGCAATCAGTGTCGACGGCTGCAATGAAATGGTTCCTGGAAAATTTAAATGATGCTGCGAAACCCCCATATTAACGGTTGGAGTCACGATAACATATGGAAACATTTTTTTACCAAGCTTGTTGGCCATCCTTTCGGCCAGGACCGCATCACAACTTTCGACCATATGTGGACCATGCTGTTCATGTGCACCGATTGGGATAATAGCAAGCTTTACACTTTTTAATGCTTCTTCTACTTCCTTCCATGTCATGCTTGTTAGATTGTAACAATCCATTATTTATCACCTATTTATCATTTTGTATTTTGTATACCAATAAACTAAATAAGAAAATCCCTATTTTATTTGGATTGCTGATTGCTTTTTCGGTGCTTGAATCGAAATATTTTCTTGAGAAATTTCGATATCCTGCTTTATCGTTAGCTGGCAAGTTAAACGATAGCCTTCATTTACCTTTTCCCCCAGCATTTTTTCTTCCTTCCAATTTGGTGGAGCCAATTCGTCTGCGCCGTCAATTACAATACAAGTGCATTTCGTACACCGACCCATTCCACAGCCGTACTTTAGCTTTGGTAATTGGCGTGTAGCAGCTAATACTACTAAATTGGCATTATCTTTCACTTCTTGTTCAACGGTTGTTCCATCAACATGGAGAATCACTTTTGGCATAATATTACCCCTTTCTGTTAATTCGAAAAATTTAGACTCTTTCCTGAAGTATACATTCTTTTTGTTGGAGAAGCAAACTTGTTTTTTAATTATTTAAATATTTAGAATATATTGTTGAATATTTTACCTTCTTCATATAAAATACAAATAAGTAGTTTGGTATACAATGTTCCTAGGAGGGATGAGAGTCAATTTACGGCTATACTTTAAAACGAGTAACTTATGAAAATTAATAGATTAATTGAAGGAGTGTTCAAATTGGGAAAATATATTGTGCTAACAAATAAGGAAAGCTTCCAAACCATTCTTGATAACGAGGGCCTCGAGCCGGTGGAAACCTACCACTTCTATTTCTTTGATCAATTAAGGGCGAAATATACGATTGCTAAAGTTCTTGATGAGAGCGCGAAAATTCAATTGTTCGAAGAGTTCGAAGGAAAAGAATATGTGAATCGTATCGCTGTTAAGTTTTTTGAGAGATTTGAAACAATCGAAGCTGCACGTGAGGAATTAAATGAGATTGTAAAAGCATCAGGGAACAGTGAGGACTCTGTTAACTCCAAACTCGTAAAATCAGATGAGGTGGCTGTATAAGTTCGAAAGGTGTTAAAAAAAAAGTCCGGAGAGAAAGAAAGTCTCTCCGGTTTTTATATTCTTGTAAAGGAAATAAAAAACCGCCACATTGGTGTGACGGCTTCATTAAGTAAAGGAATTACCTTAAAACTTAAGTATTTTTCTAAGCGAAGCTAATTTTTTCTCAGCTTTTTCTGCAGATTTTTTAGAGCCAAATAGAATGTTAAACATTTTTATTCCCCCTACTAGTTATTTTATTTGTTACATTTATTTTATTATGAAGTATAAAAAAATACAACATTATTGTATACCAAATACCAAAAATAATCTAAAACATGGCGGAATTGTGTCATTATTCAGTGTGTTTTTCATAATTGGTATACCATATTAATAAGTAAGGGTGTTGATATGCTGAGATTGATGTTTTTTCTGGTGATTGTACTGTATTTACTTTCTGTTCTATTCCCCCAACTGGATATTGGGGTTATTTTATCCGTTTTGAGTCTGCTCATTGTCTTATTTACATTATTCCAAGCAAAACGATTTGTCCAAATATTAGGTAGTACCTTCTTAATCCTCGGTTTGATTTTATTGTGGACAAGCGGAGCCCGTTGGCAGGACTATATCTTTTCCTTTGGTCCTATGCTTGACTTATTGACCATGTTTACCTTAGTACCGATTTTAGGAATCCCGATTAAACTAGGCGGGTACAGCGGCGGCATTCAAACGATTATTCAAAAAAAGGTTAAAACCTCTGGACAGCTTTACATGATTACTTCCGGTTTTTCATACTTTTTTAGTATTTTTATGAATCTTGCTACACTGCCGATGACTTACTATTCCATAAGACCATCATTAGATATCATTCCAGTCCAAAATAAAGAACGATTTATGAGCAGAGCAATAACCCGAGGATTTGCAATGCCGCTATTGTGGGCACCTGTAACGCCGATTGTGGGGATTGTTATTACCATGACCGGTGTAAGCTGGGCTTCCATTCTTCCCTATGTGATCCCTTTAAGTGTTGTAGGTATGGGGATGGATTGGTACTTAGGAGCACGAAAATCAAAAATGATGATTCAAACCCAAAAGAACCCTTCCATCCATGAAACAGCCGCAACTGCTGAGGTTAAGGCTGGGCAGGTTGACCGTTCTAAAAGAGTTTTTCAAATATTATTAGCTATCATTATTTTCAATGTCATCATTTCTTTAATAGAGAAAAAGTTTCCTTATCCTTTTTTGACACTGGTATCCTTAATGGTTATCCCATTTGCCTTTAGTTGGTCCTTATGTTTGAAACAAGGAAAAGAGTTTGGTGCCCATTTACTGCAGCATTTCCAAAACTTTTCTGTTAGTATGAAAGATCAGTTTTTCATCTATTTGTCAGCAGGCTTTTTTATCTCAACCATAAATGTTTCCCATACAAATGAATGGTTAGATAGCTTAGTGATCAAGTTTATTCATGTAGCTGGTGTAGAAATCTTTTTAATTTTATTGCCGTTAATTCCTTTGGCTTTCGCTTTCCTTGGCCTTCATCCTGCTGTTTCGCTTGCTTTAATGACCGAAGGCCTAAATCCTGCAGTAATTGGGATTTCCCCATATATATTGACGGTTGCGATGCTAGCTGGCGCAGTAGCTTCCTTTTTAGTAGGTCCTTATAATGCTACATTAGGGCTCATGTCTAATATCGTTAAAGAAAGTTCTTATAAAGTATCAAATTGGAATCTATCTTTCGCCGGTCTTTATATCGGCTGTGTGATGGTCTATTTATTTATATTGCAAATGTTCTTTTCATAAATGGAATGCGTAACACAAAATAAAGCAAGGAGGAGTCAATCAGGATTGACTCCTCCTTGCTTTGCATGAATTTCCTTGACGATTTCCATGGCAAAATGCCCTAGATTTCCTTCACTATAGGAACGAATTACTTCGGGAGCTAAAGAAGTTAATGCCCTTTTTACATATTCAGGGGAAATGCCTTTCTCAGAAAAAACCTTTTCTAATTCAATGGCTGCCTGGATAGCGTAATAGGTTGCTAGTTTATTTACTTCTGTTAAACAATCTTCACTATCTATTTTAACTTTCCCTAAATATCGATAGAGTTCCTCTATGTGCTGTGGTAAACGGATTTCTGTAATAAAAAGTCCATTGCCATGTTCCTTTAAGTCTTTCCAATGGCCCATAAACTTCACGCCATGAACGTTCAAGGAAGGCAATGTTGAGATTATTTGATTTGTTGGAAGTGTTGTGGCCATATTAATCAAATAAGTTGTTCCTTTAATCTCTAAATTGGAAATAAACGGAATAACATCCATTGCCGGCAAAGCCATTATTAACACATCTAGTTTGCTTAAATCCTCTGCTGATAAACAAGAACCATTTTGAAACTGTTCCACAAACTGTTCTGCTTTCATTTTGGTAGGATGATAAATCCCGATCGGAATATTATGTTTATGCCAATGAGTCATCATTGCCGTCCCAAGTTTCCCAATACCAACTAAACCAACCTTCAATGGGTTCATAATTACACTAATCCCCTCCTCACTTTCAATTACAACCCTAATTCTATTCATTTCTATTACAATCATGCACTAAAAAAATAGGGGCTCCTTAAAATCAGAACCTAACTGACTTTTAGGATAGCCCCTTCATTTTAGAATGTTTTTTCTTTATTTACCAAATTATGACGGCTAAAACCGTGGCAAGAAGAAGTCCTGATATTACAGGAATGAAGTTTTTCCTTGCCAGTTCCAGCGGTGATACTTGCAAGAAGCCTGCAACAGCAACAAGAGACGACCAAGCGATTAGCGTTCCTCCACCACTCCAAACAGCTCCCATTTGTCCAATTGCAGCCATAACTGAAGGATCGATGTGACTTCCTGGAGCAATGGCACCAGATAGAGCACCAGTTAAAGGAAGACCCGCAAATCCTGAACCATCTAACCCGGTAATGACACCCACGATTAATATACCAATCGCGGCAAAAATTGGGCTATGCGGAATATAGTTTTGCCCAGCTTGAATTAAGTCAAACAGAAAGGCTGGTTTTGCAGCTTTGTCACCTAAGGATAAAATGGCCCCTGAAAAGTCACCACTTCCCATAAAGAAATAGCCTGCAATCGGAATCACGGGTGCCATTGCTTTAAAAGCGAATACAAAGCCTTCCGTGATATGTTCACTTATTTTATCAAGCGCATGAATTCGGTTAAAAGCAATGGTGGCTAATACTAATAGAATTGTAGCAACACCGCCAATAAAGGCTGCACCGTCCCCGCCCTCGAATCCAGATCCGTTACCGAGTTTTGTCTGGAACATAAAAATCATAACGGCTAACATTGCTAGAGGAACAATAACAGCAAATACTTTACCCCAAGTTTCTTTTCTATGGTTAATATCGACTGTTTCTTCAGCCGTAGCAGCGAGCTCCTCTGCCACATCAAAGAATGCTTTTTCTTCATTATTGACGTTGCTAGTAGATTTTTTGGTAATTGCTTTTCGATGTGTTACGTACACAATCGCTAGGGAAGTTAGACCTGTAATAAGAGAAAGGATGAATGCCTTATCTGAAACAGCTGCTTTATCAATACCGGCAGCTTTTGCACTAAGCATAGGCGCCACTTGCATAATATAGTCTGATGAAAGCGCCATCCCTTGACCTGCAATAACAATAACCATTGCGGAAGTCATAACTGGTAATCCTGCACTAACTGCCGCAGGAACTAACAAAGCACAAATTAATGGAACGGCTGGGGTTGGCCAGAAAAAGAGTGAAATGACATAGGTTGTCACCATTAATACTAAATAAGAGACATGGCCGTTAACCATTATTTTCTGTATCGGCACAACCATCCTTTTATCTGCTCCGAGATCCTTTAAAGAATTCAGGAGTCCAATCATGATGGAAATAATTAAGAATATACTGAATAACTCCTTTGCGGCCACAAGGTTAGCATTAAAGACCGCTTGAAAGCCTGAAATAAGACTTCCTTTATAAACCGCTGCTACGATAAAGGTCCCGATGATAAGAGGCAGTACGACCCCTTTTCGAAATAGCATAATAACAATAACAGCTGCAGTCACAAAAAGGTATACCCAATGAGCTAACGTTAACTCCATATGTCCCCCTCCATTTAATTGTAAAATTTTCCATCAATTAATTTTATATTGTTTTGCTTGAAATTTTGAAAGATACTATGGAGAGGAGAAAAAGTTCGAAAGCGCTCCACCAGAGTTGTTATTCTCTCTTCTCAATTACCTTTTTACTGTTAAACACGAAAATGCAAACAATTGCGATTACGTTTAATAGGAAAAAATAAATAAGTTGGTGAACTTTGTATATTGTGGATTGTATACCGGTAATGCATAAAAAAATAAACTTTACTCAATAAAACATAAGCTGAAACTATCAATCTTAAAACATAGATATAACTTTACAATACAATAAATTCTTCATTTAAGTTGCTGATATGTAGGAATGATGAAGATTACCCCCTCCTTTTCACTACATAGCTAGTAATAACTATATAGGTTGAAATTAATATAACATTAAGTGCCCAATTAACGCAACAATATTTTGAAAATTTAGACGTTTATTTATATTCGAAATATTAATCTTGATTTTACTCCCCTCTTCCGCTAAAATATAAAAACAAAATGGTATATAGTATACCAAACAAAATGAATACCTGAGGAGAATAAATATGCTAAAAGCTGGGATTATTGGCTACGGAACGCTTGGAAAAAGCATTGGAGAATTAATTGATTCAGGACAAGCTGGAGATGTTTTACTCAAATCAATTCTGGTAAGAAAACTGCCTAGTTCATTAGAAGAAATATCCGATCAATGTATTGTCACAACCAATGAAGATGTTTTTTTTACACAAGATTTAGATATCATTATAGAAGCTGCAGGCCATAATGCCCTCAAACAATATGGGGAAAAAGCTCTTTCTTCCGGCAGTGATTTGGTCATACTATCTGTTGGGGCTTTATCAGATAATGAACTTTATCATTCATTGCAAGAGTCGGCTTCAAAAAACCAAAAGCAAATGATTATCCCATCTGCTGCCATTGCTGGTTTGGATCGAATTGCTGCTGGGGTTTTAGGTGAGATAGACGAGATCACACTCATTACAAGAAAACATCCCAGAAGTTGGTATGGCACTATTGCTGAGGAAAAAGTAAATTTGGCCACCATCACAGAGCCTTATTGCATATTCGAAGGTAATGCAAGAGATGCAGCCAAATTATTTCCGGAGAATGTAAATGTCTCTGCCGCATTAAGTATTGCTGGTGTTGGATTTGATGATACAAAGGTACAAGTTTATGTTGATCCTACTATTCAGATGAATACTCATACAATTATTGCTGAGGGAGAATTTGGGAAAGTCGAAATATCCGTGCAAAACAAACCATACAAACAAAATCCAAAATCCAGTCCAATTGTTGCGATGAGTGTGGCAAAGGTATTAAAAAACCTGACAGCCCCTACCGTTATTGGTCTATAATATTTTTGCTAAACCTAAATAAAAAGGGAAACCCATCAATAGATGGAGTTTCCCTTTTATCGGTTTCGCTTTTCCTTTGCTTGGTTGACCGCTTCAATATATGCCTTTTTAGAATTTTCAATATGAATCTTTGTTAAATACTCGGCCATTTCTATTTCCTGATTACCAATCGCTTCCATTATTTTCAAGTGCTCTTCCATCGACTTTGCTGCACGGCCCGGGTTTTTAAATCCAGTCTTTGCAAAAGCACTAATATAATCAGACAAGCCACTCAATATTTCATAAAGTTTATTATTTTTTGCTGCACTATATAAAAGATGATTGAATTCAGAATGTAGTTGTGAAAAAGTAGAATCATTTTCATTACCCAAACTATTTTCAGCCTTTTTGATATAGTCAGAAATTTTATTACTCGTTTCATCATCTAATTTTTGCACGGCTAATTTTGCTGCCAAAACCTCTAATGAAGAAAGAATCGTAAAAACCTCAATAATTTCTTTCTCAGAAATATCTGCAACAATGACACCTTTTCTCGGCACTGTTTTAACAAACCCCTGTGATTCTAATCTAAATAAAGCTTCGCGAATCGGCGTCCGGCTTATATTCAATCTTTCTGCCAATTCTCGTTCGACTAATCGATCTCCCGTTTTAAATTCACCTTCTAGAATGAGATCTTTAATGTGAATATAGACCCTTTCACGAAGTGATATTAAATTTTCCTCTGTCCAATTATTCCCCAATGGTATCACGCTTTCTCTCACAATATAAACTGTAATAATTATAACCCACTATATTTACTCATTTCAAATGAAATGGATTAATCTTCCACAGTTAACAACTTTTTAAATGGTCCTTTCGAGAAAGAATCATCATCTAATACAGCCCGATAAATGATTTTTGTCAAAATTTCAGAAAGTTTCATTACAGTATATAGCCTTGTGCTATTTAACGACTGTACTGGTGAATAAGAATCAAGACAATTCACAATCGCCTTTAAGTGATAATCCCCTACACCTGGCAAAACTTTATTAAGGGCTGCCCCTGGAAAAAATGGACCTTTTTTAAACAAAATGGAACCAATTTGTGCCGGTTCCCCTAAACAAGCATCGATTCCTATAATAAACGGTTCATGGTGTATTTCTTTAACATTTTTTAAAATTTTATGAATATTCAACGCATGAACTGGTTCTTCTAATGTTCCATATACAGGTAATGGGAAGTTGATTTCTTTTAGCATTGAACCCACTATCGGACCAAGTGAGTCTCCTGTTGAACGGTCTGAACCAACACACAAGATAATCACTTCTTTATTTGTCTTGCTTAAAACATCTTTAAGTTTAAGCGCTAATTTTTCAATCTCTTTTTCCTCAGTTAAATCTTTTAGAGAGATATAACCAGGTCTTTCTACCTCTTCCTTACTTATTTTCTTATTCACAAAAGGCCACATCACCATCAACCCTTCTCTGGCTGTAATTTTGATTCCCTTTGCTTCTCATCAGTTTTATTCCGTATACACTTATTTTATTATAGATAGTGTAAAACCATCTATATACTAAATAAGAAAAATAATCAATTAGAACTTATCCGTTCACAACTTTGTAACAATCAAATAAAAAAGTACCTTAAACACCATCTTAAAGATGTTCCAAGGTACTTCTAGTTAAACCCAATTATCATCGCCATTATCCCAATTTCCAAAATCATTATTATCTTGGGGATTATTTTGATCATCCCTGTCAAATTGAACATCTTGCCCATCTTCATCCCAATCTGACGGATCGTCACCTCTGCCTTGTCCGAGTTCCTCCTGTAACTGGTCAATTTCATGTTCTTGAATGATATTTTGATCCATCAATTCTCGCATAATTTCATGGTCCTGTAATTGTTGCAAGGCATGGAATTGATCAAACCCAATCCTGCCTTGATTAAACAAATAGGTTAGGAGTGCCCCAGCGGCGATTCCCCCTGCAAACGATCCCATTCCGCCAAATCCTCCAGGGCCTGAACCATAGTGTCCTCTAGGATCGTAATAGTCCCTTCTAGGTTCATAATAATCTCTTCTAGACTGATAGACCTGCGGGCGATTTCTTTTAGTAAGCGGGCGAATTATTAAAAAATAGACCAACAAAATAATGATAATGATTCCAATAAAAGACATTTTTATACCATCCTTATTATAAATAATGTTCGTTTATAAACTTTACATAAAAGGCTGGTTTCATTCAAAATTTCTCTACTTAAACGACAGCAGGCTTCACTAAAACCTCTACTAAGCGATCCATTCCTTGCTGGATCTTTTCAGGTGTAGAGTGGCTAAAATTTAATCGGAACGTATGGTGCTTTGGCTGGTCGACATAGAATGGTGCTCCTGGGACAAAGGCAACCCCATTATCAACTGCCTTGGAAAGTAAACGAGTTGTATTTAAATGGTTATTCCCTTCAACCCACAAAAACATTCCTCCCTTAGGCTCTTTCCACGTAAACAAGCCTGGCTCAAGTTTATGCAAAAAATCCCTCATAATCGTCATTCGATAATAATACTCACTTCGAATCTGTTTGATATGTCCATCAAGGTTGAAGTCGCGTAATAAATAATAAAGTGCCTGTTGATCAATGCTGCTTGAATGCAGGTCATTCATCTGCTTTGCTTTCGCCATCATTTTTACCACCTCTACTGGACCAGTAACCCAACCTGTTCTTAGAGCCGGAACAACTGACTTTGAGAAAGTACTAGTATAGACGACATGGCTCTGCTGATAATCAAAGGCAGCAACTGGCTGATAATACTCTTCATCATGAAATTGAATATCACCATAAGGGTCGTCTTCTAGAACGAGTACATTATATTCATAGGAAAGGCTTTGAAGCTTTTGACGTCGTTCATTGCTCCAAACCTTACCATCTGGATTTGAAAAAGTTGGGATTATATAAACAAATTTAGGTTGATATTGGCCCATTTTGGCTTCTAAATCTTCAGGAACCATCCCATGTTCATCACTGCTGACGGCAATAACATTTGCCCCGTATGACCTGAACACCTGCAAGGCGGATAGATAGGTTGGATCCTCTGTTAAGACTATATCACCGGGAGAAAGCATGATCCTAGAGAACAAGTCAATAACCTGTTGTGAACCCGTTGTGACCAAAATGTTTTCCGGGGTTGAAGAAATACCTTTTTGAGCCATTTTTGCTTGAATAGCTTCGCGAAGTGGCGTAAAACCCTCCGTTAATCCATACTGTAAAGAAGATTTACCAGATGCAAATACTTTTTCATAAGCATTCTTTACTTCCTCTATTGGAAATATGTCTTCAGCTGGCAGTCCCCCTGCAAATGAAATCACGTGACCTTGTTGTGTCACTTTTAGGATGTCTCTGACCGCAGAAGATTCATAGGTTTTAGTTTGGGGTGCAAATGGATATTCCATTGTAATTCGCTTCCTTTTTAGTATATTAGATTAGTAATATTGAATCATTTTATAAATTCAATTAGGAAAAATATATTAAAGCTAATATTATATTATTAAAAAAAAGTAAGCAAGCAAAATATTCTAAATGTTTGGAATTATTATTGTGAAACTAAAAAACTCAACCTACCAACGTGGCTGAGTTTTTTAGTATATGAAGCACCATTTTAGTTTTCGGCTAATTTAGGCACAATCTTTTTTTGTGCAGGTTTAGCTGGTGTCCCTTCCATCGGATCTTCAGCTGGTTTTGAACGTTTGATGAAGAAGGCAAGGACAAGGGCAACTGCAGTAATAAAAGTAGCAATTAAGAAGGAATAATTGATTCCTTTTAATGTTGCATCCATGACAATTTGCTGTTTCATCTGTGCGACTACAGCTGGAGTTGGTTGCTCGGTCATATGTTTCATAGCAGCTGCTCCGAGCGTTTTTGCCTCTGACTGCGTACGATTCGTCATGATTGTCACCAATAAAGCAGTCCCGATAGCTCCTGAAACCTGGTTCATGGTATTGTTCATAGCTGTACCATGTGGGTAAAAACGCTTTGGCAATTGATTCAATCCATTTGTCGATACCGGCATCATTACCATCGACATTCCCAACATCCGCACAGAATATAAAATGATTAAGTGGTTATAGGTAGTATGCAGTGTTAATTTGCTGAAAAAAAAAGTGGTTACTACCATTATTGTTAACCCACTAATAGCTAAAATTCGTCCCCCAACTTTATCAAATAATTTCCCTGTAATCGGAGACATAATTGCCATTAAAAGTGCCCCTGGAAGAAGCAGGAGCCCTGCATCCATTGGCGAGATTCCACGAAGGTTTTGTACATAAATCGGAAGCAGCAGCATTCCTGAAAACAGCGCCATATTAACCACCATTGCAATTGCAGATGATAAGGCAAACATAGGGTATTGATACACTTTGAAATTAAGCAAAGGCTGTTCCTTCTTAATTTGAAGAATAATAAACACAAATAACGAAATGACACCTATGGCAATCGTTCCATAAACCTCAGGACTGTCCCATCCTTTTTTACCGGCCGAACTAAAACCATACAGAATACCACCGAAACCAACGCTCGATAAAAGAAGTGAGACGAAGTCCAGACTCATCACCACTTTTTCCTTTTTATCTTTTAACAAAAAGATTCCAATTAAAACAACGACAATCGCAATTGGAGTGATAAAATGGAAAAGCATTCTCCAATCATAATGTTCGATAATCCACCCCGACAATGTCGGACCAATGGCTGGGGCGAACATTAGGATTAACCCGAAAACGCCCATCGCAGCTCCCCTTTTTTCAACCGGGAAGCTTACTAACATCACATTCATGAGTAGTGGCATTAGAATAGCGGAACCTGATGCTTGCAGCATACGACCTGCTAATAATACAGGAAATATATGGGCAATACCCGCTATAATGGTTCCAAAGGTGAATAGCCCCATTGCTGCTAAGAAAAGCTGGCGAACTGAATATTTTTCAATCAAGAAGGCTGTGGTTGGAATCAAAATTCCGTTTACCAGCATAAAGCCTGTTGTCAACCACTGAACTGTCGACGCCTCAATTTTAAGATCCTTCATTATGGAAGGTAATGCAATATTTAATAATGTATTATTTAAAAATGCAATAAATGCACCAATCATCAATACAGCAATAATTCCATACGGCGGATGATGATCATGTTTATTGGATTGGTCCAATATATAGTACCCCCTTATTAATCACAATTAATGATATTTTTCATCTAAACTCGATTATTTACCCGTCATTTTAGTAATAACTCTAACCCATCATTGATAACAATGACATAGGGCAACATTGCCCAATCCTCCGTACAACAGCAAACTGAAAAACCATGGTATCATTGAGATAAAAGGTTTGTACCTAATTTATTATTGGAGTGTAGTTTACAACTAGTTTCAGGTCGAAAGGGTGTTTATAAATGGATAATACAATCCAATCTGTCTATATATTAGAAAATCCAGAAAAGAAAACGATAAATTTTGCTACTGACTATCAACTTCGCTACGGAAATATAATCAAAGAGGTTTTCGGAGTGGCATGCATCGAAGATTTACACATGATGATTCAATTTAACAGGAGTTTTCAACAAAGTATTTGTAAAATAAATGGAATTAGTGAAAAGAGAATTACTCTCGATAAGATTATCCGAATTGCTTCTAAGGAGGAATTACTTCAATTAAAAAAAGAGTTGAATGAGAAAATGGTTCCTAATTCTCAAGGGATTGATTCAATTCCTTGCCCTTTTGACACAGAAATTAAACTGCAGGAAGGAATTTTTAAATGGGATGAAAAAAACTCTTCCTATATTCCTATTACACAGAGCGCTTGAATTAAATTCGTAACTCTTGAAAAAACAGACAGAGATACATGTCCCTGTCTGTTAAATACCTTTATTATTCGTGGAAATTTGTCCCATCAGTGGTGGCAGTAATGATTCCAGCACGGATCACAAAGTCACCAAAGTGCTCGCCATCTTCACGTTCTTTCGCAAAGCGTGAAAGAAGCACACGAAGTTCACTTAAGATTTCTTCTTCTCCAATGTTTTCACGGTACATTTTGTTTAAACGACTGCCATCATGGCCAGCACCAAGATACATATTGTATTTGCCTACAGCTTTACCAATAAAGGCAATTTCACCAAGCCCTGGACGTGCACATCCGTTTGGACAACCCGTCATGCGAATCGTGATTTCTTTATCGCGCAGACCGTTTTCATCGACTATCTCTTCAATTTTATCCATCAAGACAGGTAAATAACGTTCAGCTTCCGCCATAGCTAGTCCACATGTTGGCAGGGCAACACATGCCATCGAGCTGCGTCGTAATGCAGAATAATGTTTGCCATCCGTTAATCCATATTGTTCAATCAATTCGTTAATCTTTTTCTTTTTCTGAGTCGATACATTGGCAATAATCACGTTTTGATTCGTTGTTAAACGGATTTCACCATTGTGGATTTTAGCAATTTCCCGTAAGCCTGTCTTCAGCTTGTATTCTGTGAAATCAGCTACCCGGCCACCTTCAACAAAAAGGGTAAAGTGCCATTTACCTCCCACACCTTTAACCCAACCGTAGCGATCGCCATTACTCTCAAAATGATAAGGCTTGGCATCTTCCAGACTCCAGCCCAAGCGGTTTTCAATTTCAGCCTTGACTGTTTCCAGTCCTAAGCGGTCAACAGTATATTTGAAGCGGGCATTTTTACGTTCTGAACGATTTCCGTAATCGCGCTGAACCGTAATCGTTTTTTCAGCCACATCATAAAGCTGTTCTGGCTTACAGAAGCCAATGACTTTAGCAAGCTGCGGATAGGTCGCTTTCTCACCGTGGGAGCTTCCCATACCGCCCCCTATTGCCACGTTAAAACCAATTAGTTTGCCCTCATCAACAATAGCAATGAAACCAAGATCATTTGAAAAAACATCGATATCATTGGTTGGAGGAACAGCGATTGCAATCTTAAATTTACGCGGCAAATATAAAGGCCCATACATTGGCTCGATTTCATCCACTTCCGGTGTTCCAGCTACTTTTTCTTCATCAAGCCACACTTCATGGTAAGCTCTGGTCCGCGGCAGTAAATCATTACTCAGCTTTTTCGCCCATTCGTATACTTCTGTATGGATTTCGGATTGATAGGGATTGGAAGTACACAATACGTTCCGGTTCACATCGCCACATGCTGCAATGGTATCCATAAGTGTTGAATGGATCGTCTGAATCGTATTTTTCATATTCCATTTTAAAATGCCATGCATTTGAAACGTCTGACGTGTGGTGATCTTTAAAGTACCGTTTCCATTTTTATCGGCAAGCTCGTCCATCACAAGCCATTGGGCAGGTGTCGCAACACCGCCCGGCAACCTGACACGTAACATAAACTGATACGCTGGTTCAAGCTTTTGTTTTGCACGTTCATTTCGCAAATCACGGTCATCCTGCAAATAGCTGCCGTGATGCTTCATTAAACGATTATCATCATCGGGAATTCCAGCACTTATAGGGTCAAGCATTACTTCCCTTAACGTTCCGCGCAAATAGTTACTTTCTTTTTTAATGCGCTCCACATCACTCGGCTTTCCTGTTGGCGCTGTTAAAGTTTGATTAACCATGTTGAAAAAACTCCTTTCAATCCAAAATCAGTATACATCACGCTGATAACGTTTTTGCTGTTGCAAATCGGCAAGATACGATTCTGCATTTTCACGGCTCAAGCCGCCTTCTTTTTCAATTATCTCAATGAGAGTATGATGAACGTCGTGCGCCATATTTTTCTCATCACCGCAAATATAGAACACTGCTCCTGCTTCAAGCCAATCAAACAATTCCTTACTATGTTCTTGCATGCGATGCTGTACATACACCTTTTTATCTGTATCACGTGAAAAAGCAACATCCATTTTGGTTAATACACCGTTTTTTAACCAATTTTGCCATTCGGTCTGGTAAAGGAAATCGGTCACGAAATGCTGATCACCAAAAAACATCCAAGCTTTTCCTTCCGCTCCCGCTTCTTCTCGCTCCTGCATAAATGAGCGGAATGGAGCGACACCTGTTCCTGGACCGACCATAATAATTGGTGTATCAGGGTTAGCAGGAAGCTTAAAGTTTTCATTATGTTGAATAAACACAGGCAGTGTGTCTCCAGGCTGCAGACGTTCTGCTGTTAAGATTGAGCAAACGCCTTTTCGCTCACGGCCATGCGCATCATAGCGAACCGCACCGATTGTCAAGTGCACTTCATCTGGACTCGCAGATAAGCTGCTGGCAATTGAATAGAGTCTTGCTGGAATTTTGCGAAGAATCGATACAAACTCCTGTGCTGAGGTACCCCATGAACCAAAATCACGAACGAAATCCACTAAATCACGTCCATAAATATACGATTTTAATTTTTCCTCATTACCTGGTGCTAATAACTCCAGTAAGGTTTCATTCCCTGATAGCTCAGCGACCTTTTGAAGAAGTGGTTTAGTCAGAGTCGTAATTTCATAATAAGATTTCAAGGCTTCTTTAAGCGAGAGAATATCCCCTTGTTTATTTAGAGTTACCACGGTTTCTGCATCCCATTTCAATTCAGCTAATAGAAGCTCAACTATTTCAGGATCGTTTTCCGGGTAAATTCCAAGACTATCTCCTGGTTCATACGTAAGCCCAGATCCTTCTAATGATATTTCAAGGTGACGCGTTTCTTTATTGGAACCGCGGCCATTTAAATTAATAGTTTCAAGTAATTCCGCTCTAAAAGGATTTGATCTTGAATACACGGATTCTATAGCTTGCGCTGCTGTACCCACAACAGGCGCTGGAATGCTGGCCTCTGCTTCACTTACACTGCTAAGAATACCTTGAAGCCATTCTGAAAACGGCTCATCGTAATCAACGTCACAGTCAAAGCGCGGATACAACCTTGTTCCACCAAGTTCCTCCAAACGTGAATCAAATTCTTTACCTGTTTGACAGAAAAACTCATAAGAGCTATCACCAAGTGCCAAAACAGAAAAATGGAGGTCATCGAGTTTCGGTGCCCTTTTACCATGAAGAAATTCATGGAAGGATAAGGCATTATCAGGTGGATCTCCCTCTCCATGTGTACTTACAATAATAAGTAGGTTCTGGACCTTCTTTAAATTGTTTGCTTTATAATCACTCATGGAAGATACGGTGACTTTAAAACCATTCCCCTCAAGCTGTTTAGCGGTCTTATTCGCAAGACCCTTGGCATTGCCGGTTTGTGATCCATAAAGAATGGTCACTTCTTTAGATAGATTTTTTCCAGTACTTTGAGTAGAAAGCACATCGGTTTGTGCGCCTAATGCTAATGTTGATGATGAAGCAGCCAGATATCCGCTTAGCCAAACTTTTTGAGATTCTGTTAATGTTGGCAATATACGGTTAAGGAGTTCGGCCTGCTCCTGATTAAACGGACTGTTCAATACTTGAAGTTGCAATAAGATCACCCCACAAAGGTAAATGTCATTTTTTGAAATTTAAGATTCATCTGACAAAAAATTGATTAATATTATAATAGTTTTACTATTCCTATAAGTCAAGTCGGTTTTAAAATATAATTTTATCCCTTCCTCTTTACTTTCTAATAAAACTTTACCTAAATACTTGGAATTAGTAAAATAAATATTAGTAATTAGAACTATTAAGATTTCTAATAATAAGGTGGGATTCTTATGTATTATGAAGAACTAAAAACTTTCGTTACTCTGGCAGAAGTTAAAAATTTCACCAAGACAGCGGAACTACTTCTGATGTCCCAGCCAAGTGTCAGCCTACATATAAAAAATTTGGAGAAAGAGTTCCAAACGAAGTTATTCCTTCGGTCTCCAAAATTCTTACAAATCACTCCAACCGGAGAAATTTTATATGATCGCGCGAAGCAAATGATTAAAATTTACGAACAAACAAAACAAGATATTCTTGAACATAATAATTCCATTAAAGGCGAGCTTAAGATAGGGGCTAGTTTTACTATCGGTGAATACATCTTACCTTCTTTGCTTATTGACATTCAAAACGACTATCCTGAATTGGAGCTCCAGGTTGTGATTGGCAATACCGAAGAAATCGTGCAATCTGTCCGCTTATACCAAGTTGATATCGGCCTTATTGAAGGTCAGACCAATGAAAAAGAGATATCCGTTCACTCTTTTATGCAGGATGAGTTATATATTGTTTCATCAAACAATCATGAGCTTGCACTTAAGGGGGACGTTACGATGACGGACCTTCAGAATCAAGCATGGGTCTCTAGAGAGGTTGGTTCAGGGACACGTGATTATCTTGATCACGTCATACGTTCTAATGGCTTAAAAGTGAAATCTCTTCTCTCGATAAGCAGCAGCCAAGGAATAAAAGAAACACTTATAAATGGAAAAGGACTATCCCTTCTTTCCAATAGTATCATTGAAAGAGACGTTCAGTATGGACTTCTTTCTATTATAAAGGTGAAAAATCATCGATTTACCCGGACCCTGTCCTATATATATTCTCCCATTATGCAAGATAAACGTAATGTTAAGACGTTTATCAGTGCATTAGATAAAAAATGGCCAAACAAGTAAAAAGGATTAATGAGCGTAATCTTGCACATTCTATCCTTTTTTTATATGTTTGAAGGATTTTTTCTTTTTCATGATGAATACGTTAATAAACAATTATAAAAAGCCCCTAAGATGAAAGGATGTTTAGCTTTGCGATTAAAAATTGTTCGTGTTCCTATTTCCACTCCTACTCTGTTACCGCACACCACTACAAATTGTTATTTAATAGGAAACAATCAAGAAAGCATTTTAATCGATGCGGGATTTGATCAACCCAATACAATAATAGATTTAGAGAAAGCTATCAAAGAAAATGGACTTGCCAAACCTAAAACTATTATTCTTACACACTCACACCCAGACCATGCACCGGGAGTTCGTCAATTAGTCGATTGGAATCCAACAGTTTATTGCCATCCTCTCGAAAAACAAGCAACACTTGATGCCATTTACCCATTTAGCAATCTATCATTGTTGAATGATGGGGATATTTTTTCTGTGGCCGGCGAAGACATCTCGATTATTCACGCTCCAGGTCATACGGCTGGTCAGTTAAACATTTATATTCCGTCTGAAAAAATTCTCCTTGCAGGGGATAATATCGTTGCTGAAGGAACATCTTGGATTGGCCCCCCTGATGGAGATATGTCGGATTATATTGATACCTTAAATCGATTAAGGAAACTTGACTTAACGAAAATCGGCCCTGGTCATGGGGGTTGGGTGACTAAACCATTTGAACAAATTGAATTTGTAATTAACCGCAGACTGTATCGTGAAAACCAAATCACAGAGCTACTCAAAAGCTATAAGAGGCTGACTTCAATCGAACTAACTAACATTATTTATGAAAAATTACCGCACCCAAGCGTTTTTGAGGTGGCGAAACGAACCACAGAAGCACATTTAATCAAATTGTTAAATGAAGGATTCGTCACGCATGAAGATTCCTATTATTCACTAAAAGGTTAACTTGTAATCGCTGACGTTAAATTCTGGCATGCTCAATGGTACGCCGTTTTGATAGTTCAAAATCGTCTTTAATGCATGAATGGTTGGCGGCGGTAAAGAAATTTTTCCAATATTGAAATCTGATAATGCCTCTTCAGGGGAAATCCACAAAGCGTCACTGATTTCATTTTGATCAGGAACTGGTTGTTGACCATCAGGAAGCTGCGCAATAAAGAAACGTGTATCAAACCTTATCCTACTTGGGTTTGGGGTGATAATATGGCCAAAGTATATGAAACTATCTAGATTCAATATAAGCTTTTCCTTTTTTAATAATTGTAAAAATGAGATTTCTCCTTCTAATAGCTGGCGGCGGTATTCTAATTTTGTTTCTTCCTCCATTTGAAAAGCGGATCCGCCTTCAGTACTGCAAAGTAGCACTCCCACTTCTTCAAATAATTCTCTTGCAGCAGCAATATAATGAGCAAGATCAAAGTTTGTGTTTCGATTTCCTTTTATTTCATTATTAAATTCTTTGATCTCATCGCTCTTGTCTACCGCTCCACCAGGAAACACATAAAATCCTGCCATAAATTTCATCGTTTCTGGTCTTTTTGTTAAATAGACGTTTGATTTTTGATCCAATAATACGACCGTTGATGCAGGTCTTGGAATCGCACTCATTTTAAAACCACCTTCGTTTTCTACTTATATTTTATATTCAACTACCTTCTAGCATATCCCTCCCATAAAATAAAAAAGCACACTGTTGTCAGCATGCCCATAAGAAAAACTATGTAATTTTATATAACTGGTGCTTCCATGCCCATGTGGATCCATTCTTCCCTTGCAGGACCATAAACACCTGGAACCTTTAATCCCGCTTGACGCATGAGTACCGTCATTTGACCGCGATGATGAATGAGATGTTTAAGGAAAAGTGAGAGAGTAACCGCTTTGGGCAAATCCATTCCAAAGACATTTTTCATTTCTTTTAAAGATTCGTCTGTCCATTGTTTCTGTACTCCGTCAATGGTGTCAGCGGTTACTTTACGGAAAGCGTCTGCAATCTCCTTAGCTGAGGAAGGAACTGTGTTTGCATTTTCCACCATATCAACTTTGATGCCAAACTCATTCAGCATTTCAGGCGTACTTGTTACGACGTGCCAAGCAATTCGTCCCAAACTGCGATCATCCTGTGACACCATTTGTTTCAGGGAACTGTCTGTCAAAGCATCCATGAGCTTTTGTGTAGATGCGGCCTCTTGATTCCATTCCTGGATGAATTCATTAATTGAAGTGTACATAATTTTTCCCTCCATTTTCAAATCTCACCAATTTATGGCGATTAAAGTATAGCATTATGGATGAATATTTCAAAGTGACTTTTTAAAAAAAGGGCTTACTTTTTCAGGCAGCCCTTACTTCATGTTGACATTTTTAAGATAAAGGAGAAAAAATATACTCATAAAAGTGCCCAGAAAGATAAAACCCGAAAAAATAGTGTACTCTGAGGAAATGATTCCAAAACCGATCCCTACAATAAATACTAGCAATTTTTGAATTAACGATTGGATGGAATCGATGGTCGCTCTAATTTCCGAATTTGCATGATAATGCAGATACCCCGTTACAACAGGATCCACCACTCCGCTAATTAGGAAAATTATAATAATCATCGCCACTCCAATTAAACCATGAAAAAAGGCGCTAATTAAAAATCCTATCGTCGTGACACCAAGTACGATTAGAAGAATGAATTCTACAGGGAAGTATTTTGTGAGATAACCAGCCATTAAATTCCCTGGAATCCTCGAGATAGAGATTAAGGCTGAAAATAGTCCGAAAAATATCACCGAAAATCCTATCTTATCTAAATACAACTGCCAAAACTCATCGAGATAATTGACACAAGCAGCAATCGCCATCGCGTGAAAAATCATCACTATCAATTTCGGATTATTTCGATAGAATGAAATGGAACTGAAAAAATAATCCTTTATACCGTTTGTCATGTATTTTATTTCGTCAGGATTGTGTTTCCTTGGGGGTTCTTTTAAGAAAATGGTAAATCCAAAGGCAACGAACATGCTTACAGCAGAAAGCATATAGTTAATTTCGAATCCAAAGAATTTAGCTAAAACGCTGCCAGAAAGAGCCGCTAGTAATGATCCAATAAAATCAATGGAATTAAGTCTCCCTATAATCTTTTCAAAAGATTTTTCCCTATTTTCCAATAAAAGAGTGTCATATAAAAGGGCATTTAAAGCACCGCTGATACATGCACCTGCAATCCCCGCCAGAAATACCACGAGTGCAAATATCCAAAAATGCTTGGCAAAGAGCAAGATAATAAATTCCAAAATCGATAATGCTCCTCCAATGACAAGCAGCACTTTTCGACCAAACTTATCAGCCAGGATCCCGGTCGGAATTTCCAATATGACGATTGTAACCGCATAGATAATCTCACAAAGGACGACCATAAATACCGTCATGCCCCTCTGCTCCCAAAACAGCCTTTCGATGACATATGCAGGAATTAGATTATGAAAAAACATGATGAAATATAATTTGTTGACATTTTTCGAATAATCCATTATTCTTCCTCCTTTTATACTTGTAATCTGTCATTACAAATATAAAAAGATGGCGGCGGCCGGATTATTCTTTCTATAGATTAACAAGGTGGCCGAACAAAATTCACACCGTTTTCCCCCTCTCTTTTTCAAGTTTTCTTAATATTAATATATTTACTCATTCTGAAAAATAAAACGCCATTAACTGGCGTTAGGTCATTTGATTATTATTTATCATGTTTTTTACATCTTGTGAAATTTTATCAAAAGTCTGATTCACTCTATTCAAAATGTCTTCCTGATCCGTTTCCCTGGATTGATTTTCATCGGTTTCATAATTATTTTTTTCCATTTTAACACCTCCAACTTTATGGTGCGTAAAATTAAAATTTTTATTTATTTTAAAACCATCAAATTAATTCTTCAATTAGTACTAAAGAAGCAATTCGGGACGTATTTTTATTTGGATGAACTTTAAGTCCTATTTGTTCCTATTTTATTATTTATAAGGAGTGAATTCCCATTGCGGAACTTCGACACAATCATTATCGGAAGCGGACATAACGCCTTAATTACGGCAGCCTATTTGACTAGAGCCGGGCGAAGTGTTTTAGTTCTGGAGAAGAACGACCGGCCCGGCGGTTTTTTGCGTACTGAAGAATTAACATTACCAGGATTTAAGCATGATGTATTTTCTGCAGCCCATCCCCTCTTTTTAACAGGTCCTGCATTTGCGGATCTCGGTCCGTTACTTGAAGCACGTGGACTTCGATATTTAAATACCGATTTGCCAACGGGTGTTTCAATGGAGGATGGCCGTACCGCTGTACTCCCTCGTTCATTTGAGGATTTCATTTCTGAAGCAGAGAAGCTTGCACCTGGAGATGGTGGAGAACTTGCGAAAATGTTTGAGGGATTTCAACCTTACGTAAATGATGTATTCTCATTATTTAACGTAGACCTTTCGAGTCCTGATGCTTCAGCGGTAATCTCTAGACTTATGCATAATGAAGACGTTCACAGCTATTCACCGTTCGCCCCGACCCTTTTCTCAACTGCCAGAAACGCAGTTAGCTCTTTTAAATCACCAGTTTTAAAAGCAATGATTGCTTCCTGGGTAACCCATCTTGGCCGTACACCTGATGAAGTAGGAAGTGGAATCTGGGTCCCACTTACAGTTATGGCACTAATGGGCGGAGGGATGCCGATTCCTGAAGGCGGAAGTGAAATGCTTTCCAAATCGTTAGCACAATTAGTGACGGATAATGGCGGGGTTATCCAAACAAACACAATGGTTGAAAAGATTTTGGTAAAAGACGGCCGAGCCGTTGGCGTCGTTACGAATGCTGGAGAGAAATATCATGCAGCTGAATCTGTAGTTGCATCTACAACACCAGATCAACTCTATTTGTCACTTCTTAAAGATTCAGAGATAAGCCCTTTAATTCGGACTCAAGCTAAAAATTATCGTTACGGACGTGGCTGCGTACAAATTAACCTTGCTTTAAGCGAGCCGCCAAAATGGCATGATGAACGCTTTAACAGAGTAGGTCAACCGCATTTAACGGATGGGCTCGACGGTTTTACTATGGCAATTGCCCAAGGGATGGCAGATCTTTTACCCGAGAAGCCGACCTTCACTGTCGATTGTCCTACCAATCTGGATCCAACCCGTGCCCCGGCAGGTAAGGCAATTATGCGCATCCAAGTGCTTGAAGTGCCATGCCGACCGCGTGGAGATGCAGCTGGTAAAATTAATGTTGGGGATGGAACTTGGACGAAGGATTTAACGGAGAGATTCACTGAAAGAATCCTTTCGGTTGTAAGCAAACATATTCCAAATATTCCTAGTGCAGTTATCGGTAAACATGTTGTGACCCCGAAAACAATCGCCCGATTTAATCCGAATGCAGGACCTGGTGATCCTTACGGCGGAGCACACGATCTTGCTCAAAGCTATCTGTTCCGGCCACTGCCAGGACAGCCGAGCCACCAAACCCAAATTTCGAATCTTTATATGCTTGGGGCTGCTACTTGGCCAGGTCATGGGGTTAATGGTGGTTCAGGATATATTGTCGCTCAGAAGCTGCTTACACAGTAAGGTTTTTGTTTAAAATTTATTATTTGTTAAAATTAAGTAACAATTAATTTGATCTGTTGGGGTACAAGTACATTTCATGAGGACAACATTCCCTTGTCCATCATGATTATTGTCCTCATGAACGCATCATGAGGACAACTTTCATTTTTCCACCATGATTTTTGTCCTCATAAACACTCCATGAGAACAACTTTCGCTTTTCCAATACCTCTTTTGTCCTCATGAACACCTCATGAGAACAACTTTCGCTTTTCCAATGTCACTTTTGTCCTCATAAACTTAAACTCAAGCATGGAACATCTCCCCTATTTTCTTCCTTCCTCATATAGGAATCCTCGCGAGAGAAATAACCCCAGAAGAAACAAGACTAAAGCAAAATACGCAGGCAAAAGATGTATAAAAGTAGTATATCCAATAACAAAATGTGTCAAAATGCCGGCGCTAAAAGCCGGTATCCCTCCAATAAGCAATGTATTCCATATCCATTTCTCCCCTTGATGAAATCCCCACAAAGAAATCATGAGAACGAGTAGTCCGACACTGAACAAAGCACTTCCAAAGCCTGCTCGATCATGCGCAATCAGTGGAATGAGCCTACTGTTTATTTCATTCATTTGATCAGGTGAAATACAAATAAAATCTAAATCTGTCGGTACAAAGACATTTGTTGCCCCAATTAAGGAAATGAATAAACCACCAATGACAAAAGAGAAACCAAGAACAACAAAGCATAGCTGTCCCCATAAGCTTTTTTTCCATGCAGGATGGTTGGTCCGATTTTTCGAATTCAAAGAATGTTTAGCATTTTGGCTTTTTCGAAAGCCTTTGAAGTAAAAAGGAATAAGAACAATCCAAAAAAGGCCATGAAGCCAGTCAAAATAACCAAAGCTAATAAATAGTAATATCCCTAAAAAACCTATTATGATAAGACGTATTTTACCATACAAAAGCCGTTCTCTATGAATAGAAAACGGCTTTGGCTAGATATATTTTCTTAAATTTTAAACTCCTTTAAATGCCTGACGGTAAATTTCAGCTAACTCGGTTACTAAAGGAAGTTTTGGATTTGCTGTAGTACATTGGTCTTCAAATGCCTTTTCTGCAAGATAATCAACCTTGCTATCAAATAGAGATTTCTCCACATTATTGGCTTCAATGCTCATTGGGATATCTAGTTCTTTCGCTAATTTAATAATAGCCTGAACCAAGCTTTCTACTCCTTCTTCCGTTGTACTTGCAGGAAGCCCAAGTGTTCTAGCAATTTCCGCATAGCGTTTATCCGCAATAAAGTGTGCATATTTAGGGAACGCTGTGAATTTCTTCGGCTTCGTCGCATTATAGCGAATAACATGCGGCATTAGAATCGTATTGGCACGGCCGTGAGCAATATGGAACTCAGCTCCCAGCTTGTGGGCTAAGCTATGGTTGATACCAAGGAACGCATTGGCAAATGCCATACCCGCGATAGTGGATGCATTGTGAATTTTTTCACGTGCTTCTTCATCTTTAGTGCCAAATTTATAGGCTCTTGGCAAGTACTCAAAGACCAACTGAATTGCTTTCATAGCGAGTCCATCGGTGAAATCATTAGCCATACATGATACATACGCTTCAATTGCATGAGTCAACACGTCCATTCCAGTGTCAGCAGTAACAGTTTTAGGAACAGTCATTACAAACTGTGGATCGATAATCGCCACATCAGGTGTCAATTCATAATCTGCAAGCGGATATTTAATATTGGCTTCTTTATCGGTAATAACTGAGAACGATGTTACTTCAGAACCTGTACCAGAGGTTGTTGGAATTGCGACAAATTGTGCTCTTTCACCTAAATGCGGATACTTCACAATTCGTTTTCTGATATCCAGGAATTTCTGTTTAAGTCCAAAGAATTCAGCATCAGGATATTCATAGAACAACCACATACCTTTGGCAGCATCCATTGCAGAGCCTCCGCCAAGAGCAATAATCACATCCGGCTGGAATTTAGCCATCATTTCGGCGCCTTTCATGACTGTTTCGATTGATGGATCTGGTTCTACCTCTGAGAAAATTTCACAATGAACATAATCCGGGCGTTTTCTTAAATAGTAAAGTACTTTATCCACATAACCTAGTTTCACCATTCCAGGGTCGGTGACGATAAATGCTTTAGAGATCTTAGGCATTTTCGCTAAATATTGAGTCGCATTTTTCTCAAAGTAAATTTTGGACGGAACTTTAAACCATTGCATATTAACATTCCTTTTCGCCACTTTTTTAATATTGATTAAATGGATAGCACCCACGTTTGTGGAAACAGAGTTTCCTCCATACGTACCGCAGCCAAGAGTCAAGGAAGGCATATAAGCATTATAAATATCGCCGATTGCACCTTGAGAAGATGGGGCATTTACGATAATACGACCTGCCTTCATTCGTAAACCGAACTGTTTAATGGTATTTTCATCAGTGGTATGAATAACAGCGGAGTGTCCTAACCCGCCAAACTCTAACATTTCTTCCGCGCGTTTTAATCCTTCTTCAAGTCCGCTTACTTTGTAGCATGCTAACACCGGACTTAATTTTTCTCTTGAAAGTGGGTAACCAGGTCCAACACCTTTAAGTTCAGCCACGAGAATTTTCGTGTGCTCTGGAACAGTCACTCCAGCCATGGCCGCAATTTTAGCTGCTGCCATCCCTACAATATCAGGGTTTACCGCACATGAATTTTCATTAATGACTAATTTCTCAACCTTTTGTTTTTCCTCTTCATTTAAGAAGTAGCAATTGTTGCTGATCATCTTTTGTTTGATATCTTCATAAATTTCTTTATCAATTATAACGGCTTGTTCTGATGCACAAATCATTCCGTTGTCAAACGTTTTGGATAAGATTAAGTCGTTAACTGCCTGGTTAAGATTAGCTGATTTCTCGATGTAGCAAGGAACATTACCAGGTCCTACACCAAGGGCTGGTTTTCCAGAACTGTAGGCTGACTTGACCATGCCTGCTCCGCCTGTTGCCAGAATCAGTGCAATTTTCGGATGGTTCATCAATGCTTGTGTTGCTTCTAATGATGGTGTTTCAATCCATTGGATGCAATTTTCTGGTGCTCCTGCTTTGATTGCTGCATCCCTAAGCACTCTTGCTGCTGCACTGCTGGATTTCTGTGCAGAAGGATGGAAAGCGAAAATAATTGGGTTTCTCGTTTTAATGGAAATCAAGGCTTTAAACATCGTTGTAGAAGTAGGGTTTGTAACAGGTGTGACCCCAGCAATAACCCCAACAGGTTCGGCAATTTCAATGATTCCTTCATGCTCGTTTTCATTTATGATGCCAACGGTTTTGTTGTATTTAATATTGTGATAGACATATTCAGTAGAAAACATATTTTTGATGATTTTATCTTCATAGACGCCACGTTTTGTTTCTTCAACAGCTAGTTTTGCAAGCGGCATATGTTGATCAAGGCCCGCTAAAGCCATTTGTTTGACAATTTCATCAATCGTTTCTTGATCGAAGCTGCGAAATTCTTCTAATGCTTTCAATCCGTTTTTAACTAAAACATCAACCATTTTTGCCACATTTTGTTTTTCTGTAACTGTTTTTTCTACGACTGCCATTGATAATCACTCCATTTATTATTAGTTTGTGAAGTTTTTCACAATTTTGCTCAAAAAATAAACTCCTTTTATTCGCAAACTGGATTTCTCGGAATCTTTTCAAATGCAATGTCTGTAAGTATTTTTGAATATTTTTTTACGATGATGACGTAATTCACTGTCCAAATATAAGCCGGGATTTCTTCATTTTCTTTAAAAAGCATTGCTTCGAATTCATCACCCACTCTTTCTTCAAACGCTTCTAGGGTATAAGTTTCTGAATCTGTAGAGAAGGTTTTCCATTCACATATCATCATGTCTTATCACTCCTTGTTCTTTGTGATTTCATCATAACATGTATTTCACATAATAGTTTGTGAAGTATTGAACAATCTGTGAAAGGTTATTCAAATTGCTAAAAATGGTACTTTTTCCACATATATCAGTATTAATGAATAACTATAAAGTCCTATTTTATATTGTATTAAAGATAATTAAGTAACCGCTTTCATTAATATAATTATATTAATATATCTTTATGATAACAAAAAAAGCCATCCAAGATGGATGGTTTAGGCTTTATTTAAAACAAAATTAGGTTTTATTACACCAATTTTATCATTTCTTGCATTTAAAACCGGAGCATGAACGTAATCCCTAAGAGCTTCAAAGATTTGTTCATTACCAAGACGTAGTTGTTTTAAAACTCCCACTGCAGCCACACTGGTCGCCCTTGCTCCTCCATCTTCCACCTTGATTGCAATTCCAATGCCTTCTTCAACTAAACCAAGACATTGAACCGCTTCAGCTCCTGCCTTAGCGACAATCCGGGCATTGAAACCTCTCATCAAATCGGTATCAAATCTTTCTGTACCACCGACCATTTCTGGATGTTGAATCATGGCATTCCTAATTATTTCTAATGCAGTAGCGTGTTTTCCTACAGGATTTGCAAGTTTTGCAAACCCCAAGGCAACTCGGTTTAGGGGCAACTGATGGACAGGAACGCCGCAGCCATCCACACTAAGCTGGATTTGCTCCCTCGGAATTTCACAAATTTCCTGAATCACTTCAAGGATTCGTTCCTGCACAGGGTGATAAATTTCACGATAAGTGGACACATCCTCATTCATATGAACAGCAGTCGTAAGCATACCGGAATGCTTACCAGAACAATTACTGAAAACTGGCGTTAATTCTTTACCTTCACGAATGAGCTGTTTGTAACTTTCCATATCCCTTGGAATATGGGTTCCGCATTGCAATGCTTCTTCAGCAAGCCCAATTCTATTTAATATGTTTAACACAGTATCCCTATGTATCTTTTCACCGCTATGAGAAGCACAACTTAGCGAAAGATCTGCCTGGGAATAATGGAATCTAGAAGCTGCCCCCGTTTCTACTAATGGCACCGCTTGAAAAGGTTTCATGGAAGAACGAGGAAATGTCAATCTATTGGGATTTCCGTACGAATAAAGAAGCTTCCCTTCATTATTTACCACAGCTACATGTAAATCATGAGTACTTTCTAGATGTTCACCTCTAAATACCTGAATTGCTTTGGGTGTCATATCTTATACTCCTCATAAAATTAATTTTCCTCTAATAATGGAATCTTCACTTCAACGCCTAATTGTTCTAATATTTTCTTCAATGTCTCCAGTCCAGATTTAGGGTTAATTTTTGTTTCCAGGTAATATGTTTTATCAGTTAAGATAGATTCATAGGTATGCAAAGAAGTAAAATTCTTTTTATTTTTGTGAATAGGTTCTAGGGCCACCGCATAGCGATCTCCTCTATCTGTTGAACCTAATACAATTCCTTCCTCTACTAAAGGATAAAGAGGCAGATGATGAGCTTCAATCCATTTTAATCCTTCCTTCCAAAGAGAGGGAACACTTTCACCGCGAATAACAGTTTTAGCTTCCCCTAACTTAACGTTGACAAAAAGCGATTCCCATTTCTTATAACTGCTTGGAAAATCATGACTTACCTTTACACCTTGGTTTTTTTCGTTAAGCTTCCTCTTTAGTTGGTCGAACAGCTTTTCTACTGTTCCAATACCAACATTTTCATATTTTGCTAGAATGACAAGTTCCTTTGGCAGCTGACCGATTGTTTCGATTTGATCCTGGTTTAGTTGCCTCAAAAGGCTTGGAATCCCTGTGAACTCTTCGGCAGTCAACGGTACTTTTGATAGTTCTTCTGTTACCACAATATGGTCCGCTTTATAGAAGAAAAATAATTCACCAGGCTGTTCAAGTGTTAGCTGTCTCCTGATTTTCTCCTCTTCAATAAATATCTTTAATTCCTCAAAGAATACTTCATCATTCTTTTCGTTATAGCGTTTTACATTTTTGTGAAGGCCTTCAAGGTTTTTCGGCAGCTCACTCATGATGCGCGCATTCTGTTCCGCTCCCAATCTGATTAGGAAAGTTTCAGATTTAACAAATCGCTGTGGTAAAAGGAAAGCATCACGAAGAAAATATGGAATTTCTAGCTTCCGTCCCTTATATTCTAGTGTTCGGATGGTTGTGAAACCGGGAATTTCCATCACTTCGATAGTCACTTCAGCAGTTGCAGCCGTTTCAGCTAAAGCTGCCTCTTCAGTATGCGTTTGATTGGAATTGGTTAACAGCTCCTCTAATGCCTTTAGCCTTAATTCCACTTCAGTCATATCATATTTTTGCTCAACCTGAGGCGAAGGATCTCGATAATCTGGTACTGTTACCTCAAAAGGACCATATACTTCAACGTACCATCTGACAATCTTATATACGGCTTCCCATGACATAAGCGCTTCCGATATACGGAACATTCTTGCATCGTGGGCAGCTTGGTTGCCTATCTGCCTAACATGGTGGAGAGCGTCGCGAATTTCAGGAATTAAATATCCTTTATCATTCAGCATGTCAAGACGTTCTATTAAATTGGTCCGTGGATTATCTGGTAATTTTTCAGCACGTATTACCTGTTGCAAAATATTTTCAACAAAGACTCTAGCATGTGTAAGCATCGTACGCGGGCTTGTGAAGATACTATTTTCCAGTTCACGAGCAACCAATGCTAGTTCTTTTGAGATAGGCTCAAGAAATTGATAAAAGTATGAATGTTTGTCCATAAATGTTCCCCCAAGGTCTATTAATAAACTTATTTTACCATATAGCCTAGCCGCTTGATGATAAAAAAACCCCTTCCATTTTGTTCGTGAAGGGGTTTGGACTTTATTAATAATAAAATTCTGTTTCAGTTCCTGGGGCTTCGCTTTTATTTCCAGGAGTTGTGTTTTTGAAACTCGTAATATTTTCATATTCTCCTGGTTTTAGGACACTTTGGTCACCTCTCATTAAATACGTGTAAGCGAAAATGGAGATAAACAATCCAAATGTCCACGCATTATCCCATAGGAATCGGAGGCTAGGTATGATAAGACCAAGTACCGGAATTGCTACACCTATGATCAGAGCATAAACACCATTTTTATTAAAGCCTGAGGAATAACTATAACGGCCATTTACATCATAAAGTTCACTAAGAGCCATCTGTCGCTTGCGAACTAGCCAGTAATCGGCAATCGCAATGCCATCAATAGGACCAAGTAATGCTCCATATGTTCCAAGCCAGCCAAAAATATAGTTTCCAAAGTTCTCCATAATGTACCAAGGCTGCATCAGGATGGCAAAAATTCCTGTAATAAGCGCTCCTATACCAAAGGTAATTCGTTTTGGATTTAAATTCTCAATCGCACGTGCCGGTGCGACGATGTTAGCACCAACGTTAATAGTTAAAGATGCTAAAACAATGATTAAAGTACCCAAAAAGATTACAAATGGTGGGAATTTAGCAAGCAACTGGACTGGATCCCAAAGGGCTGTTCCGAAAATAACTACTGTTGCGGAAGTAACAGCAATACCTATAAAAGAGAAAATACTCATCGTAAGTGGGAGTGATAAGCTTTGAGCCACCATCTGTGATTTTTGGCTCTTAGCATATCGACAAAAGTCAGGAATATTCAGGGCAAGTGTGGCCCAGAAAGCAATTACCCCAGTTAGTGCAGGGAAAAATACTTTTAAAAACTCACCAGTACTTGCAAATTTAGAAGGAGTTGATAAAATAGGACCCCAGCCTCCGGCATGTGTAAATGCCCAAACAAGAAGAATAATGGAAGCGATTCCAACAACAGGAGAAGCAATTAAGCCAAGTACCTTCATGGCTTGAGGACCTTTATAAGCTACGGCAACATTAAGGGCCCAAAATAAGGCAAAAACGATAGCTGTGTGTCCTGGTAAATTTCTCCAGGCTGAAAATGAAGCGGACAACAATGTATCAATAGCGCCAGTACCAATCCAGGTGTTAATTCCAAACCAGCCTGCGGCTACAATCGCACGAGCTAGCGCTGGAATATGAGCTCCTTTTGAGCCAAACCATAAACGCGCAAAAACAGGATACGGAATTCCGAATTTGGTTCCAGCATGAGAGTTTAATAGAATGGGGATAAGGACAATAACATTTCCAAGAAAAATAGTGGCGATGGCTTGCCACCAATTCATGCCTAAAGAAATCAACCCACTAGCCATGGTATAGGCAGGGATGCACAAACACATACCGATCCATAAAGTAGCAAAGTTTATTCCTTTCCATGAATGTTCCTTTATGGTGGTAGGACGCAGGTCATCATTCCACAATCCGCTATTACTCAAACCATTTGCTGCATCAGATGTCAGGGTAACAATCCCATTTTGTTCAATTTGTGTTTTCAACCAAATTCCCCCTTGCATTGGTTTTTAACAATTAATTTTAATAGAAGCGATTACTTAGTAAAAAAAGACGCAGTTTTGCAAGAATATTACAAAAATTTAAATCGTAACTATCCATCTCTTCCCTGGCATCACCACCATAATATATTGGGGAATTAAAAACCTACCTTCCTATTCTATATTATAAACGCCGAAATCATGTTGTCATTGGACAAAAGGTTAAAACATTCGGTAAAAAATTTATATGTTATGTATGATTCACGATTACCTATTATTTAAAAGTATAATACGAAGTTAAGAATGTGTCCTAAATAGTGTTAGTTTTTCTAACACTATTTAAGGTAATAAGCTTGTTTACTCCTAAATATCCTATTTTTTTAAATAATCTCTAACCACAAATGGCAAGTATAAGAAGATAAAAGTAATCAACGCCATCAATTCTAGTGGAATTAAATAGAAAGGCCACGGTCCAAGATAATCTAATATCGAGGGATTTACCGGCTTTTCAGAAATGTACATATAATTTCCATGGACAAAATAGTTTAATAAAAAGACAAAGAATGTATAGAGATTTAAATACAAGTATGCTCGCCAAACACTCTTCCATGATGGTTTGTATTTCTCCACAAAAACAAAAAACATATTTGCAATGACTATCCCGCCATGAGAAATAAAAAAGTGGACATAACGAAAATGCGGGAATGTGTAGGAACTTAAATCGGGTGTGATCATTGCCTGCAAAGCACTACCTACACCCGCAAAATACGTAAATTCGAAAAGTTGATAGCTTCTTGATAAGAGCAATGCGGCTGATAAGATAACAGAAATACTGCTTAAATGAAAAGGCAAAGAATATTGGATCGTCCATTCCCCAATTCTCCATAACCACATATGAAGACTTATCTCCGATGTAATAAGAACCATAGCTAGAAAGGTTCTTGCCTTAAAGTTCAACTCTTGGTTTCTTAACGGTCTTCGTAAGAAATAAATCATGATTATAAGGAAAAATACTGAAAATAACGTTGATAAATGTGTTGGTGAAAACAAAATAAATGGTTCTGATCCGTCGGCTTGAAAGTATTTTTCCATTTTATCACCATTTTTCGATCTATAATAATATTTAAGTTAACATAATATTATTATGGTTAATTATAATTTTTCTGTTTTTCAATTTGCGTGTTATGCATTTTCGAAAGGAAAAGAAGCGCGAGAATGGAACCAACAAATGTTAATGACATATCCCAGTGAGAATCCCATATATCGCCTTGCATTCCTAAAAACTCTTTGGTCGGTTTTCCCCCCTTACCTATTTTTGTAGATAACCATTCTATAATTTCATACAAAGCACTAATAGCAAGTGAAGTACTTAAAATAACAAATATTAACCAAGGACCTTTTTTAATCGCGCTTTTTCGAATAAACATTTCTCTAATCACGATTGCCAACAGACCTTTTAACAGATGTCCAAATCGATCATAGTTGTTCCGGTTT
Organism: Neobacillus pocheonensis; assembly: GCF_050477905.1. Classification (NCBI taxonomy): domain Bacteria; kingdom Bacillati; phylum Bacillota; class Bacilli; order Caryophanales; family Bacillaceae; genus Neobacillus; species Neobacillus pocheonensis. Next base: position 138,005 of record NZ_JBCNAD010000008.1, on the reverse strand, counting down.
AAATCAAAATAATCTTTGATCCAATTAAACAACGGCACTTTTGAATAAGTATAGTGACCACCTATGAACGTCAAAATCGAAAGAAGAGCAATAATGAAATAAGATAACGTTGTAAGAGGAAACTTTTTGTATGTAAAAAGTACAACCATTAATAATACAAGAGCAGGTAATACTTCCATTGTCCAAATAATATAACCGGCTGGCTTATAAACGGACCAGATAAAAACGGCTATGACAACCAATAACAGCAATACATGAAAGCTTGTACTTTTATCTTTTTCCACTATTTCTTCCTCCAAAAGATATGTTTTTTTCATTATTTCTTTGTCTAAGGAAAAAAATACAAATCAAACTTTAGAATGAGAAACATTCAAATTAAAAAGACTCCCCACTCAGAAGTCTTTCTAAACTTTTCTTGTTATTCAGTTGGATTTACTTCCCTTTTAATTACTGCAGTGGATAAATTCCCAAATTCAAATCCTTGACTATCAGTCTCAATATACACTGTACCCAATGTAGGAACACACGAACCATTTCTTTTAAAATGAACTTTTCCAATACTACCGGGATTCACACCAGAATCAAATGGAAATAAAAGTTCGTCTATGACAAGATATACGATACTAGCGGTTGAATCCAGAAAATTTGTGATTGTGTAGGTTATTTTTGTAAATCCTTCCTCCATTATACATTCAGTGGTAAGCTGAAAATGAATTCTGCAATCAACTTGTCCATTCACTCTTGTGGAAATATCAATAACATCGCTTTCTGAAAATGTCTTTGTCAATAAAATACCACTCCCAACTTGCTATCTATCCAATATAAAATGAAAAATTAATGATTTTAGAAACGGCTTTTATACTAGGACAAGAGAAAATTAATAAAAGCAGATAGGGCAATAATGTCCCTATCTGCTTGATTTTTAAGTAGTTTATTAAGTATTCTTCACCATTTATAATTCCCTATCGCTCCAACTACCTCATAATTACTGGGATCAATCTCGGTTTGTTTCCCTAATACAAGTTTGGCTAATTCCGCCCCTAGGTAAGGTCCGCTTGTTAACCCTGATGCCCCTAATCCATTGGCTATAAATATACCCTCATAATTTGGTAACTCTCCAATTATTGGCAAAAAGCCAGGGGTAAATGGCCGAAAACCAACCCTGGTTTCTAGAAATGTGCAATTCGCTAAGCCGGGTGCAGCCTCTAGTGCTTTGCTTAAAATCTCATTAATTCCTCCAGCGGTTACTCGGGTATCAAACCCCGCATCGTTTTCATGTGTGGAACCGACTACAATCCTACCATTATCAAAAGTAAGAATGTATTGATTTTTGGGTGGCATCACAACAGGCCACGTGCTTGTATCCGTTTCTGGCATTTCAAGATGAACAATTTGTGCCTTTTGCGGTTTGACTTGAAATTTAACACCAAGTGGCTCTAATATCTCTTTCGACCATGCACCAGCTGTAACAATCACTGTGTCAGCCAATATAGGTTCATCTGACAGACTAATCCCGATGATCCGGTTTTCTTTTTTTAAAATGGAAGCATCTCCACTTCGAAATCTTGCTCCATTTTTTTTAGAAGCGTTAATTAAAGCATTGCGGAGCTCTCTCCCATTTACACGAGCACCCCCACTAACATGAACGGATCCATAATCCTCAGAAATCGGTGGAAAAAGTTTCTTAGTTTCAGAAGGCGATAAAATCGTAATCTCACCCATTTCAGGAGCTTCGCCTCTACGTTCTCGAGCTCTTTCTGCCATTTGTTCGAGCTTTTGAATGTCTGTATGAAGACTAATGGCCCCGACACGTTTATAACCAGTTTTCTTTTCCCCATCCGCCTCCAATTGAGCTATTAATTCCGGATAGTACCGGGCCCCACCTTTGGCCAACTGATACCATGCTTTATTTCGCCGCTGTGAAAGCCATGGACAAACTATTCCAGCTGCAGCATCAGTAGCCTGTCCTGCATCCTCACGGTCTATTAAAGTGACATCAGCACCTGATTTAACAAGATGATAAGCAGTTGACGCCCCTAAAATCCCCGCGCCAATGACAATTATTTTTTTCATATAACACCTTTTCTACTTTTTTGTAATGGTTAATTCATTTTCCAATAATGGGCAATATTATTAATAAATAAATTTTAGAATGGTGTTGGTAACATGATAGAAATTCCTAGAAACCTGTATTGTGAACAATGTCAAAAAGAGACGGAACACATGGTAAGAGAGGATGCATTAGAAATCGAATATACTTGTCAGGAGTGCCATCGACAGCAAGAAATTGTCAAGTCATTTTTCTAACGAATTATCGATGAATGTGCCAGTGTCTCTTAAACTCACTGGCACCAATTATTCATTGAATGCTGTTAAGGAGCCAATTTTAGTTGTTGCTATTGCCCCTGCTCGATTGGCATATTGAGTAAATTCAATGATTTGTGATAAGTCTGAAGGGCTGCCTTTTTCATGAAAACAATACAATAAAGCAGCCATAAATGCATCTCCAGCACCGGTTGTATCCACGGCCTTAACTTCTACTCCGGGGACAAAAGCTTTCCGTCCCTTACTAACCGCAAAAGCCCCTTTACTACCCATGGTAATAAATACAAATGGTATCTTTAAGTGGGCTAATTTTTCTAAAGCATCATCAATTGTTTTTGTTTCTGTTAGCAAATAAAGCTCATCTTCTGCAAACTTGACGATATCAGCAAATGGTATAAATGATAGTATTGTCTCCCGGCATTGTTCCTCATTTTCCCACCGCTTTAAACGTATATTGGCATCAAAAGCCACTAGTGTGTTGGATTCTTTGGCATATTTGATTGCTGTTTCAGTTGCCGAATTGGCTGATTTCTGAAAAAGAGTTCCCGAACCAAAATAAAAGATTTTTGCTTGATCAAAAAGTCCTTTTTCGAGTTGTGCTTCAGTCAGAACCTCATCAGGTGTTGGGTTTAGATAAGAGTGAAAGTAAGACTCCCCGTTTTCACCGATATGAACATACACACCACAAATCTTTTTGTGGGGTGTTCGTACACAAAATTCAGTATTGATATTTTCTTTATTTAATTCTTGCTCGACAAATCGACTGATTTCATCGGTCCCTAATTTACATAAATAATAGGATGGAATCCCTAGTCTGCTCATCCCCACTGCAACATTGACCGTCGCACCACCAAGCAGCTTCTCGTATTTTGAATTTGTTTTATCTAAAGATATGTAATCTACAAACGCTTCTCCAAGAGAAATGACTCCTTGTTTATTCAACAAATGCTCCCCCTAATACAAAACTTGTTAGTACAATTAAATTTACGTTAACAACATCTCTATATTACAATATAATTTTTAAAGAAACTAAATTTTATACGAGGAGCTTATTCATGAAATTATTAGGAGCGATTATAGCTTTTTTTCTTACCGACTTTCTATTTCATTTAATTGATGCCCTTGCCTTCGGAATGAAAGCAGATACAGCTGGCGAGCGTATTGGGGCTGTGTTCTTTGGTATTTGTGTACTTTTGATTCTTATGGCTATTTTTCATCGTTTTTTTTCAAAGGCATTTTTCAATGGATTCACAGTCGCTACTGGCCTTTTCTTGAGCTTCGATATTGTGGTTTTTCATTGGATTTTTCAGCTTCACCGGATTACAAATGGACCAGAAGCGAACTGGCTCGAGCCGCTTTTTGTTTTAGCTGGCATCGTTTTAGTTTGTTTTGGAATTTCAAAAGAGAAATCAGTTTCAAAAAACGAATTTATCTTAAATAATAAGGAGATACCAAAATAATTGGTACCTCCTCAGATTGTCGAGAAAGGGAATTCTTCTCGGCAATTTTTTATTTGCCAGAATCTAAATACCAATTTCATAGATTGTCCCTGCGATTGGGCCTGCTGATTTCCGCTCCGGGCACTCGCTTTCCGCGGGGAGGTTCCCCGGCACGCCCGCGGAAAGCGAAGTGCCTGGAGCGCCAATCACCAGACATGTCACAAAGCCTAAACGAATAATATTAAATTAAATTAATTTAAATTAACGCAGTGAATTGTTTAGGGAAACAAATAAAATACAAGGCTATCGAGAGTTTTTCGACAGTCAGAGGAGATACCAAAATAATTGGTATCTCCTATTTTTCCCATAAGTAAACTTAAAGAATAGCAAGAAGTTGATCCCTTATCCCAGAGATAATATCCAAAGGCATTACCCCATAGTTGGATAAGGTTTTGGCCTGCTCCTCACCGGCCCTTGCATGCAAATAGCTTGCTGAAATTAGGGCATTGACAGGAGATGCACCCTGGGCAAGGAATGAACCAATTAGCCCAGTAAGGACATCGCCGCTTCCGCCTTTTCCTAATGCATCATTTCCATATGGGTTTATGTAAATATCTCCATCAGGCGATGCAATTACAGTTCGGTGACCTTTCAATAACAAATTTAACCCGTAATCTTTTGCAAAGGTCTTGGCGATTTCAATTCGATCCGCCTCCACTTCTTTTACTGTTTTATTGACTAATCTCGCCATCTCTCCTGGATGAGGAGTAAAAATAACATTCCCCTTATACTCGCGCACCATATCCAAATCATTTCGGAGTAAATACAAAGCATCAGCATCTACAACAATCGCCTGATTCGATAAAGAATTCCAAAATGCTTTCATCCAATTTTCACCGCCAGGAAATCTGCCCATTCCGGGACCAATCGCAACAATATCAAATAGCTGTATCTGCGAGGCGATTTCAGCAATTGCTTTTTCCCCAAAACATCCATTTTCTTCTGGTAATGGTAGAAATAAAGACTCGGGATTTTGGGCTGCCGCCAATGGATAAATACTTTTTGGGACAGCTAAAGTCACTAATCCTGCCCCTGAATACAAGGCGGCCTTTGCCGAAAAAATCGGGGCACCAACATATGGTCGTGACCCTCCAAGGACTAGAGCATGACCGAATGTTCCTTTATGGCCATGTTTAGCTCTCACTGGAATCGAATCTTTAACAAGCTCTTCCGTAATCAAATTTGGCATAACCAGACCCAATTCCTCAGCAATCGAAGGTGGCACGGAAATGTCCACTGCTTTCCACTCCCCAACATATTTCGGCCCATCATTTAAAAAGAAGCCCTTTTTCGGAAATACAAATGTTACAGTCTTTGAAGCTTTTATCGCTACTCCTTCAACTTTTCCATTCTCGCTGCTCACACCGGAGGGAATATCGACTGAAATAATTAATTTCTTTCCTTCATATTTATTCACTATAGAAATCACTTGAGAATAGGGCTCTTTAACAGCACCATTGACTCCTGTCCCTAATATTGCGTCGATAATAATATCTGACCGCTCCAAATGACTCTGGAGTGCTTCGAGTGAATTTTCATAAAGAGAGAATAACGGCAGCCCTCTTTTTAGGTACACCTCAAAATGTACCTTGGCATCTCCTTTCATTCTTTCAGGGTTTCCCAACAGACATATAAGTGGCTCTATACCCTCATCAAAAAGTCTTCTCGCAATAACAAACCCATCGCCGCCATTATTTCCGCTCCCTGCGAGCACAAGAACTTTCGGATTTTCACAACTGATACTCGCAAAGATTTCCTCCACAACCCGTGCCCCTGCATTCTCCATTAACACAACACCTGGTAAACCAAGCACTTCCATCGTATACTGGTCCATTTGCTGCATTTCTTTTTGGCCGGCAATATACATCTATCTATTCCCTCCATTATCACTTGCCTTTGATTTCATTATAAGGAAAATTCCTTTTTATGAAAAAAAATTAAAACACTCAGTCTGCAATTCAAGACTGAGTGTTTAGTGAATCAATGGCTATTTTTTACGGATATTTTCGCTTTGGCTTCAATCCTGCGACGGTGCAGAATTGGTTCTGTGTAGCCGCTCGGCTGTTCATAACCTTTAAAAACTAAGTCACATGCTGCCTGGAACGCAACAGATTGATCATAGTCAATAGCCATCGGACGATACGCTGGATCCCCTGCATTTTGCTGGTCGACCACTTTTGCCATTCTTTTTAATGTTTCATGCACCTGTTCCTGGGTACATACGCCGTGGTGTAGCCAGTTAGCAATGTGTTGGCTGGAAATTCTAAGAGTCGCACGGTCTTCCATCAATCCAACATGATTAATATCTGGTACTTTGGAGCAGCCGACGCCAAGTTCAACCCAACGGACTACATAGCCAAGAATGCCCTGTGCATTGTTATCAAGCTCCTGCTGAACTTCTTCCGGTAACCAGGTATGATTCTCGGCAGCAGGAATCTCTAATATATGATTTCTTAAATCAGTAATGTTTTTAGCCAACTCATCCTGCACTTTTGTGACATCCAATTGATGATAGTGAAGTGCATGCAACGTTGCAGCCGTTGGCGATGGAACCCATGCCGTCGTACCCCCAGCTTGAAGATGGCCAATTTTTTGCTTCAGCATATCCGCCATCAAATCCGGCATCGCCCACATCCCTTTGCCTATCTGGGCACGACCTTGGAAACCAGTGACTAACCCGTTAAAAACATTGGATTTTTCATAGCTTTGCAGCCATGTAGAAAATTTCATGTCATTCTTTCGAATCATTGGTCCAATTTCCATGGATGTATGGATTTCGTCCCCTGTTCGATCCAAGAATCCGGTATTGATGAAAACGATTCGCTCTTTTACTTCCCGAATAGCTGCCTTCAAGTTCAAAGATGTCCGGCGCTCCTCGTCCATGACACCAATTTTCAGCGTATTTCTGTTCAGTCCAAGTATTTCCTCAACTCGATTAAACGTTTCATTGGCAAACGCCACTTCTTTGGAACCGTGCATTTTAGGCTTTACAATATAAATCGAGCCTTTTGAGGAGTTTTGGAATTTCCCATTCCCTAAAAGAGAATGCTTGGCAATTAAACTTGTGATAACTGTGTCCATAAGGCCCTCAGGAACTTCGTTGCCATCCTTGTCAATAATGGCATTACTTTTCATTAAATGGCCAACAATACGGACAAACATGAGGGACCGCCCTTTTAGGGACAATTCCTCACCTTTAGGGGTAGTATATTGCCGATCTGCATGAAGTGCTCGTGTCAAAGTTTTATTATTTTTTGTAAACTCCGCCGTTAAATCGCCTTTCATCAAACCGAGCCAGTTGCGGTATACCTGAACTTTGTCATCGGCATCAACCGCGGCAACAGAATCCTCACAATCCATAATCGTGGTTAATGCCGATTCTACGAAAATATCCTTTATACCCGCTTGATCGGTTGTACCAATTGGATGACTACGATCTACTTGGATTTCATAATAAAGCCCGTTATTTTTTAGGAGAATCGCAGATGGTTCCTCTGATTTTCCCTTGTATCCTATTAATTTCGTTACGTCTTGTAGGCCTACGGTTACTCCATTACTGAGTAAAACCGTTAATTGACCACCCAAAACTGAATATTTAACCGCATCCCTATGCGAAAAATTTTCTAACGGTGCAGTTTGATCAAGGAAGTTTCTTGCAAAGGCAATGACTTTCTGCCCTCTAACGGGATTGTAGCCTCCTGTACGATGGGCACCATCCTCTTCACTGATAACATCTGTTCCATATAAAGCATCATAGAGGCTTCCCCAACGGGCATTGGCTGCATTCAGCGCATATCGGGCATTGTCTACAGGAACAACTAACTGAGGACCCGCTTTTAACGCCACTTCTTCATCAACGTTTTCAGTAGTAATCTGGAAATCTTCTACTTCCGGTTCTAAATAGTTAATTTCCTTTAAAAAAGACTTATAGCTTTCAAAATCGAAGGTTTGGTTTTCACGATGCCAGGTGTTGATTTGCTGTTGAATTTCATCTCTACGTGCTAAAAGTTCATTATTTTTCGGTGTTAAATCATCCAGAATCTGCTCAAAATCATTCCAAAATTTCGTACGGTCTAATCCTGAGTCAGTCAGAGCTTCTTCGTTAATAAATTGATAAAGAATGTCTGCAACTTTCAGATTTCCAACTTTAACATATTTTGTCATCGATTTTCCCCCTTATGTAAAAATCTTACCGACATGCTGGTAACTAAAAAACCAGGATGATAACGCTGTCATTATTATACATCACCAAAAGACAAAAAAGTTTTAGCTCGTTTAAAAATTATGACAAATTTGTATAAAATCTTCCTCTACTATTAATACGAATCAACCATTACATTTACTACAAAAATCTTAGCAACTAACAGGTTTATCCAATCTAAGCATATTACTTATACATTTTAACTAGATTGGTTACAATTCTAATAGAAATGGAGGTGGAACGAATGTTTCGGCTTATTAAGCTTATCTCAATTTTATTTATTATATATTTTTTATGGCCCACACTGGAAAAAAAGTTTGATACTACTGATTTTGAAAAAGTGAAGCAACAGGCTCAATCAGAAATAACTAGCTTGAAAGATAACCCTGAAGTGCTTGCAGTAATGAACTCACTAGGTGAAAATGTTCAACAAATGTTGAACAAAATTGGCCAACAGTTAGACAAACAGCCACAAACACAACCAGACAATGAAACAAAAAAAGTAGAGTTGGCACCTCCTACTAAACAAATATTCTCTATTCATAATGTTGAAATTGGCGATACAAAAGAAAATATTGAACAGAATTTAGGAGCACCAAAGCGTTCATCCATTAATGAATATGGGACATATTGGAATGCTTATCATGAGAATTACCATAATTTTTTTATGGTCATGTATGATAAAAACAATAAGGCAACCGGACTATATACTAACCAGAATTTAATTGCCTCGACCAATGGAATTAAGATTGGTATCTCGAAACAAGTGATTCGTGAAAAATTAGGTACTCCCCTAACCAGAATTCAAAAGGGGCATATTATATATGAATTGCAACAGGACAGTGATTATGATGTGTACTTACTTGGTAACGATTATGTAACCATTTTTTACGATAAACACGAAAATAACACCGTAACTGCGATGCAGCTTATCAGCAAAGACTTTGAACAAAATAAAATTGATTTTTACACAAAAGCGAGTTCTTCCTTAACGGAAGGATTTGAATATCAGTTATTCGATTTGACCAATGCAGCACGTGTGGAACATCATCTGTCGGTGCTGACATGGGACCAGCACGTCAGAGAAACGGCCCGTAAGCATAGCACGGATATGGCCGTAAACCAATACTTTGACCATACGAATCTTAAGGGACAATCGCCTTTTGATCGTATGAAAGAGGATGATATTATTTTTCATTTGGCCGGAGAAAATCTTGCATATGGACAGTTTAGCAGTATTTTTGCCCATGAAGGCTTAATGAACTCACTTGGGCATCGGGAGAATATTTTACAAAAGGATTATGAATTTTTAGGTGTCGGTGTGGCCTTTAATAATCAATCCCAGCCTTACTATACTGAAAATTTTTATGCAAAATAAATGGTGTCCCAGAATTCAGTTTGGGACACCTCTTTTATTAAAATATAACACCAGCTAACTCTTCTTCCGAAAAATTGTCTTTAATACCGGGTTTTGATTTAAAATACTCATAGATTTCTTGAACTGAATAATCTTGTTTTAATCCCTTAACAATTGTTGTTAAGTAGGAATGCGACGGCTTTTTCCATTCCACGTCCTCGATATCCCAAGGTGCGGTGAAGGTAAAGATTGGATATCCTTTATCTTCGCCTAAATATAAAACATTACCGTACCATGCCTGCCGAAAAATTTTTGAAACATTTCTTCTGACCTCGTTTAAATCAATCTCAAGTTCTACGCCATTATTTTCCTGTTTAACGACCTCCAAAAATTGTTCAGTAGTGATTAAATATTTTTTACTATAGGTTTTAGCTTCTGAGATTTGGTTTAAACCAATAAAGGCAACACCTTTTGATTCCCATTTTTCTGCCTCTTTTGCAAAGTACAAGGGTAAGTTAATTGTAAATGTCGACTGATCTAATGGAAGAGAAGGATCTTTACAACCTGTTTCCACTTTAGATGAGCCCTCTGGACGACCTCCCTTGATGTAACATAAAAATCGATCAGTATTTATATTGGAACCATAACTTGCGTACCAGACATACTGTTTTTCATTCATTATCTATCACCTATTTTCTATTAAATTCCATTATGGTTTTAATTTTATCATTTGGCTAAAACTAGTAACAGCAAATATTTAGGAGGAAATAATGAAGGTAACAGATGTACTTGTTCAGTGTTTAGAAAACGAAGGAGTAGAATATGTGTTTGGAATCGTCGGCACGGAGATATTGGATCTGGCTGATTCGTTATCAAAATCTAAGCAAATTCAGTTTGTAAATGTCAGGCATGAGCAGGGCGCTGCTTTTATGGCTGATGTTTATGGACGATTGTCAAAGAAAGCAGGCGTTTGTTTAGCGACGCTGGGACCCGGTGCAACCAACTTAATTACAGGTATTGCTAGTGCTCAACTCGATCATTCTCCTGTAGTGGCCCTAGTTGGCCAAGCAGGTATCGAGCGTCAGCATAAAGATTCACATCAATTTTTGGACTTAGTGAAGTTATTTGAACCTGCAACAAAGTGGAGTACCCAATTGAAAGACTCGCCGTCTATTCCTTCCATCATCAGAAAGGCTTTTCGAACGGCCACGATGGAGAAAACTGGCGCTGTGACCATTACCTTGCCGGAGAATTTTTCAGCACAGAAGATTGCCAATAGTCCTTTGCCTGTCATCCCATTGCCAATGAGTGTACCTGCAGCAGATGCTCTACAGAAGGCAACATCGCTAATTCAAAAAAACAATAAACCGTTTTTGATTATTGGAAACGGGGTAATCAGGCAAGATGCAGTCCCTGAGCTGCATGCCTTTATTGAAAACCTTCAAACTCCGGTAACACACAGCTTTATGGCGAAAGGAGTACTGCCCAAAGATCATCCTCTTAATTTTTATACCTTTGGCTTTAAAGAGAAGGATGAAGTTTTACCCGCTCTAAATGAAGCAGATTTACTAATTGTCATTGGCTTCGATTTTGTAGAAAAATTGCCAAAGGATTGGAATCAAAAGAAACGGCCAATCTTACATATTGATAACGTGGCAGCAGAAATAAATGAATATTACCCTGTCGAAGCTGAGCTCGTCGGGAATATAAAAAAGACGCTTCAATTACTTAATCAAGAGGATATTCCTGTAAAATCCTGGGTACCTTCGGGGGAACTCCAAGAAAAAATTAAAACAGCATATCAAATAAACAATACCCATGATACTAGAACTATGTCCTTTACCATTGAAAATGTCCTTCATAGTATCGAAACAATTGCAACTGATAACACGATTGTGATTTCAGATGTCGGGGATCATAAGGTTTCCTTTGCACGTACTTATCAACCAAAACAACCCGATCGGATAATCATATCAAACGGGCTTGCTTCTATGGGAATTGCCTTACCTGGCGCTATTGGTGCCAAGCTTGCTTGTCCTTATGACCCTGTTATTTGTATAACTGGAGATGGCGGCGCACTCATGAATTTCGCTGAAATCGAGACGGCCAAGCGATTAGGACTAGCATTCATCATCATTGTTTTAAATGACTCGATGTTGAAGCTTGAAGTGGAACAAATGAACAAAATGTTTGGACAAAATTTCGGTGTAACCTTCCAAAATCCAGATTTTGTGCAATTAGCAGCCAGTTTTGGAATCAAAGGAGTTCAAGTTAATAACCTTATTGAATTTGAAGATATTCTCAAAGAGAAATATCAATCTTTAGATGAAATTGTCTTAATCAATGCTGTAATCCAAAATTAACTCTACCTCGAAGCGATAATTATTTTTAATCGGTTAAAAATGATTAAGCCGATATCTACCCAAAACCAGTTATAAAGGACGGAAAATAAAAAAATACCGCCTGCTGTGGAGATTGAAAAGGTCTTTGAAATTGAGGGCCCTAGGACCGGAAACTTGAGAACATATAATAGAATCATAATTCCTATGGTTAATAATGATGCACTTGTTATGATAATGATCCATCTCTTTTTGAAAAAATAGAAGGCCGCACCGATTCCGAGTCCGATTAGTCCTGTCGTAAACGGGAAGATAATTAGCTCACTGGGCTGAAGGATGAGTAACAATAAATTCGTGAGGATATATGCCATTAAGCCTAGTGGAAGTGAAAGCATGGAACAGAGGAGAATCGGTGCGGTTGCGAATGGACTGATAAAGTACCCCACTCCCGGCAAAAATCCGCCTGCTGCTTGGAGTATAGCTGCTATACTAGCCAAAAGAGCAGCTAAGATAAGACGTCTAGTTTTGGACTTTTGAATGAATGCTAATTGCGCAGTTCTGATCTCAACGGAAATGTTCCTAATAAAATACATCGGTTTCACCTCGATTTTTTATTATATTAACTGGTGAAACCGATGATTCTTTTCCACCATCAGTATCCGCCACGAATTAGGATTTTTATAATGGTTAAATTATATACGAGCAATTTTTTCATTGCTCAAAAAAACCATTCGTCGGGAGTGATGTATCATGGCTAGAAACAAACTATTGGTTCCTGGTGCAGATAATGTTCTGGATCAAATGAAAGAAGAAATCGCCAACGAGTTTGGAGTGCAGCTTGGTGCTGATACGACCGCACGAGCAAACGGTTCAGTTGGCGGCGAAATGACGAAGCGTCTCGTCGCCTATGCTGAACAAACACTGCGAAATCAACAGAATTTTTAATCTTTGATTTCAGAATTGGGGTGTCCGGAATTTGGGCACCCTTTTTCTCTTGCCAAAAATTCTGCTATACAATCATCTATGCAATACGCTTTAATAAAAGAAAAAAGATATAAAAGGAGATATTCATGAGTAGAAAGACGGCAATCGTTACAGGGTCCTCGAGCGGATTTGGTTTATTATGTGCAATTGAACTGGCTTTGGAGGGTTTTTCGGTACTTGCAACTATGAGGGATGTAAATAAAGCAAAACCATTATTAGACTTGGCGGAAGAAAAGAATGTATCAGATTACATAAATATTAAGCCACTAGATGTTACTTCAACCGAGTCGATTAATCAGTTTGAAACCGATCTATCAAGCTATCCTTCTTTAGATGTATTAGTGAACAATGCGGGATTCGCACTCGGAGGGTTTAGCGAAGAGCTTTCCATTGAAGAATATCGCCAGCAATTTGAAACGAACTTTTTCGGCGTAATTGCTGTAACCAATGCTGTGCTTCCATTTATGAGAGCTAGAAACAAAGGCAGAATTATCAATATGAGCAGCATAAGTGGAAGAATGGGATTTCCTGGATTGTCTGCCTATTCGGCTTCTAAATATGCACTTGAGGGATATAGTGAAAGCTTAAGGCTGGAGCTTAAACCCTTTGGAATTGATGTAGCTTTAATCGAGCCAGGATCGTATCAAACAAATATTTGGTCACGTGTTGATCAGCTAGAAATTAATGCTGAATCGCCATACTTTCCCTATATGAAGAGTCTTACTAATGAAATCGAAAGAGGAAAAGCAGACCACGGCAATCCGTTAGAAGTTGCGAAACTGGCTGCGCAACTTGCTACACAGCCGAAATCGCCAAAACTCCGTTATCCAATCGGAAAAGACGTCAAAAAGAATCTATTTCTGAAAAGTTTTTTGGGATGGGAACTTATTGAATCAGCAATTTTAAGGAAATTGAAACCGTAACATTTTATGAATGGGAGCTTAATTTTTACAGCTCCCATGCTTGTTTAAGTAACCGAATACCTTTTTCAATTTGTGATTCTGACAAACCGCCAAAACCCAAAATGACTTTGGAACCCATGCATTCTTGAGAATTATGATAATACATCGATAATGGATATACCTTTACCCCGACCTTCAAGGCTGAGTTAATTAACTCATTTTCCTGCATGTTGTTTTTCAGTTCGAGAACAATATGAAGTCCCGAGTTTTCACCAATCACATTTACTTTATCACCAAAATCCTTTTTAATCGATGACATTAAGATTGCGTGCTTTTTACGGTACAAGGTTCTCATTTTATTTAAATGACTTTGCCAATGCCCATCCTTCATAAAATGATAAAGGGTATTCTGGTGAAGGCGCGAGACTGTTTGCTTATATATAGTAAAGTGCTCTTGGTATTTAGTAAGAAGTGTCGCTGGTAAAACCATATAACTGATACGAATAGATGGAATCAAAGATTTGGAGAACGTTCCTAAATAAACCACATTCCCCCTTGTATCTAGCCCCTGCAATGAAGGAATAGGCTGCCCTTTATATCGATATTCACCATCATAATCATCTTCAATAATATAACCCTTATAATCCTCGGCCCATTTTAACAATTCCATCCTTCGTGAGATGGGCATGACCATACCAAAAGGGAATTGATGAGATGGTGTCACATAAACAACATGTGCACCACTATTTTTTAACCCCTTAACATAAATCCCATTTTCATCAAGCGGAATTGCGATGGTTTCAACACCTAAATCCTGCAAGACAGTCCGTGTACGATGGAAACCTGGATTCTCCAGTGCATAGAACTTGTCCTTACCAATGATCAAAGCTAATAAACACATTAGAACTTGAGTTCCTGCACCAATAATGATTTGATCGGGATTGCACCTAACTCCCCTTGAGGCAAATAGTTGTGTGGCGATTTGTTCGCGTAAAAGCAGTTCACCTTGTGGATCCCCGTTATTAAAAACCTCACTTTGATCGGCGTACAAAGATTGCATGGTTAATTTTCGCCAAATTGGAAATGGAAAGTGTTCTAAGTCAACCTTCCCTGAATTGAAATCAATTTTTACATTAGCTTTTAATTGCTCGAACTTTGCTTCCGATATTTGTGGATAATAGCGGTTTGAATTAATATCTTCCTCGATAGCTGCCACAAATAGACCTTTCCGTGGTCTGCTATCTACATATCCTTCCGCACTTAACTGGTCGTAGGCAGACTGAATCGTGTTAAGGCTCAAGCCAAGGTATTGCGATAAATTCCGCTTAGACGGTAATTTTTCTTCCCGCTTTATTCTACCTGATAAAATTTCTTGTTTAATGTAATTCGCTAACTGTATATATAAAGGTTTATCACCTTTATCATCCAAAACAGGTGTTAGTTCAATCATCTTATTCTCCCCCTGCAGTTCGTCTGGTACTATTAAATTCATCGAATCTGGTACTTTCGATTATACCAGTTTGCGATTAAATTATGTTTAAGAAACGCATGAAGGAGATGGATATTAATGGTTCTAATAAAGGAATTGAAAAATCAACATGAATGGAAGGAAGCTTTTCCAGTAATGAAGCAGCTTCGTACTCATTTAGATGAAGAAAGTTACCTAGAATTAGTTCAAGAAGCGGTTCAAATGGAAGGCTATATGATGGCGGCATTATATGAAAATAAAAAATTAGTAGCCGTTACAGGTTTTATGCCGATGATGACACTTTACAATGGAAAGTTCATCTGGGTATGTGATTTGGTTACCGATTCAGCCAATCGGTCAAAAGGCTATGGTGAAGCACTTCTTAATTATGTCCATGATTGGTCAAAGGAAAATGGTTATAAGATAGTCTCGCTCTCTTCAGGATTGCAACGCGTGGATGCACATCGTTTTTATGAAAATAAGATGAAATATGACAAAGTGAGTTACCAATTTTTAAAAAGGCTTTAATTTAAGTATAACGGTTAGCTAGAACCTTCTTCTGGCTGGCCTTTTTTCATTGACAAAGGATTGATTTAAATTTATTGTAATTTATGTCTGTCTTTAAGACTCTATCAAAGATTAATAGGTGGTGGATCGTGGAGGAAACAGTTTTAGTTCAACGAAAAAAAAGAATCAACTTGAAATTAGGCTTCTTAAAAAAAGACATCGTCTTTACGATATCACTAACATTAGCGGCTGCAAGCTGTTTGATTCATCCTCCAAAACTGGAGTATATTAATTTTCAAGTATTGATCAGTTTATTTAATCTGATGATTGCCATTAAGGCTTTTGAAGATCTTAAACTACTAGATAAATTTGCAATTGTGCTCCTGAATAAGTGCCAAAACAGTAAATCCGTTTCAGCCATTCTCATTTTGTTAAGCTTTATTAGCGCGATGTTCGTTACAAACGATGTTGCGTTACTTACTTTTGTGCCCCTGACTCTTGTAATAAGTAAAAAAACAAACATGAACATGATGGAAACGATTATTTTAGAAACGATTTCAGCTAATATCGGCAGCAGCTTAACTCCAATGGGCAATCCACAAAATTTGTTTATTTATTCCCATTATGGATTAACGCCAATTCCATTTTTTACAACCATTTTGCTAATGGCCATCCTGGGGATTTGTTCGCTTTATATTGTTATTCGAAGACTTCATAAAAAGGAACTCAAAGTACAGCTAACCCCTATTACCATTAAGAATCGTACCAAATCTTTCACTTGGGGTATGGTTTTAGCCATCATTATTGCTTCCATTTTTGGAGTCATTAACTTTCAAATCGCCTTAATTGTTACATTAATAACTGCACTTATATTAAATGCTAAATTATTGTTAAAAATTGATTATTTACTACTGATTACTTTTATCTGTTTTTTTATATTTATCGGAAATATTTCTAGTACAAATACAGTCCAATTCTTTGCAAGCGAAAGCCTGAAAGACTCTTCTTCCGTTTTTTTCGGTTCAATTCTTTTAAGCCAATTGATTAGCAATGTCCCTGCTTCTATCCTTCTGGCCAACTTTTCGTCCGATTGGCAGCCATTGCTGTTGGGTGTAAATATCGGGGGACTTGGGACAATTATTGCCTCTTTGGCTAGTGTAATATCTTATAAACTGTTTATTCAGTCTAGCCCAAAAGAGAGCAAAAGTTATATCATCAAATTTAGCATTTATAACTTTTCCTTTTTACTGCTATTAACCCTGATTCAGTATATTATCTTAATAACTTTTAAAATTTTTTAGCGATGGGAATGATCTCATCGCTTTTCTATTTTTGTCTAATCAATCTATTCATTTGATTCTGCTCCTTGTAGGGGACTATACTTAATGTTGTATGTTAAAGTTAAGGAGGAGATTTCATTTGAAAACCTTACAGGACACCACCACATTACATAACGGAGTGAAAATGCCTTGGTTTGGACTTGGGGTCTATAAAGTTCAGGAGGGTGAAGAAGCACTAACCTCCGTGAAAGCGGCGATTAACGCTGGTTATCAAAGTATTGATACTGCTGCCCTTTATCAAAATGAGGACAGTGTAGGTCAAGCAATTAAAGAATCAGGAGTTCCTCGTGAAGAACTTTTCATCACCACTAAAGTATGGAATACAGATCAGCGAAATGATTCTGTTTTAGAAGCGTTTGAAACAAGCTTAAATAAGCTCGGGCTTGATTACGTCGATCTATATTTAGTTCATTGGCCCGTTAAAGACAAGTATAAACAAACATGGAAGGTTCTTGAGAACCTATACAAGGAAGGCCGCGTTCGTGCAATTGGCGTCAGCAATTTTAACATCCACCATCTCGAAGACTTAATGTCAGTGGCAGAGATCAAACCAATGGTCAATCAGGTGGAGCTGCATCCCCTGTTTTCACAGCCAGAGCTTCGCGATTATTGCAGAAAACAAGAAATCCAAATTGAAGCATGGGCTCCCCTTGGTCAAGGAAGACTTCTTGACCACCCTGTTTTACAGGAAATCGCATCCGCCCACCATAAATCAATCGCCCAAGTTATTTTGCGCTGGGATCTTCAAAATGAAATTGTAACGATTCCAAAATCGATTAGAGAAAGCCGAATTATTGAAAATGCGGATATCTTTAATTTTACGTTAAGCGAAAGTGATATGGAAAAAATTAATGCGCTAAACGAAAACAAACGATTCGGTGCAGATCCGGATAATTTTACATTTTAATAAAGATGATAAAATCCACAAAACAGCGAATGTTTTGTGGATTTTATTTTAAATACTTATTCTGCTACAAGAGCAACAAAGCGCTCGATGACATCATCAAGAAATTTAATCGTAGCTTCATCCGTTAATCTTCCATTTTGCTCATCAAATTTAGCAGAAGCATGATTAATAAGAACTTCATTCCCTACAGGTGGCAATAGCTTCACTTGAAGAGCGGTTAAAATTTGACGCAAATGGAGTTGTGCACGAAGTGTTCCCATTAAACCAGTTGCGGCGCCAGCTGTCATCACTGGCTTACCAATGAGAACTTTGTCTACACGAGATAACCAGTCAAGTGCATTTTTCAGCACGCCTGGAATGGACCAGTTATATTCAGGGGTAATGATGATGACACCATCAGCCTCTTTCACCTTCTGTTTAAAAAACTGGACGTATTCAGCAGGGGCAGTTTCAGTATCCTGGTCAAAATGCGGAAGCTGGCCAACATCAAGGATTTCTAAATCAAATTTATTGTCGTATCGTTCCATAATAGTGTTGGCAAGCATTCTATTATAAGAACCTTTTCGCAAACTTCCTACAATCGCTACAATTTTCATTTTCTATCCACACCTTTTAATTATGTAATAATAATGATTATAGGGATAAAAAAATGAATGTTCAAAAGAACTGCCTCTTCGATTTATAAATGGGAAGAAATGATTATTCAGCAAACAGGATTTTAATTTCATTCTCTGCCTCAACCATTCTGCCATACCGGTACCCTTCTATTAAAACATGACGCTCATGATTACTTAACCGACGGTCCCATTTTGTTTCTAAATATAAAATAATCTCATTATAAGCAATGTCCGAGTAATTTAATGGTTCATTCATTATATCTTCTCCCTTCCTCATCTAAAAATAAGGCTCTGTTTAATTTGTCTGTTGATTTCCGCTCCATGCGCTCAGCAAACCCGCGGGCGTGCCGGGGAGCCTCCTCGGCGCATTAGCGCCTGTGCGGTCTCCCCTGCCCCGTACTCCCGCAGGAGTCGAGCGCCTTCCGCTCCAATCAACAGAGTATAAAAATCAACAATATCGTTTAACAGAGCCAAAAATAAAAAAGACCAGGCATACTAGTAGCATGCCCAGCCTATGAATTATTTAAAAATTGAAGCGATGATTTGATCGTACGTCATATTACTATCTACAACAAATGTACCAGGGCGCAATTTATTCATGAGTCCCTTTTTCTCAATATCCTTAGAGAAGTTAAACGCATTTGGAACCATGCCTGCTTTGACTAGCATGTTGCCGACATCAATGCTTGTCATACCTTCATTCACATTAACAATAACTTTTGTTACAGGTTTAGCAGTATTATTTGGTTCTGGTGTTGCTTGTTTTTGATTAGATGCCTTTGCAGCTTTCAATGTTTTGTCAAAGTCAGCTTTCGTTTGAATGACATAGCCTTCCGCCGCAAGCTTTTCCTTCATCTCTTTTTCAGATAAAGGCTGGATCTCAGGTGGTTTGGCAGATGCTTTGACAACGCTTTTGTTATCAGTTAAGTAAACAGTGCCGCATATAGTTGTCGTAATTAGAATTCCTGCTGCAAAGCTGCTTAATAAATTAATTCTCATTGACAACTTTTCTCCCTTCATCCTTCATTTCCTGATAAGGGGCAACTATCTTTTCGATTTCATTGATTTCGACTTGTTTCATTTCAGCAATGCTTTCAAGCGAGTAATTACGCATATATAAATCTAGTACTTCACGCTTGAGGATTTTTTCCTCAGAAGAGAGATGAATCCCTGCTTCCTTTATCAACACTTCATTGTCAAGCTCCAGATTTCGAATGGATTCCTGTAAGGAATTAATTTCTTTCATCGTGGATATATGAATCATATCAATTTGATTATGTTCTACTTTTGCAGCACGAGTAGATTTTAAAATAGAAAAGATTAGTAACAAAGCGGATATTACAAACAATCCGGCTAAAGTCCATTCCATTCAAGTCATTCCCTTCTTCTTTACATAACAAGTTTTTATTATACTACCAAAATGTGAACTTTTCTCTTCTATTTTTAAAAATACGTAAAAAGTCGGGGAGATTTTACAAATTGAGGGGAAAAAGGAAAAAAGGGGTCTGACCCCCAGCACCTTAAAACTTTAGCTCACTGAAGGAAAGACCCCATATTTATGCAGTTTTATGAAAAAATTCGATCCATTTCTTGAATTTCTTCATTTGTTAAATGGACTTCTAACGTTTTTAGGTTATGTAAAACTTGTTCTGCTCTTTTAGCACCAGGAATAATCACATCAATCGCATCTCTTGTTAAATACCATGCAAGAACGACATGAGCAACCTCCACTCCTTTTGCCAAAGCAATTTTACGAACCTGCTCTATTCTTTCAAGATTATGTTCAAACTTTTCTCCTTGGAAATTAGGTCTTTTCCGATTCTTTTCAGTTATATCGGAATTCCTGTTATATTTACCTGTTAATAGCCCAGAGGCAAGCGGGTAGAATGGAACAAATGAAATACGGTGTTCCGTCATATATGGGAATAATTCCTTCTCAGCATCTCGGCTTAATAGGTTATACTCGCCTTGATACACATCAACATGGCCATCCTTATTAGCTTCTTTTAACTGATCCATGGAAAAATTAGATACACCAATAGCTCTAATTTTCCCTTCATCCTTTAGCTCCTTCAAGGCTCCAACCGCTTCATACTTTGGCGTATCGTTATCAGGAAAATGGATATAAAATAAATCGATGTAATCCGTTTGCAGCCGTTTTAGACCTTCTTCCACTGAGTGCTTTAAAAAAGCGGGAGAGTTATCCAACACCATGTCTTTCTCAACAAATTTATGTGCCGCTTTTGTGGCAATGATGATTTCAGAACGATTTCCTCTTTCTTTTACAACTTCACCAATTATTTCTTCTGATCGACCTAGACCATAAACAAAAGCAGTATCTAAGAAATTAATCCCATTCGCTAACCCTGCGCGAACCAAATCTCTACCAGCTTCATCATCAAGGTTTGGAAATAAATTATGACCACCTACAGCATTGGTTCCTAGACCAATAGGATTAACTAGTAAATCTGTTTTCCCGATTCGAGTTTGCTTTGTCATATTCCTTCATCTCCTTTTCTTTTCATATAAACATGATAACAAACAATTGTGTGAAAATATAAATAAATTAACTTAAAACTATGTTGATTTGCTGCGGGACCAGATTACAACTGGAATAAGCAGCAGTGAAAGAATTCCCCCTGCCAGTGAAAGTGTGGTATAACTGGTTTGTGCTACCACCATTCCAGAAAGTGCTCCTCCAGACGCTCCGGACAAAGCAATCAGAACATCTACCGTTCCCTGTGTCTTTGCGCGCGTGGACGGATGAGTGGCATCCACGATAAGTGCAGTCCCACTAATTACACCAAAGTTCCAGCCAAGTCCAAGCATCGCGAGCGCAATGATAAGAATCAGCATTGAACCGGCTGGTGCGATCGCAGCCAAAACACCAGCAGCCAGTAGTGTGGCTCCTGAAGCAATCGCCATTGCTGTCCGTCCAACTTTATCTACGAGAATCCCAGTTATAAGAGAAGGCAAATACATAGCACCGATATGGATACCAATGACCAGTCCTACTTCACTCAATCCATGTCCATGGTGTTTCATTTGCACTGGTGTCATTGTCATTATGGCAACCATCACCATTTGGGTTAAGACCATAATCGCAGCTCCTACAACAATTCCCCTATTTTTTATTCTATCAAGGGGGGTATTCTCTATTGAAATATGTTCCTCGTCCTTTCTTGTTACAACCCTCATGGCTTTCGCAACTTCGAGAGGATCTGGACGAAGTAAAGCTAACAGTACCACACCAGCGAGAATGAAGGCTCCAGCACCTAATATGAACGGACCTGCTAATGCAGGAACACCGATTGACACTGCAAACTGTCCCATTACACCAACCAAATTGGGCCCCGCTACAGCACCTAATGTGGTCGATACCATGGCGATACTGATGGCTGTAGCACGTTGAGTTGGTGTTGCCAAATCGGAACCTGCATAGCGTGCTTGTAAGTTGGAAGCGGAACCAGCCCCATAGATTAGTAGTGAAGCGAAAAGTAAAAGAATATTACCAGTTAATGCTGAAATTATGACCCCAATTGCTCCAAGCCCGCCTGCCAAGAATCCAGCTCCTAATCCCATACGACGGCCAAAACGTTGGGAAATCCGGCCTACCAGCATCGCTGCTCCAGCCGAACCTAACGTGAGCAAGAATGCCGGAACACCTGCATAACGATCTGAACCAAGCATGTCTTGTGCCAGGAGTGCTCCCACTGTAATGCCTGCAGCAAGTCCAGCTCCCCCGAATATTTGTGAAATGACAACGACCATCAACGTCCGATTATATAATTGCTTCTGCTTTTCTGGTGAATCAATATAGCTTTGTAACCAAGCCGGTTGGCTTTCTAAAGCTTTTGAATCATCTGCTTTTTGATTCATCACTTATCCGCCTTTCTAAGGAATTCCTGATTCACTCCATTTTATACGATAATCATAACTAGCATCAAAGAAAATTCTGAAAATTTTTAGATAAAAAGGCTCTGTTATATTTGGCTGTTGATTTCCTCTCCAGGAGCTCGCTTTCCGCGGGCGTTTCGGGGAGCCTCCTCGGCGCTTTGCGCCTGTGGGGTCTCCCCTGCCCCGTACTCCCGCAGGAGTCGAGCGCCTTCCGCTTCAATCAACAGAGTATAAAAAAACAACAATATCGTTTAACAGAGCCGATAAAAAAAAGGGAGAAGATTAGTTCTAAACCGTTCTTCTCCCCTTACTTAACATTATTACATTCCAATTTTTGTAGATAAAGTACTCTGTTTTGATACGCGGCCTAATAAAATTTTAGAAGCAATCAAACCAAGAATAATCGCTAGTACAAAAGTAACAAGAGAACCAATCATAGATAATTTCACCGTCATTACAAATAAAATCGCAAAAGTCATCATGGTCATAATTAACACGGAATTCCAAAGAACACCGTTCCTTACCTTCTCCAATAATAAGACTGAAGGAACATTATTTGTTTCAGCATTTGCCGCATTTAAAATGGACTTTAACCGACGTAAATTAATGATGGGTCCCATAAAAGTCATAATAATAATAGCTGTGAGTGAAAGATTGATCCATGAATTTCCCCAACCCCATGTTGAAAACACCAAATATAGACCAGGAAACAAAATCAAAATTACGCTAAAAGGCAACAATCCATCCAATTTCACTGCTAAAGCAGACCAATTCCGGATACCTTCCGTTTTAGTAGAAAAAAGCATGGAAAGCATAGCCAATAAGGTAATTCCTACGGCAACAAACATAAGAACTGCCCCTAAAATATGTAAGAATAATATAACGTTGTACAACAAAACTACTAAACCCCCTTTAGTTACTATTTTCTTATTATATACAAGGTTAATATAGTAATAAAGTCCCTGTTAAAAAATTTCCAAAAAAACCTAAAAATAATTACCTCCCTTTTGTTATACAACAAGCACAAACTGTACTATATCAATAATTAAAATAAAATGTAACGCAAGCATGATCTAAATCTTATAACATCAGCATAATCAACTTTTATACGCCATATAATTTTTTATGAAAAAATTCTGTTGTAACCGTTTTTATATCCTGTTACAATAAAAACGTATAATTTATTGAAAATTTTTAAAATTCTAATTGTTAACTCGGTTTTTCAGATAGGAGGAATACATTTGTCAAAATTGCCCAAAGTCAATGAATTAGGCTTCTTTGAAATCCGCCTAGAATCGATTGGTGGATTAGGCGCTAATTTGGCGGGAAAAATGCTTTCAGAGGATGGCGTTGTTGGAAACGGTCTCAATGGAGTCGGTTTTTCATCCTACGGTTCCGAGAAAAAAGGCTCGCCAGTAAAAGCCCATATTCGTTTTTGTGACCCTGATACCAATATTCGTGACACCACTCCCATTGAACGACCTCATGTTGTCGGCATTTTCCATGATGCCCTATTTAAAACCATCGATTGCACGAGCGGGATATATCCCGACAGCACCATCTTAGTGAATTCCCAAAAATCCCCTGACGAGTTAAAAACGCAAATGAAAATTTCTGGTGGAACCATTGCCATTATTGATGCGACAGGAATCGCATTAGAAGAGCAAACAAAAGCCAATACCGCAATGCTCGGAGCGCTTTATCGGATTCTAGACTTCTTAGATCCTGAGTCTATGAAACAGACCATTCGACGCACGTTCGAGAAGAAGTATCCCCACTTGGTTGAACCAAATATTCGTACCTTTAACCGGGGGTACAATGAGGTCGAATTCAAAATATATGAGCTTGATGAAGGTTTTGAGCCTAAACCTTATAAAAGGAAAGAGCCCCTGCTCGGATATAAAACTCAGGCCATTGGCGGAATGATTACAAATCCAGGAAACAGTTTTTTAAAAGATTTAAGCATTTCACGAGCCGGTATGCTCCCCCATTTTCATGAAGAAAAATGTATCAATTGTGCAGCCTGCGATACTGCCTGCCCGGACTTTTGCTTTGTTTGGGAAGAAAAGGAAGACAAACGGGGCCGCGCACAAATGTTCCTTCAAGGGATTGACTACCAATATTGCAAAGGCTGTTTAAAATGCGTGCAAGCTTGTCCAGTTGAAGCACTCTCAAGCGAAAGAGAATATAATGACGGCTACGCCGACAAGAACCGTGTGCCCCATTTATTTGACTTGGCAATTCGAAATTAAAGAAAGGGCGGGATATTCATGTCCATAGAAGTAAACCAAGATAAGCTATCTGTTCCAAAAGGAACAGTTGAACAAAGTGTTGTTTTTGAATCAGGCAATGAAATGGCCGCCTATGCAGCCCACCAAATAAATTATCATGTTATGGGTTACTATCCAATCTCACCTTCTACAGAGGTCGCCCAGTTCCTTGATGGGATGAAGGCCAAAGGTGAACACGATATCGTGTTGATTCCTGCAGATGGTGAACATGGCTCAGCGGGTATATGTTATGGTGCATCAACAGGCGGCGGTCGAGTTTTTAATGCCACCAGTGCCAATGGGTTTCTATATATGTTAGAGCAACTCCCAGTTCAATCTGGAACCCGTTTTCCAATGGTTTTGAATTTAGTTAATCGATCGGTTTCCGGTCCGTTAAATATTCACGGCGATCATTCTGATTTATATTTCGCATTGAATACCGGATGGCCCATATTAATGGCGCGTGATCCGCAAATCGTCTACGATATGAACATTATCGCGATTAAACTGGCTGAAGACCCAGAGGTTAGATTACCTGTCATCGTTTCGTTCGACGGCTACTTCACATCCCACCAAAAAAGACGTGTCCAGGTGGTGAAAAATAGAGCGGATGTTCAGAAATTTATCGGCGAACTTCCTAAGAATTTTCCTCATGCGTTAGATCGCGAAAATCCGGTAACCATCGGACCATATATGAATGAACCTGACTATATTAATAACTGCTTTCAACAATCAGAAGCTATGTATAACGCGGAACATGTCTTTGAAAGGATTTCGAAAGAATATGCGAAATTAACGGGGCGGGAATATCCAGTACTTGATCTATATCGCATGGAGGATGCTGAAGTAGCCGTATTTATGTTAAATTCTGCTGCCGAGGTTTGTAAAGATGTGGCCGACAAGCTCCGCTTACAAGGAATCAAAGCAGGAGTCATTTCTCCTAATATGATTCGGCCCTTCCCTCAAAAGAAATTAGCGGAAGCACTGGAAAATGTGGTAGCCGTAACGGTTGGGGATCGTGCAGACTCGTACGGAGCGCACGGAGGAAATATGGCATTAGAATTACGAGCTGCCCTGCAAACAGTTGGAAATGCTCACACAAAAGTGATTAACCGAGTCTACGGATTAGGCGGCAAAGATTTTTATGCTGATGACGCCGAACAGTTTTTCCAGTTAGCTCTAACTGCAGCTAATAAAGGGTATGTGGAAAAGACGTTTGATTATTTTGGGCATAATCCTGGTAACCCTGATTTTGCACCAAAACGAGTATTAAATCCGATGAAAAAAGAAGATTTAAACACCGGTTTAATTACCGTTACTCCTGATGAAACTACCGGTGAACTAAAAGTAAAAATTCCTCCGATGCGGAGCTTAACGAAAAAACCAAAACGGTTAGCTTCAGGACATGGTGCATGCCCAGGCTGCGGCATCTTCTCCGGGCTGGAGCTTTTCTTCAAAGGAATTGAAGGCGATATTGTCGCTTTATTCCATACCGGTTGTGCGATGGTCGTGACAACAGGGTTTCCTTATAGCTCACATAAAGCGACTTACATCCATAATCTCTTCCAAAATGGGTCAGCTACACTATCTGGACTTGTGGAAATGTTTCATGAACGGAAACGCCGCGGTGAATTTGTAGAACTCGGACTAAGTGATGACTTTACCTTTGTTATGGTCACTGGTGATGGTGGAATGGATATCGGCATGGGCCCTGCCATCGGTACTGCCCTAAGAAACCATAAAATGATTATCCTTGAATATGATAATGAAGGCTACATGAATACAGGCAGCCAGCTATCCTACTCGACTCCAATGGGACATATGACTAGTACCTCAAGTGTAGGTACGTTCCAAAAAGGCAAACCGTTTCATCATAAGGATACCGCCCAAATTATGGCGGCAACTCATATTCCTTATGTATTTACCGGAACCGAAGCGTTTGACCGCGACCTTTTAAAGAAAGCCGCCAAAGCTCAGTGGTATGCCCAAAATGAAGGCTTGGTTTACGGCAAAATTTTAATTACCTGTCCATTGAATTGGAAATCAAAGGATGAATTAGGTCAAACAATCGTTGAAGCTGCGGTTAATTCCTGTTTCTTCCCTCTTTACGAAGTGGAACGCGGAATTACAACCATTACCTATGATCCAGAGGCTAAAAATAAGCGGTTAGCTGTCACAGAATGGTTGAAGTTGATGGGGAAAACCAAGCATATGTTAACTGAGGACAGTAAAGACATGCTGCAAATGTTTGACGATGAGGTAGAACGCCGCTGGATGAGGCTCAAAGCAAAGCACGAAAGTCCTTATCTTTAATTCTATTTAACAAAAGCTGGAGCCTATTTGGGCTTCAGCTTTTGTTTACTTTTCTATATTCGTCGATCCATTTTTTCAACATTTCATTTAAAGCGCTCTTTTTTTGACTTTTTACCCATTCCACCTGGTCAATTGGAAGCTTTAACTTTAAACTAATCTCTTCAATTGGCATTTCGACTTTCCTGATTTCTTCTAAAGTGATGCCCTCTTCGATATTTGGAAACCAGGCATCATTTTCATGAACCTTTTGGAAATCATCATATTCGTGAGTGTCATCTAATTCACAAAATAAATTTAGCTGTGGCAATCCTCCTGCCAAGACTTTTAAATGCATAATGGAGTTTATGATTCTACCATCTTCTAACTCTATCTCCATTATAAGGTTTTCCATGTTCCTATATTTTTTCACAGCAACTTCACTAACAATCAGATCTATTTCTAAAGTAAATCCTGAGCTAGACTCAAAGATATAAATTGCACTTTTGAATACATGAATACTTTCACCATCAATTTTTACAGAAATCACATCAACCATAAACCGTTCCCCCACACAGCTGAATATTAGGATTTATAATCGATACTATCATGTTTTCATTATAAAAAATAGCCATCAGTCGATGGCAAGGTGATAATTCCTGTATTCATGCATCTATACGAAACTTGGCAAATATCGTTTGCCGTCCCTCTTGTTCATTTTCTTCAAAAAAAAGAACTTGCCAATCTCCAAATTCAGCTAACAACTCATTGGATTTCAGTTTATAAAGATTTGATACTCCCTGATTTTCGGTCTGTTGTGAATGAAAATAAGTTTCCATAAATAAATACCCATCCTCTTTTAATAGGCTCTTTACTATTGGATATAATGAGCGATCAAGGTAATAAGAAATAACAATTAAGTCAAAAGGGCTGTTTAGGAAATTAATATCCTTTACTTCCGTAAGATCTGCAACGCGAGGGTGGATGGAGAGATGATGTCTTTTTGCCTGTTCTTTAACAAAGTTAATTGCTACGTCTGAAATATCAATTGCCTCGACGAGATAGTTCAATCGAGCAAGGAACATACTGTTTCCTCCAAGACCGCAAGCGAGATCAAGCGCTGTGCCACCTTTAAGATAAGCAGACAGGTCCTTTAATCTTGAATTCGCCACAGGTTCCTTATGATATTTCAAGCGTTCTTTATATTTATCATTCCATTTTGTTTTTGAATCCATTAATAACTCCTATTATCTCTTAGATAAATTCATTTTCAATTCTCTTGCGGGCCTTTTTAAAAGGATTTTTTATTTAGGTTCTGTTAAATTTGGATGTTGATTTCCGCTCCAGGCGCTCGCTTTCCGCGGGCGTGCCGGGGTGCCTCCTCGGCGCATTTGCGCCTGTGGGGTCTCCCCAGCCCCGTACTCCCGCAGGAGTCGAGCGCTTTCCACTCCAATCAACAGTGTAAAAAAACAACAATATCGTTTAACAAAGCCTTAATTTAAAATAAGTTACTTTTATTTTCACAAAAAGTCCCCCGGTATTGCCATCTTTGAATTTACCATTTAAATTAAGTTACAATTGAATTATATAAAACTATTTAGAGGGATTAAAAGTGGATAATTCAATACTTATTGATAAAATGCAAAATGAAGATTGGGAACAAGTCAGAGCGATCTATTTAGAAGGAATCGCAACTGGTAATGCAACTTTTCAAAAAGAGGTTCCGTCTTGGGAAGATTGGGATTACAATCATATAATGGAATGTCGTATTGTGGCACGCTTAGAAGGCAATATTTTGGGTTGGGCTGCGTTAAGTCCTATTTCAAGTCGCCGAGTTTATTCTGGCGTCGCTGAAGTCAGTATTTATGTTGGTAGGATCAGTAGCGGAAAAGGAATTGGCAGTACACTTTTAAAATCTTTAATTGAAATAAGTGAACAGAAGAAGTTTTGGACGCTTCAATCTAGTATTTTCCCTGAGAATATCTCCAGTCTCAAATTACACTATAAATTTGGATTTAAAGAAGTTGGTATGCGTGAGCGTATCGGCAAAATGGACGGTATTTGGCGGGATACGGTTTTGTTAGAAAGAAGAAGCACCGTGGTTGGCATGGATTAAGCTTGATTTTTGCAGCACTAACAAAGCACTTATACACAGCTCCAACCAGCATAAAATTAAAAAAACCCATGGATAAGGAAATCAAAAAATCTTTTACGTGAATAGGGTCAAATCTTAATGTTATTCAATATTTTATAAAGTGATGATGCATTATTTCATCCGCACTTTTGTAAATAAATTAGAATAATGAGGAGAGACTCAAAGATGGTTGTCGTTCATTTTTTAGAAAATAAAACAGTGGTATTAACGCAACTGCGAACAGATATTCCTACAATCGATGAGAATATTAAAATTAAAGGTCGAAAAGGGAAAGTATTAAATGTAAAAAATATTGAAGATAATGTTATTCACGTATATGTAGTGTTTGAACAAGTAATAAAAAAACAATTGGCAGCAAAAGATAACAAAAATAAAAAAAGATAATTTATTATTATCCTATCCCCGGTTTAAAAATGCCAGAATAAGTGAATACATTCTGGCATTTTGTATTGACATCTATTTTACTTAATAAAGCATAAAGGTCAGCAAGAATAGCGAGTGCAAAGGGTTCAGCCCTTAACCCGGCAAAGAGTAACAGTAACCCTTCATTCTATTGTTTTATAATAATTAGTGAAGATCCCAGTTGTGGAATAATTTTTTATAAAAGAAGAATTTATTTTGAAGATGTTTTTTCTTGATTTTCTATGAAGATTATTTTTTCTATTTGCAACATAGCGGATAGTACGTGGATAAATGCTTCATGCATGGTAGAATTTTTTAGATACTTGTCATAGTAGTGGTGTAGGCAATTAGCTATTGCTTCTCTTGCCTCAAAATTGAAATGGTAAAAATCCGTTATCGGAAAATACAATCCACCGCCTAGCGGCATTAGTGTCCCCATAACGATTTCCCCTTTTTTGGGCGGGATAGCGGTTGGATCATACACAATTACATCTAGTGGTGTATCAGTCAACATATCAATAACAACAAGAACTCGATTATTATATTTATAGCCAACATAATAAAATTTAGGTATCGCCTTATCACATTCCCTTAACCAGGAGGAAATCAAAGGTTTTTTTCTTAGCGAATGGAAATTTTCTGAAATATAGGCTTCAATAGAGTTTCCAGTAATAGTTTGAGTCGATTCATACAATAATTTCCACCAAAACAAATTGTAAAGTAATCCTTGCTGTTTTTCTGAGCTTAGATCATGATCATCTACATATTCCTTCAATAACGAAAGGTTTGCATCATCATAATACTGATCTAGTACATAGATCATGTAATCCTTAAAAACCTCACTACCATCAATTGCCTCAAATTTTCAGAGACGGGATAATCAGGCCGAAATGATTTTGCTCTCTCATCTGATTGGACAAGATCCACAACCTTTTCAACTGTTTCTTGCTTTACCATCCTTAACATCATCCTTTCATTTAAATCGACTAAAATAATTCGACATAAATCTTCATAACTCCTTTTTTTGTCGAAAATTCCTTATCGGGTCTGACATCCGTAGGTTAAAGTATTAACACACGATTTGGAAGCGCTTTATATAAAAAAAGTCAATATTTTTTTGAAAAATTCACTTAAAAGAAAACATAAAATTCGAAAAACGTGGTATATTCAAGTAAATCAAAATTGGAGTGAGAAAAATGAAACTAAAAGTAAATCGTACTTTTAATTTTAATGCAGGTCCTTCTGCATTACCTTTTACTGTTTTAGAGAAGGCACAACAGGAATTGATTGATTTTCGGGGAACTGGGATGTCTGTTATGGAGCTTAGTCATCGAAGCAAAGCCTATGAGGATGTACATAATCAAGCGATTACCAGTTTAAAAGAATTGTTGTCTATTCCAGACCATTATGAAGTGCTTTTCCTACAAGGTGGTGCGAGTCTGCAATTTTCGATGATTCCGATGAATTTTTTACAGGCTGGTAAACAAGCAGCATATGTGATGACCGGTTCTTGGTCTGAGAAGGCATTCTCGGAGGCAAAACTATTCGGTGAAGTATACCAAGCGGCATCTACGAAAGACGGCAAATATCGAAGCATTCCGAAGCTTGATGAACTGAATTATAAAAAAGAAGATACCTATTTGCATATAACATCTAACAATACCATTTACGGTACACAGTGGAAGGAATATCCAAATACTGGTGATGTTCCATTAATTGCAGACATGTCCAGCGATATTCTGTCCAAGTCGATTGATGTAAGCAAGTTTGCTCTCATTTACGCAGGTGCTCAGAAAAATCTCGGTCCATCCGGCGTGACAGTTGTCATTATCCGTAAAGACTTGCTTGAAAAAGCTAACACAAATATCCCAACCATGTTAAAGTACAGCACTCATGCTAAGAACAATTCCTTGTATAACACACCGCCAACGTTTGGCATATACATGCTGGGTGAAGTCCTAAATTGGGCTCGTGAGTTAGGTGGATTAAATGCCATTTCTGAACTGAATGATAAAAAAGCTACACTGATTTATGATGCAATTGACTCTAGTGATGGTTATTATATCGGTCATGCTCAAAAGGACAGTCGTTCTCTCATGAACATAACCTTTAATTTAAAAACAGAAGAATTAGAAAAACGTTTCTTAGATCAGGCGAAACGAAAAGGTTTTGTTGGAGTTAACGGTCATCGCTCCATTGGTGGGGTCCGCGTATCCACTTACAATGCCGTACCATTTGAGGCGTGCCAGGCATTCAGTGAGTATATGATTCAATTCCAAAAGGAAAACAACTAAATTATTAAAAAAACGGCCTGATTCCATGGAGTAAGGTCGTTTTCCTTTTAAATATCAATGAACTTTATTACAGCCTTTTTCTTATTCAACTAACAAGCAGTTGATTAATAAAATGAGAAAAAGGCTGGTGATAACTGTGATGGGAGTACTCATAGTCTTCTTATTTGGGTTGTTCTTCTTTCTGTTAGGATGGATCTTTTGGGGGATGGGAGAAAATGGAGAAACTTTCTGGGTCGCTTTATTAGAAACATTGGCGGATATATTCTCAGAATTTCTTTTTGCAAGTTATCGAACAGTTGCTTTGATTTTTTGGGTCATGGGCTTTTTATTTGTGGTACTAGGTCTAATCACCTTAAAGAACCCTGAAATCCTGCCTATTTTTTTTAACCGCTGAAGGAATATTTTTGTGGAAATCAAATTTATAAGAGCAGCCAAAATTTAGCTGCTCTTATTCAATTTTAGTATTAGTTTTATTTTAATCCAATATTTCCTTCACTCTACCTACAATACCGTTCTCTAGCATGACCTTTATTCCATGTGGATGGGTAGGTGAATTGGTCAATATTTTTGAAACTGTTCCCTCCGTTAATTTTCCAGAACGTTGGTCTTGTTTTTGGACAACTCTTACTTTTGTACCTAGCTTAATATTTTCTCTTTTAGTTCCTGGCATATGAATTTTTCTCCTTCCAATTGTACTGATTAGAGGTATTATTAACAAGAATCGTACTTTTGATGATTTACTGGAATACTATCAAAAGTCCTTGGGTAGCAAAAGAAAAATGCTCTAGCCAATTTCGGCTACAGCATTTTTTCCTAAATATGAATCTATCGACCACTTCCGCTCTTAACCATGCGTTGAACAACCGCAGCTCCCTTAAATGGAGTTTCTTTCTTCTTATAAGCATGATAGTAAGCCATACCAATGAACACGACTCCGCCAACGGCATTTCCTAAAAAGACAGGAAGAAAATTGTGTAGGTATTCTAGCCATGTGAAATGACCTGCAAAGATGGCCGCTGGAATGACAAACATGTTTGCAACAACGTGTTGAAAACCAATAGCGACAAAAGCCATCGTTGGAAACCAAATACCAAGAATTTTTCCAGACATATCTTCTGATCCATAAGAAAGCCAAACAGCAGCCGCAACTAGCCAGTTACAACCAATCCCTGAGAGAAAGGCTTGTAGGAAAGATGCCTCTAATTTATGTTGGGCAATCGTAATCGTTTGATTCAAGAATGGCCCGGTTTCCGTCAATCCTACCAAATGACCGAAAACATAAGCAACAAAAACAGCACCAACGAAATTACTCAGCGTCACTAGTGACCAATTCCAAATGACCTTTGTTACCGATATCTTTTTTGCCAACTTTGCCATTGGAACGGCCATCATATTCCCAGTTAAAAGCTCTCCTCCTGCAAGTAACGTTAATATAAGTCCAATAGGGAAAATCGATGCCCCTATTAAACTGCTAAGTCCTTGTAAATTGACAGGCAGAGGTGCCGTAACCCGGATAAAAAGTAAATATCCTAAAGCGATGAAGGCTCCTGCCTCAAACCCTAATATCAATGTTTGCAAAGGAGCATATTTTGTTTTCTTTACACCATTTTCTACAGTGATTTCCATAATTTTTTCTGGTTTACTATACGCCATAACTAGTTCTCCCTCGTCTAATTTAGACTATGTGAAATATTTAACATACTCATTTTACCGCAGTTTTAAGGAAAACGATGTGAACGTTTTTTAAATTTTAATATTTTATTAGATAATCATTTTAGCAATATCATTCATGATGGTCTGTTTTCAACTAGAAAAAAGTGTATTAATGTTCGTTCCAAAAAAAGACCGCCTCTCCAAAACGGAGAGGCAGCCCAATATTATTTTTCAAGTAAATTATTAAATTTTAAAAGGTACATATCGTAATCACTTGGTCCGCCAGCGGCATTTGTTCCTGTATAACCGAGGACAATATAACTAGTAAACCAATTAATGCTTTTTTCTTCTTAACCATCCTTCATTCCTCCTTTTTGAACTACCTTAAAAGTACAAAAAAGCAGGACAAAAGTATTTACAAAAAAACAGCACTTATTTGTAATTTTTTGAACTTTCACATAAATGATTATAAAATGGGTGATGTGCACTTTTTTAACGAAATAAAGAACCCAGTTATCAAAATAACTGGGCTCGCTGCACATTTTTTTATGATTGGTTCTCTGCATATTTCTTAAAATTATCCAAAATTGCTTGCCATCCTTGTTGTTGCATTTCAACCGGGTTCATGGTTTCCGCATCAAATGTTTCAATAACCTCGGTTTCGTTTCCTTGACCATTAAAAGTGATTTGAACTTTTCTTCCATCGCCAAGAGTATAGGCAATAAGTTCTAGCGATTTCACTTCATCATACACCCCGCCAAAATCAAATCCAAAACTGCCATCCTTAGCTTCCATTCTAGAATGAAATTTCCCGCCAGCCCTTAAATCATTTTCAGCAATTGGTGTGTGCCAGTCGTCAGAAGCACTGTTCCACTTTGTAATATGTACTGGCTCTGTCCAATATGTCCATACTTTTTCTACTGGTGCCTGAACGGTTGTTTTTACCGTTACTTTTGAATTATTCGTTGTTTCCATTTGATTACCCGCCTCTCTTAAACTAATTTCTTTCATATCTGAGTTGTAGTGGCAATATAAGTTGTAATCCATATTAGCATATTTAGTATTAAAAAAACAGCCATTTGGTAGCGCTTCATTTTTTACGTATCGTTAAAGGTTTGAAGCTTTAAAGGTATCTCCTCCCTCTATGGTGCCGTTTTGGAATCCTTTCTTAAACCAGTGTTTTCTCTGCGCGGAAGTTCCATGCGTAAAACTTTCAGGAACTACATAGCCCTGTGATTTTTTCTGGATGTTATCATCACCGACCGCTTTGGCTGCATTCAATGCCTCCTCAAGGTCACCTTTTTCTAGGTATCCCTTACCTTGTGCATAATGAGCCCAAACGCCCGCTAAGTAGTCAGCCTGCAACTCAAATCTGACGGAATAATCATTTGTACGCTTCGCTGCTGCTGAAGCTTGTCCTCCACTATTCAACAAAGTCTGTACATGATGGCCAACCTCATGGGCAATTACGTACGCCATGGCAAAATCACCAGGTGCCTGGAATCGTTGTTGCAGTTCCTCATAAAAACTTAAGTCTATGTATAGCTTGTGGTCACCTGGACAATAAAACGGTCCTACAGCCGAACTGGCCGATCCACATGCAGATTGGACGCTGTCTTTATACAAAACGAGCGTCGGATTTTCGTATGTCAACCCTTTCTTTTTGAATACCTCTGACCATACATCCTCAGTATCAGCAAGGACTACTGAGACAAAGTCAGATTGTTCCTTCTCTTGGGCTGATTCTTTGTATGGAGTGTTAATATTCGATTCAGTATTCGGTGACGTGTTGTTAATTAAATCTCCGGGATTCCCTCCAAGAAATGTAATGAGGAGGACGATAATCAGACCTCCTATACCTCCTCCAATCATTGTTTTGCCACCAATGCCCATGCCTCTCCGGTCTTCAACGTTCGAACTTTGCCGTCTTCCTTTCCAAATCATTTTAAAACCTCCCTAAAAGTAAAAACCAATAGAAATAACCTTTGTAAAATTCATTTAAAATATCCCGGTTCATTTAATTTACAATACAAAAAGGGTGCACTAAAAACGGCACACCTCTAAAGAATATAACTGATTCATTTTGGTCTTCCACAGATTCTTCAATCAACACTTAATTTCTTCTTTTCTTTATTTAGTAAAATACCCATGGGAATATACGTGATAATACAAACAATCAGGGCAAGGGCCTCGAGAATAATATAATAGGTAATTCCGCTCCCAAACAAAGATAAGATCGTTGTTGATTCGGATGGTCCCGCCAAGAAGAAAAAGTTCGTGCCCAGTAGTTGATTCAAGAAAAAAATCGGCACTGCGATAATGTTTATCGTTAAAAAACTGGACAAAATGGCCTTCCTGGGAACCCTGTAACCTTCAAATAGGATAAAATACAATACCGCTAACGGAATGGCTGAATGTCGAAGGAAGTATCTAATAAATCGAAAATGAGGAAATTGATGGACGATATCCGGTGAAATCATACTTAAAACGGGAGGAAGTGAACCGATAAAGAAAAATAGATTAAACATTTTTTGGCTTTTTTTCAAACATAAGAACAGCGCTAATAAGGTACTTAGTGAACAAACTTGAAATGGAAGGTCACTGACTTCCCATTCCTTTACTATTATTAAATACAACTGTATCGATATCTCACAAACAAGCAAAATAGTAAATAATGACCATTTTATTATGGCTTGGTGTTGCTTAAGTTTCTTTCTGTAATTCACGAAAAGGAAACAAGTAGTAAAGAAAATTAATAACGTAACAACATGGGGCGTTGAAAACAACGTGAAATCCCGCATTTCTGTAACAGAAAACATGATTTCATCACCTCTATCTGCATAAAAGAGCTGTTCCCTCCATTGTATTCAACTACAAAAAATCTAGTTACGACTTTATTTTTTGACAATCAATTAACCTTTTAAAAATTAGCAAATTTCCACTTATACCCTGATAGATGTCATAAGGAAGACACAGACAAAGGGGGTTCACATCCATTATGATTAATAAAAAATAAGGATGTGAACTTCATGGAAAAACTACTTGTCATTTATAATGGGAAAGAATACGTTATTCTCCAACAATACGCATCCGGTTTCTGTGAAATATCAGAAGAAGGAGCACCCCACCAGGAAATTATACTTGTTCACTTCTCAGAATTGAGTCTAAAAAAATAACTAATCAATTAATTTTCAGACTGATAACCAACTCTATAGTCATCTCACTAAAAACTAAACCTTTTTATTAACTTTTTGGCTAACAATCCTACTTATTTTCCATACTGTAGACGAGGTGGAAAAAATGACGATCGTTCGACTAGGCTATGTTGCCATGAGTATGGAGGTTAAAAATGCATCCCCATCAAAAACGATGACTTATGCTCAATTCCAGAAAATAGAGGATCGGGATGCTGCACTGCGTAAATTGGAACGGATTGCTTTCACGAATTTAGAAAATACATTAAGGCTGCTCAAGCATAATGCAGCTTCTGAAATCCATTTTTACCGTTTTTCTTCTCGTCTTATTCCTTTGGCCAATCATGAAGCACTCCTCGATTGGGATTATCTGAAACCTTTAAAAGGAATTCTTCAAAGTATCGGTGATTTTGTAAATGACCATGAAATGAGAATCGATTTTCATCCTGATCACTTTGTTCTAATCAATTCTCCAAATGAAGACATTTTGAAAAACTCCATTAAAACATTAAAGCTCCATTATTTATTATTAAAGAAAATGGGAATAGCTCCTACCCACCGATGTGTCATGCACGTTGGTGGCAACTACAAGGAAACGGAAAATTCGCTTGAACGGTTTTTAGAAAATTGGATGCACGTGCCGTCCGTTATTCAAAAAATGATTATGCTTGAAAATGATGATACTTCTTTTACACTGGAAGATACTCTCTATTTATGTGAAAAACTCGGCATTCCACTTGTATTTGATTATCATCATCACCTAGCTCACAATCATCATGAAAATTGGGCGGATCATTGGGACCGAGTCGTGCAAACATGGAAGTATTCCCCGCTCCCAATCAAAATGCATATATCTAGTCCAAAAAGCGAAAAAGTATTTCGGCATCATTCAGATTTTGTAGACATCACGATGTTTTTCAACTTTTTAAAAGAAATAAAGGGAAGTATCCCACACATTGATTGCATGATAGAAGCGAAAATGAAGGACCAAGCCCTTTTCAACTTAATGGAAGAGGTCAAAAAAAGAGACGATATAGAGATCATAGATGGTTCTACTTTCCTACTTAAATAACAAAGCACCCGAACGATTGGGTGCTTTGTTTTATTAACTTATTCAAATAAAGGACTAACTGCTTTTTCATTATGAATTCGGTCAATCGCCTCTACAAGCAATGGTGCAACTGAAAGAGGGGTAATTTTACTAATCAATTTTTCTTCTGGCAACGCGATGGTATTCGTCACCACTAATTCTTTAAGAGCAGATGACTCAATTCTACTAATCGCCTGCCCAGAAAGAACAGGGTGGGTGCAGCATGCATATACCGCTTTAGCTCCGTTCTCTATTAAAGCATTGGCTCCGGTAGTAATGGTTCTGGCTGTATCAATTAAATCATCAACAATAATGGCATTTTTACCTTCAATATTACCTATAATGTGCATGATTTCGGATACATCGTGCTCTGGACGTCGTCGATCAATTAAGGCAATTGGCACATGTAACAGCCCGGCTAACTTTCTCGCCCTAACTACACCACCATTATGTGGTGCAACAATGACTAAATCATCTAATCCTTTTTTCTCAAAATAATCTGAAAGGATAGGAACACCAGTTAGATGATCCACTGGAATGTCAAAAAACCCTTGAGCTTGAGGAGAATGAAAGTCCATGGTAAGGACCCTCGTGGCTCCTGATTCTTCTAAAAGTCTGGCAATTAGTTTCGCAGTTATGGGCTCTCGAGGTCTTGCTGTTCTGTCTTGGCGAGCGTAACTGTAGTAAGGAATAACCACGTTAATCATTCCAGCTGAAGCTCTTTTCAAGGCATCAATCATGATCAGAAGCTCCATAAGATGTTCATTATTGGGCTCAGAAGTAGATTGAACTACAAAAACATCACTTCCTCGGACACTTTCCTCTATACTTATTTGAATTTCACCATCAGCAAATCTTTTAACTGAACATTTTCCCAATTCACAGCCCATAAGCTGTGCCATTTCGTTAGCTAGTTCTCGATTTGAGTTTAAGGTAAACATTTTAAAATTCTTTTTTAGTTGATAAGACACTATTTATCCCCCATGTTTTGTTTAGTAATAATATGTACTCCTGTCCATTTTCTTATTTTACATGAATGAGTGGGGCCGGGACAAATACTTCGGCAAAAAAAAACGAAAATTGTTTATTTCTAAAGGATTTTTCGTTATTATTGTAGAATTCTGAATAGTAATAACATTTAGTTGGGAGTGGGGAAAGTTGAAAATTAAAGTAGTGATGGATAGTGGTAAAGAATATGTAATTTACGAGAAAAATTTCTCACTAAATGACTTCACCCGTTCTTTTTATACAGATTCTCCAAATGGAGCAAGAATATTGAACAATACGCTTGTCTATTTAGATGGTGATGAAAAAATAGTCATTAATCCCACGCATATCTCTTCCGTTGAAGTAATTGAAAAGTGATATTTTGCATCCTTTTGGGATGCTTTTTTTATTGAAAAATGCTGCAGGCTATTATTAACTGCAGCATTTTTCATATTAAACACCCAATAGTTTTTGTATTATATTCCTCTATTTCGTTAAATTGGCTTGAATATGACATTAACATAGGATTAATGTCATATTCCTATTCTCCCTGTAATTTAATTCATCAAACTATAAATAAATGTAACCGTCCTGTTCTGTAAAATCGGGACTAGCCCATGTTAGAGTAATATCATACGAAATTACAGGAGGTAGCACACATGAAAAAAACTAAAATGAAATCACTAGTTGTAGCTTGTGTAGCTACATTTACATTTTTAGTCGCACAAAATAGTCCGGTTGAAGCGATTACCGAAAATCGAGTAATAAAAGAAGAAAGTCTTTGGAAACCTATAAAAACCATTGATGATTCAAAACAAAACAATGAACCTAAAATGGGGATTTCTAATAAAACGCAAAAATCAGGATTACAACCAAATGTAATTGAAGCAGAAGCACCAAAGAAAGAAGTTGAGAAACCGGCTGTAACCATTTCAAATGATGAGAAGGATTTAATGGCTCGATTAGTTGAAGCAGAGGCAAAAGGGGAACCTTATGAAGGAAAACTTGCCGTTGCAACAGTGGTATTAAACCGAGTGGATTCACCTCAATTTCCAAACACGATTACTGGTGTTATTAAACAAAAGGTAAGCGACTGTTATGCCTTCACCCCTGTCCAGAATGGTGAAATTAATAAGCCTGCTTCAGATGAATCCAAGCGAGCAGTTGAAGAAGCACTTACGCGGACAGACCGTTTAAGTAATTCACTATATTTTTATAATCCAGAGATTGCGACGGATCATTGGATAGAATCTCGAACAGTTGTGAAAACTATTGGGCATCATGTATTTGCAAAATAATGAAAAAGCGTGTAAACAAAGTCCATATATGGCTTGTTTACACGCTTTTTATGTTTTTTGAACTGTTAAATAT
This sequence comes from Neobacillus pocheonensis, assembly GCF_050477905.1. NCBI lineage: Bacteria > Bacillati > Bacillota > Bacilli > Caryophanales > Bacillaceae > Neobacillus > Neobacillus pocheonensis. The sequence continues at coordinate 97,957 of NZ_JBCNAD010000008.1, read as the reverse complement.
GGCTGTTGATTTTCGCTCCAATCACTTCGCATTCAACTGGCGGTACAGAGAGCCTATTAAATGAACGACTAAGACTGTTTAAGGTGTGTAGTCTAGCCGTAAGGAGGTAGAGGTCATTGTAATTATTTTTAACGAATTCATCGATAATGGTGAGCCCTTCTTGAAATTGATCGACCAAGAAATGAGTGTACTTTTTATTCCAATCAAACTGATTAATTCTTACTAGTTCATCAGCTACGATTTGAAACTTAAAATCCTCCATAATGAGTTTAATCTGATACAATTTATCTGGATTAAAACGAAAACTGTTTTGATTTTGATGGCTTTTATAGATAAATTTTATTAAATCCTTTATATTTTCAGCCAACAAATTCGCTTTTTGCATCTCGAAGTCCATTTCTCCAACTCCTCATTATTAAAACTAATCATTACAATGAAGAGTGTATGCAGATTAAACACCGTGGTTCCCAATAAATTTTTTAACCGCCCTTATTATGGAATGACCGGTAATAGTATATGAGAAGGATACCTTTCACTATGAAAGATTCGTTGTGTTGCCGTTATTAAGTCTTTGCTATTTTTGCCTGATTCACCCGTATTAGTATTCCGGTCAAAACGAGGGAAATTGCTGCTCGAAATTTCTACCCTTAACCTGTGTCCTTTTTTAAATACATTGCTGGTTGCCAATAAGTCGATTTCATAGCGGTAAACTTCATTTGGTGTAATGAGTGAAGGCGATTGATTTTCATCCCGGTATTTTGAGCGAATAATACCATCCACAATGTTAAAGGCTTTCCCATTAGGATGAACATCCACGAGCTTTGCTGTAAAGTCTGTATCAACTGCAGAGCTTGATGCGTACAAGATTACCTTCACTGGTCCAGTTACTTCTATGTCTTCCTCTAAAACATCGGTCGTATAATTTAACACATCTTCCCGAGCTTCTAAGTATTGCTGGTCAATCGGTCCACGAGGGTAATTCATAGGCATTAAATGGTTGCCGCCAAGCGTCGGAACAGGATTTAATGGATCATAAACAAAACTATCTAAAAATTCTTCTTGTGGCAGTTCTTTAGTTAAGGTGCCATCTCCATCTTTTGTATTGGCCTTCCCTTTACTATTGAAATAATATGGCGTATAAACCGTTCGTTTCAAAGGCCATTCTTGCTCATTCCGCCATTTATTTTCACCCATCACAAAAATTTTCACAGGGGCCTCTTCCTCAATTCCGTTTTCGATTCCTTTTAACCAATGATCGAACCATTTTAACTGCAGGCTAGTTAAATCTATTTTATAATCCAGCATCAGGCTGGAAGCACTTAAGCCAAAATTCAAATCTCCAACTGTTGGTGAAAAACCTGCATGGGCCCATGGTCCAATCATCAATTTTATATTCTTTTTCTGTTTTAATTTTTCAAAGTGTTCGAGGTCTTGACCTAATAATAGATCATACCAGCCTGCAATACCGAATACAGGAACATTCAACATTTCTGATTTTTCTTGGATACTAATATCCATGTGGTATTCATCTTTTGTTTCATGTTCCAAAATATCGTGAAAAAAGGAGGCAAAACCGTCTCCAAGTTTGAGCCACTCGCTGTCTTGAATAGGCAATTGATTAAATCCAGCCTCATCAATATGGTCGATGGAATGAACAAGTGTCATAAATTCTTTGATAAAATCCTCTTTCCCTTGCTTTGCCTTGATGACGGCATTAGGGCCAATCGTGGCTAAAGTCCAGGAAATTATCAGTCCAAGTTCCAGCGCGCCTCCTCGATACATAAACACATCGGTTCCCCAGGTGATTGGAAAGATCGCTTTCAGATGCGGCGGCTGCATGACGGCTGCCTGAAATTGTGTCATTCCTTTATATGACAAACCGTACATACCTACATTTCCATCTGAGTATGGCAAGGTGGCCGCCCATTCCACTGAATCATACCCATCGTTATATTCATTTTTATAAATATAAAAGGGCTCCCCCTCTGAATCAAATCGTCCACGGACATCCTGAATAATCACGACATAGCCTTGATGGGCTGCCGCAATAGGATCCAGGACCATTGTAGTTAGAGGGAGAAATGTTCTATTGTAGGGCGTTCGTTGTAGGAGGACGGGATATTTTCCATCTCCTTCAGGGCGGAACACATCTGCATACAAGATGGTGCCATCTCTCATTACAGCAGGGACATTTTTTTCATGAATAATTTTACTCATAAAATCCTCCTTATTTTTTTATTAAAGTTGGGGTTGGTTCAATAAAGGTTTGAAATGATTTCTCGTAAGCTCTGCAAGCTTGTAACACAATTTTATCGGCAAATCGATTTCCAGCTATTTGCAATCCGACTGGAAGGCCCGAATTTGTCAATCCCACTGGCAATGAGGCCGCAGGATGCCCTGTGAGGTTATAGATTTGGGTCATCATCCAACCTGTAGATGGATTTACACTTTTCCCATTAATCATGGATGGTCCTTGGAGGTGATGTTCAAAGGCGGTTACAGCATTTGTTGGGGAAAGTAATAGATCGTAATTGTTCAAGATGGCTTGGATTTTTTTCCAAACAATGGTACGTTTTAGTTCAAGAGTTTTATAGTCTATGGCGCTAAATTTTCTGCCTATTTCAATCATCTTTGCCATTCCTTCAGAAAAGCTTGCAGGGTTACCATCATAAAGATCGCCATAACCAACAGCAAATTTGACACACCACATTCCTGAAAACGTACGGACGAGGTCTTTTAAACTTATGCCGAAATCGATTTCCACCTCTTCCACATCAGCGCCAAGCTCTGTACAATTCTGAACCGCCTTATCAATGACTTTGGCCACATCTTCAGAAACTTCATAAAGTCCAAAATTCCGGGTATAAGCAATTTTTAAACCTTTCATGTCTACATTAAGATCTGTGAAATCTCCTTTTAAAACTGGAAACGAGCTAGGATGGATAGGATCAAATCCTTGCATGACAGAGAATAACAATGCCGCATCTTCAACTGTTCTTGCCATTGGTCCGTTATGTAGGTACGGATGTTCAGACCCATAGTAATTATTGCGATCCCCATCATTAGGGACGACACCATATGTTGGCTTTAAGCCAAAAATCCCCGTAAAGGCAGCCGGTATCCGAATGGACCCGCCCCCGTCGCTTCCTTCCGCAAAAGGAGCCAATTTAACGGCAACCGCTGCAGCGGAACCACCGCTTGAACCACCAGGAGTTAACTGGTCATTCCAAGGATTTTTCGTCACTCCGAACAGAGGATTGTCTGTTGTGCCTTTATGGCCAAATTCAGGCGTATTCGTTTTCCCTAGGACAATTGCCCCGGCGGCTTTCACTCTTTGTAAAAAAATAGGGTCATAGTCTGGAACGTAGTCTTTAAAAAGCGGAGAGCCATATGTGGTTAACATCCCTTTTGTCGGGGTTAAGTCTTTAATCGCAATTGGGATACCGTGCAGTTTACCCAGCTCCTCTCCCTTCATGATGGATTCTTCCGCTTTTTTTGCCTCTTCAATTGCTTGCTCATTGACTGTTACAAAAGCATTCCATTTTGAGTTATGTTTATCGATTCGTTCCAAAAAAGCGCTTACAACCTCCACTGGTGATAGATTCTTTTGTTTGATTAATGTTCCTAATTCGGTTGCTGTGAAATCAGTTACTGACAAGATTTTCACCCTCTTATTAAAAATGGATTTTTATAAAAAACTATTAAATCAAACCACATTCTAAATTTTATTATACATTAAAGGAAATTTATGTGAATTAAATTAGGCTTATATTCTGAATATTTCAATAAAGCAACTTGTTAATAAGGCTCTGTTAAACGATATTGTTGATTTCTGTACTCTGTTGATTGGAGCGGAAGGCGCTCGACTCCTGCGGGAGTACGGGGCAGGGGAGACCCCACAGGCGCTAATGCGCCGAGGAGGCTCCCCGGCACGCCCGCGGAAAGCGAGCACCTGGAGTGGAAATCAACAGACAAATTTAAGAGAGCCTTTAATAAAATAAAGAAACCGGCATATATTAGCCGGTTTTTGTAGATAAATATTACTTTTCCCCTAAATAATCAATTGCAAGTGCCATAAAATAACGAATAGATTCGATGAATTTATCGATTTCTACATACTCATTTGGCTGATGAGCGAGTGTTGGTTTCCCTGGACCAAAGATAATGGCAGGGATCTGCAAATGCGGGCAATAAACCGATGCGTCGGTATAATAGTTGACACCTAAAGGCTTTAAATCCAGGTCTAGTTGATTTTTCCCTGTAGCAATCGCCAGTTGAACAAAATCATCTGATTCGCTGGTGCCAACCGATTCCATACTATTAATAACCGTTAGTTCATACGTTGCTTCTGATTTGGCTGCAACTATTTTAATCATATTCTCAATATCCATTATAATATGGTCATTATTTTGTCCAGGAACGGTTCGGATATCAAGCGTCATCTTGCATTGATCGGGAACCACATTCGTTTTGACTCCGCCTTCAATCGTTCCGATATTCATCGTCGGATGGCCAAGTACTGGATGTGGTGTGTATTCAAATTGATAGGTGTTCAGAGTATTGATAAATTCATTCATCGTTAAAATCGCATTGATACCGTAGTCTGGCATGGCACCGTGTGCGGTTTTTCCGTAGGTAGCAATCTCTAGCCATAAACAGCCTTTATGTGCATGAAAAATTTGGTTTTCACTAGGTTCGGATACAACTAATGCAGTAGCCTTGTCAATTTGCCCCTTTTCGACTACTTTTTTTGCACCGAAGCCATCCACTTCTTCTCCCGCTGTTCCTACAAATTGAAGCCTGCCTTTAAGTTTCACTCCTGCCTGCTCTAAATACTTTAAAGCAAGGACCATGGCGGCCACTCCGCCCTTCATGTCAGTTGTACCTCGGCCATATACTTTGTTGTCCACTACTTCGCCAGAAAACGGGTCATGCTCCCACTCGATCATACCAGGAGGCACTGTATCGAAATGACCACTGTAAACTAAATATTGTTCATCCGTGGTCCCATTTGGGTAGGTAACAAATAGATTCGCTCGGTTGTTTCCTAGATCATCTAATTCAACTTGAAGATTGGTAGCTTTTAAATAAGCTAGTATAGCCTCAGCGACCCGTTTTTCATTACCTTGTGGATTCACACTATCTACCTGAACTAGAGACTGTAATAAATGAATAGCTTCCTTTTCGTTAATAACATCAAAAATAGTTGTTTGCAAAATAGACATAACAATACTACCTCCCTTTAATCAAAGATACTGCCAGTCTAAACAGGCAGTATCCAAATTAATCCAACATTACTTTGAATGGTCGCCAAGCCATTTTTCAAGGATTCCATTTAACTTTCCGGTCATGGCTAAGGAAACATGTCCTGCATCGACACTTAAGTAAGTTTTATCTTTACTTGACACTAAATCCATTAATGGCTTGCTCTGGCCTTCAGGGATGAGGTTATCTTTTTTCGAGCTAACAACGAGCAGATTGGCCTTGATATTCGCTAAATCTACCTTTTGGCCATGAATCGTAAACTCACCTTTTACCAGTTTGTTTTCTTTAAAAAGATCGATCGTTAATTGCCGGAAAGCTCCGCCTGTTAAGGGAACATGTCCTTTCGTCCATGTGTTCATACGGCGCCACTTTTCTACAAAACGCTTGTCATTAGCGCGGGTTAAAAGTGTAACATAGGGACTATTGTAGATGGGAGAGGTTACGGACCTGAACATCGCCTCTACATAAGAAGGTGGAATAACCCCAAATACATCGATAATACGGTCTAGATTGAACTCACCTTCCTTTAGTCCTTCCTCCCATTGATCCGGCAGTGCAGCAACACTTAAATCAATTGGAACGGTGGCAACAATCAGATTCCGAATTGGTTCTTCGGCAATCGCTGCATACATGGCTGCGAAGGTTCCGCCAAGGCAATATCCAATAACGGAAACTTCCTCCGCTCTTGAGTGCCTTAGAGCACGTTGAACCGCTTTTTTAATATATTGAGCAATATAGTCTTCAATATTAATACCCTTATCTTCGTCACCAGCAATGCCCCAGTCTAATAAATAAACATCATAGCCATTGTTGACTAGGCCTTCAATGACACTGGACCCAGGGGCAAAATCAAGAATAGTAGGCCGGTTAAACAAGGAATATATCATAAAGACGGGAATATCATATTTTTTCTTTACAGGGGCATAATGCCACAAGGTTGCTTTATTTTTTTTCCAAATCGATTTTCTTGGGGTATGATTGGTGCTAGGCTCTTGACCATTAACAGAATTAACGAATTCCCGCCAGCGCTCTACTTCTTTTTCAATATCAAAAATAGTTGATGTCAACCTGACTCTCCTCCTAGCATTTACTTAGTTAAAACTAATTCCCGTTCGTGTTTTTGAGTGTTTTCAGCAATCAGTAATTTAAGACTGACAATCTCTTCTTTTAAACCATTCATTACAGCTAAATCCCTTTTTATCTCTTGAAGTTCGCTATAGATTTCCCTAACCGTTTCTGATTCTTTTTTCTGTTCCGTTTTAAGCTGTTTCATTTGCTTAAGCATCTCACTAGTGATTTTTGCTATACTACTGTTTTCATTATTGGAAGCTTCGATGAAATCCTGTAAATTCCAGATCAGCTCTTCAAGGGCATCTAGCTTCTCTTCTGTTTGGATTGTTAGTTTTGCTGCATTGGTTATATCTCTTTTTGTCGGTAGATTTAACAAATTGGCTGCTTCCTGTTGATTTTTTTGAAGCATCTCTAGAAAACGTGCCTGGATATCTGAACTAATGGAAGCGATCTTTACTGCTTCACGATTGTTTGTCCAGGATTGAATCATCTCATTCGTTTGTTTTTCCCATTGAAGCATATAGGTTTGCCATGCTTTATATGGGTCAAATTGTTTTTGGTCTGCCATTGTCATTCCTCCTGCCCGCTTTTTAAGTTGAATTTTATTGAAGAGAGTTTAACTAACGGATTTCTCACTGCCGATTGTGTTGGCAGGAACTTTCGTTACTTTCTTTTCTTTGAGAATTACCGCACAAAGTGCCGCTACTGCTGAAACGATAGCAAAAAAGATGAATACTCTGCTGAAATCCTGTGATCCATTTGCTCCTACTGTAACTAAATAACCAGCGATTAGCGGAGAAATAAAGGACCCTAATTGACCAATTCCATTTGCTAATCCTGTCGCACTACCGACAATCTCCTTTGGATAACGCTTTGGTAAATAAGCATAGATAGAACCAAAGTTTAAGTTTACAAAGAATCCAACCAGCAATAAGAGCGTAAGTAAAAGACCGGTATTTCCTTTTTCTACTGAACCAAGCATCCATAGAACAGGAATACTTCCGATATACCCAATCAACGCAACCGGCTTCATCCGATGAACCACATTATCCATCAGCCAGCCGCCAAGCATCATGGCAAAGAACGCAACGATATAGGGTGCAGAGGCGAAAAAGCCCATTTCCTTAATATTAAGCCCATGCTGTGTAACCAAGAATGAAGTTAACCAAGTGGAAGTTCCCCAATAAACAGCCAACTGACAAAATAAACATAATGTAAAAACATAAAAATTAGCATCTTTTAGGAAAACTCCATAGGCTTTTCTTTTCTCTTCCTTCGACAGCTTTTTAGGAGCAACGTTTTCTTCCTCGATATCTTGATCTTTACTCAATTTACCTTTAGCGATCATTTCTTTTGGAGAATCAGATATAAATCGCCATAATAAAAAGATTCCAATTGCACCAGGGATAGCGAGTACATAGAATACCGGTCTCCAAGCACCTCCAAAAAAGGAAACTGAAATACTTGTAACAATGACAGGAACGATGGCAGGAGCTACTGCCCATGATGTGGCAAAAAAGGAAACGGCTCTTCCTCTTTCTTTAAATGGAAACCAGTTATTGATTGCACGAATGGCAGGAGCAAAATGATGTCCTTCCCCTAGACCTAAACCGATTCGGAGTGCGATAAACTGACCAAAGTTTTTAACCACCCCAGTTAAGGCCGTAACGAAAGTAAAGACGGTTATCGCAATATACATAACTCGTTTCGAACCAATTTTATCGGCAAGGAAACCTGCGCTGATTTGGGCTGCTGCATAGGCAAAGAAGAATACAGAAGCAAGTTGGCCTACCTCAACAGGTGTTAAATGTAGATCCTTCTGAATGAATGGTAAAAACGTTAAGACGGCCATCCGGTCAAAATAGTTAATAATATAGACTAACCAAAGTATGACAAGTACCCAATAACGATATCCCCAAGCTTTTTTCATAATCGCTGACATGTTCTTCTTCCTTTCGATTGAAAAAATTATTTTATTTGGTCTGAAGGTTCCTTAATACGTTCTTTAAGACCTTTCCACCCGGGTTTCGAGGCAGCTCTGAAACAAATTCGATTAGTTTAGGAACCTTATAATTTGCTAATCTCTCGGCCACAAAATCTTTTATTTCTTTTTCTTCAAGGATTTCCCCTTCCTTCGGGACAATCACGGCTTTGACTACTTCTCCAAAAAGTTCATCAGGAACACCTACAACAGCCGCTTCCAATACCTTCGGATGATTATAAAGGACATTCTCTACCTCGATGGAGAATATTTTTTCACCGCCGCGATTGATTAAATCTTTTTTGCGGTCAACAATATACACAAAACTTTCCTTGTCGATTTTGGCCATATCACCTGAGCGCCAATAGCCATTTAAAAAGGACGCTTGGTTGGCTGTTTCATTGTTCCAATATCCTTCTACGATCATCGGGCCCTTAATTAATAATTCACCCACTTCACCAGGTGAACACGGTTCATCCTCCTCGTTGACAACCATCATTTCCCCTACTGGAACAGGCAGTCCGACCGAACTCGTTTTTTCTTCGTTATAAAGTCTAGGCATGATGGTTGCTGGTGATGAAGTTTCCGTAGCTCCATAAGCATTTTGCAAATAAGCATTCGGAAAATACTTTTTCAGCTTATAGATGGTTTCCGAAGACATTGGAGCACCACCGTAAGCGATACAGTTTACATTTAAATAACTGTATAATGAAAAATTCGGATGGGACATCATCATAATGTAAATAGTTGGAACGTTAAATAAGAAGGATACCTTTTCCTCAGCAGTTAACTGAATGAATTCTTCTGTTTTATATCTCCTCATAATAACGGATGTCCCGCCCACTCTTACCATGTGAAAAAGCTGGCCGATTAAGCCTGTCACATGGAAAAGCGGAACAGCAATTAACGTTTTTGCTTTATGATTGGTGTGTAACACCATTTCATAATTCATCGAACTGTGGATGGCCCCCAAATGACTGCCCACTGCTCCTTTGGGAAGACCGGTTGTTCCCGAGGTATACATGATAAATAAAGGATCATCCTCTGACACATTAACGTCCTCGACAGTAGAGGTCTGTTCCAAAATTTCATAAGGCAGATAGTCTTTTCGTTTCGGGATTTGGTTGCCTACTAAAAAGAAATATTGAACACCAGGAATAGAATCCTCATCTCTCATGGCTTCAACCTTATGTATGAATTCATCATCAACAAACAAAATTTCGCTGCCCGATTGTTCAAGCATAAAGGTAAGTTCTTTTTCTTTTAATCTTGTATTTAGCGGCACCACAATGGCCCCTAATTTGGCACAAGCAAAGACTAGAAGACTAAATTCGATGCTGTTTCCTAATAAAAGAGCGATTCGGTCTCCTTTTTTCACACCCATGGATTTTTGCAAATGTCCCGCAATCTTTTCAACACGGTCCTTCATCTCTTTATAGGTTAGCCGTATTCCATCCATGACAAGAGCTTCTTGGTCTGGAAAGTTTTGCACTGACTCTTCGAGCATCGATATGAGATTTTTGGGACGATTTTGGAACACCTTTACTTCACGATTAAAGTGGATTTCTTTGACGATATTCATGGTTAAACCTCCTAAATCATTAGCATTATCGTGCTGTGTAGCCTCCATCAACATGCAGTACCTGGCCAGTTACATATTTTGAAGTATCAGAAGCCAAGAATACGACTGGTCCTACAAGGTCTGAAGTCTCGCCGATTCGTTTAATCATGGTAGAACTAATGATTTTTTCCGATCTTTCTGGATCAGATAGCCATTCCTTTGTCATTGGAGTAATGATATAACCTGGTCCAATGGAGTTAACCGTAATGTTATGGGGTGCTAATTCCTCCGCCCAAACTTTTGTTAATTGGTTAATGCCTCCCTTACTGGCTGCGTAAGAAGTTTGAAACTGCATACCGATTGTTCCGAGAATCGATGAAATGTTAATGATTTTTCCATAGTTTTGTTTAATCATCTGCTTCGCACAAGCTTGCCCAACTAGAAAAAGTCCTTTGAGATTGACATTAAAAACAGTATCCCAATCACTTTCTTCTACCTCGACAAGCGGTTTGCGAATATTCATTCCGGCATTGTTTACTAAAATATCAAGCGATCCAAACCGCTCTACAATTTGACGAATTAACTGTTCTACTTGGTCCTTTTTCGTCACATCACACGGAATATAAGTGGCTTCAATATTCTCTTCCTTTAGTTGTGAAACAGCCTTCTCTCCTTCCGCTTCTCCTCGGCTGGAAATGACAAGTGTTGCGCCGTAATGCCCTAACGCTTGTGCCATTCCAAAGCCAATTCCTTTACTTCCCCCAGTCACAAGGGCAACTTTCCCTTTGAGATCAAAAGTAGGTATGTTCATTTTCTTCTCCACCATCCCAGGATTATTTTTTAAAATGTACAAAGCTTTTGGTGAATCCATATATTCTACATGCAAATATCGTGCCAATTTTCTATAAAAATAGAAAATAAATAATTTTTCGATAATTTTTGACAAAAATAGATTAATTTTTCACACTAAACATTGTAATTACGTTGAATTTTCGAACAAAAAAAACCAACAATGGAATGCTGGCTCTTAATAATTTGATTCCTTTTTTCATCACATCGATAATCCTAGTTTTTGCATTTTTTTAACCAGCGCCGATTGACTAATCCCTAATGCCTGGGCAGCACGTCTTGTTGTCTTAGAGACTTCCATTTGCTCCTTAATGATTTTTCGTTCCACATTTGCGAGGGTTTCTTTTAACCTGCCACTGTCTGATTTTTTACTTTCCTTGCTTTTTAACAGATATGGAGGTAAGTCTTTTATCGATATTTCATCTTGATCGGTCGTCACAGCCAGTCTTTCAATCAAATTTTCAAGTTCCCTAATATTCCCAGGCCAGCGATACTCTTCAAAGAATTGTAGGATTTCCGAATGAAAACGTTTATTTAAATGGTTCTTTTTATTCGTTTTATTTAAAAAGTAGAAGGCAAGTGGAACAATATCAACTTTCCTTTCCCTTAAAGGAGGAACCTTGATGGGAACTATGTTCAGCCGATAATAAAGGTCCCTCCGAAAGTCTTTTTTGTCGACCATTTCTTCCAAATTCATATTAGTTGCTGAAATGACCCTGACGTCAATTTTGATGCTTTTTGTTCCGCCCACGCGCATGATTTCAAATTCCTGTAAAACCCTTAATAGCTTCACCTGGAGGTCGATGGGCATGTCTCCAATCTCGTCCAAAAAAATGGTACCCCCGTTTGCCAACTCAAACAAACCGGGCTTTCCTTGACTGTTTGCTCCTGTAAAGGCTCCTTTTTCATAGCCAAACAATTCAGATTCGAGCAAATGATTTGGTATCGCAGCACAATTCACTTTTATCAACGGTTTTGCTGCCCGGTCGCTTTCCTGGTGCATATAATTGACAATCACTTCTTTCCCGACACCAGACTCTCCTAAAATGAGGACACCTGAGTCCACCTTCGCCACCTTTCTGGCAAGATGGAAAACCTTCATGATTTCTTGACTTTGCGCAACAATTCCATCGAGATGCATCTGGATTAATTCTCTTTTTCTAAACTCTTCTATCTCATTCATATAAATCTCGGTCATTTTTTTTGATTGATAAAGTTCATTCTTTAAGTGATTTAAGTCTGAAATATCCCTTACATTAGTTACAACACAAACAATTTCTCCATTTAAATCAAAAACAGGATTTCCTGTAACTAATAATTCCTTTCCTCTAACCGCTTGAATAATCGTTTGAGGTGTTTTCTTTTCTAAAACTTTTACAGTTACAGATTCAGAAACAATCCCTTCTTTTACTACAGTTGTCATGTTCTTACCGAGTAATTCCTCGCTCTTTACGCCCGTAATTCTTGAATAGGCAACATTAACCATAATTCCAACACCATGTTTGTCGGCCACATAAATTCCATCATAACTGGATTGAAAAATAGAAACTAAAATGTTTTCAATATCGGACTTGTCCACACGTCCCAGCATCAAGCTTTCAAATAAGTCAGCATTTGTGTACTCCATTATCCTCTTAAGCTCCCCCTGATGGTTTTTTTGAATTAATATCTCAAAAAATCGGTTGATGATATTTCGAATCAAATTTTTAAGCTGATTCGATTTATAATCACCTATTTATATAATTCTCGTAAAATTCTAAACTTCCTTTTCTTCCCTTAACTTTTTGAAAAAATTAGGGAAAAATGACTATATCCAGGGTGAAGAATGAGACGTTGCTGTTTAATCGTAGGATTGCTATTTCAAAAAACAGAAGAGAAGCAACTTAAAAAGCAGGAATAAACAAGATAGGAAAAGAATAGGAATAGTTGGATGATGAACAGGGGTGAAAAGAATGGTGAAAGAGAAACAAATCAATGAAATAAAAGCGCTTCAGGAGGTTTGTGAAAAAGAGGGAAGATTTCAGCTGAAGCTGAATTTCGATATGCTGGAAAACCGAACAGAGGATTTTCAGGAAGACTTCTTCTATTATGAAGACAGCAAACTTGTCGGTTTCCTCGGAAGTTATGGTTTTGGAAATAAAGTTGAGCTATGTGGAATGGTGCACCCAGACTTCCGAAGAAAAGGAATATTCACTGGGTTACTAGAACTGGGTTTAGCGGAGGCAAAAAAACGAGAAATCAAGACTATTTTGTTAAATGCTCCAACTGGATCCCACACTGCAAAAGAGTTTTTAAAAACGATACCGTGTACATATTCGGTATCAGAATACCAAATGAAATGGCAGCAAACCGAATTGACCGAGGATCCGAAAGTAACCTTAAGGCCATCTGTTTCAATTGAAGATTGGAATGCAGAAATACAGCTGGAAGTTTCATGCTTTGGATTTAGTGAAAAGGAAGCGGAAGAGTTTAATCAAAGAATCAGGGAAAACCACATTGACCAAAATCTGATTATTGAAGCAGAGGGAAAAACCGCCGGAAAAATGCGCGTTTCCGAAGCGGATGGCGAAGCCTGGATTTATGGATTTGCTGTATTTCCTGAACTCCAGGGAAAAGGAATTGGGAGAAAAGCATTAACAAAAGTGGTGAAAACAGAACAACAAAAAGGACTTTCCGTTTTTCTGGAAGTTGAAGCCAGAAATGCCCATGCATTGAGGCTCTATGAATCATGCGGGTTTAGAAGTTACCATTCACAAGATTATTATCAATATATAGATTAGTTTCGTGAAGTGCTGGTCCGTAGCAACTACTATGGACCAGTACTTTTTAATAGACTTTATAGGCTCTTTTGGCGATGAGATCTTATAATTTCATAATACTGTGTATCTCCTAATCCATAATCTTTAAATTTTTTGAGTAGTGCTACCATAAGTTCTTCCTCAGCAACATCTTGATGTTTTTGAATATATTTCAAAAGATCACTATCTTTTTTAAGGTAATTCAAATATTGTTCAATCCCCTTTTTTAAAGGTTCAGGATAGATATTTTCAGGCATCGTTTTATCAATCAACACTTGCTTGAAAATAGCGTAATATCCCTTCGCTTTTAGGGTAAAATGGCTAACAGGTTCAAACTGATCACCCACAATATTAAGGTCAATAGCATCTAAATGCTCTGCTTGGTCTAACCATGCCAGTATGGTTAGAATATTAATTTGACAAAACATATCGGCATCAAACCATAATGCTATATGTGTGAATTTTTCACTAAAGAGAGGCTGCAATGGTTTTAGTGTGATTTCATTATATTGTGCTGGCGTTACGTGATGGACCTTCGCTCGTATTTCGATGAATTCATCTGAAAATACATCATCACATGTGTTTCCATAACACATAGCCTCGTTAAATGGAACCATTAATTCTTGTTCAAGAAAATTTGTCTTTTTAAAAAAATTATACATAGCTTGCCCATTAAGAATATGTAATGTACTTTTTCCAATCATCTTTGACACCCCCAACTTTTTTTACTAGATTAATTATATCCTACAATCAGAATGAAGTTAAAAAGAGTATTAATTAGGTGCTGCTTGTTTTTAAATCCAAAGTAAAAAAGACCTAATTCCATATATGAAATCAGGTCTCCATAATTAAACCAATTTTAGAAAAAGAGATGCTTTTAATTTGATATTTCAAATAATTGGTCTAGTAAATCAGACCTTCTAGCCCAATAATTCCATTTTAACTAACTTAGGGCATTTTTGGAGGCGATCCGAGGACAGACTATATGCGACGACTTTTTTCTTATATTGTTTGACTACATCAACATGGTCGTTGTAACAGTGCACATATATTCTAACATCCTTTTTGCCACTTTTAGTATCAATGACTAAGGGATTTTCATTGTTCTCTGGATGTAAATATAATTCCTCCGTTCCAGGAAAAATATAATGCTGCTTTAAAAAGATAGCTTCGTTAAAATCATGAATAACTTGAAGTTTCTCTTTTCCTTCCAAGTGATTCCCGCCAAAAGATACGCTGACATTTTCATCACTTAGTTTTGAATGAATCTCAAATTTGCGGATAAGCCATTCCACAGGACCGGTAGGAAGACAGGTCACTAATATTTTTACTGCACTTATAAGGATAATCGAAAGCACAGTCCATGTCATATTCCATCATCTCCATTACTATTTATCATTAAAAATCTATTATGCCAGTTAACCGGCAAAGCCTTATAATTAAATAATAGCGAAGCCGAATCCACTTTTAACCCTCCAATTGATTAAATAAACGACCATCCACTCTGAAGTCAAGGGGACGGTTCCTCTGGCTAGTTAGATTATCCATTCAAAAGATCTATTATTGATTACCAAAAGACAGACAAATGTGACCTGGAGAACTGTTCCCGTGGTAAATGCCGTTTCATTATTATCCAAACCAAATAATATAAAGTAATAAATTTGAAAGGAGAGGATTTTATTTGGATATTCCACAAAGACCATTAAAAGTACTTAGCAGCGGACCTATTATAACAAATCCAAATACGAAAGCAATTTTACTAGAAATTTTGAATATTGACCTGAAGGATATGAAAAAAGTTATAATTGAAATAAAAAATTGGACAAACCTCCCCGCTGAGGAAATTGGCAAGTTTGTTTTTCAAAATGGGAAGCAAATTAACCCTGAAGATATTAAAAGAAATGAAAATGACGGGAATAACCCTTCAGCAATGAATAACGACCCTAGTTTGAACAATATTTTTCAAAATTCTTTACAACTCAAAGATATACTTATTACCTATCCGCCTATTAATGAGCCAATCATACTAACTGTACCTTCGCAGTATCGGTTATCTGTATTAGCCATACCTCCAATTCACACTATCCCCTTACAACCTACTATCTATGAGATTCGTCTCACTCTTTTTAACTCTATCAATTTCTTAGTCAGTAGTTTTGGGTTGAATGCTGATGGATTTCCGCAAGAAGGCAACACGATCCTATTTAATCAATTTTTTTCACTCCGCCCTAACCCGCCCATTCCTCCAAGCTTAAATTTACCTCAAAGACCATTTTAAGAAACTGTTTTATAAAAAAGACGAACAATACAGGATTATTACTATGATGAGATATAAAAGGGGATTGTCGCAACAGTCCCCTTCTTACGTATGAAAACTGCATAGATTCCTCTTTTTCTGCTGTTGGTTAGTCGTCTTGGGGAATGTTTCTATTGCTTGTATTCTTTCACCAAATTAATAATAACAGCAGCGTTTATTCATTCTTTTTTCAGATAATTTTAATAATCTTATGATAGACTATAGTTGGTAAGGCAGTTTAAATAACATCGATAATCTCTGAAAAAGAGGTGGAAAGAGTATGTTTCAAGAAGTATTATCTCATGTTCACCCCATCATGGTGCATTTTCCAATTGCATTAATTATTATTGCTATGTGTTTTGATTTATTTTGGATGGTTACAAAGCGAAAGGTTTCACCAAAGCAAGGCTTAAGGCTATGGGTTGTTGCGTTTATTAGTGCCTGGATTGCCGTAGGCACAGGACCGGAGCATGATGCAAGAGGAAATACGAATGTATTTGAATACCATGAACGACTGGCGGATATTTCCACAATATTAGCTTTTGTGGTAGTGGCTTTCCGCGCCTTCTTTATTTTTAATAAGAAAGATTTTCTCAAACTTTCACTTGTGGCCTACTGTTTACTTACCTTAGCCTGTTCTGCCAGCATCCTGGCAGTTGGATATTTTGGCGGGAAAATGGTCTATGATCAAGGTGTAGGAGTCAAAATGAATGGACAGTATGTTAATCCACCAAAAACTGGTTCCTTCGATCACAACAATTAATTGAATAAAGGGGGCCAACCACTGAGGCCGGCCCCTTTAGAGCATTGCTTTTATGATAAAAATGAAATTAGAAAGACGATTATAAGTGGAACAATTACAATTAGATATCCCATTGGATTGCCAAAATTAATCGTCCAGCCAATACCAAACCGCTTTTCTACAAAGATTGATGGATCATTTCTATTAAAATAGAATAGTCCACCCTTCCAATACGAATCCTCATCGAAATCCGTGATTGTCCCCTCATCCTGTTCGTTTGTCATTTTATCAGACCGTCCCACTTTCACAACAAATGCCATGTTTCCAACCAACATTACGATTAGGAATAGCAAGGGAATCCCTAACATCGCATTATTAGAGATTAAATTCGGATGAATCGTCGATAATTGAAAACATGTAAACAACAATGTTAATAAGAGAATGGTAAGGAACATAAACCAGCTTGAATACTTCCTTAAGGTTAACTGACGCTGGCGGGAAGCTTGCATATTAGTTGCACTTAATTTGATTCCTGATTTTTTTGTTGCGATATTGATTCCGAGGAACATAACCTGCATGACCAATAAAGTTAATGGCAATGAAATAGCCGAAAATGTCGTTTTATCTGTAAAACGATCGCCTTTTCCATTGATGCCCCAATGGGTCGGGATATGTTCTGGCAGGATTTCATATTGATGAGTGGTATAACTGATTAAACCGATTGTGATGCTAATCGGCAATATATATACATACCATGGCAGCATTTCATCCTGAGAACGCACAGATAAATCCGTCATTTGTACTTGCTTTAAGTTCTCCGTAAACTTCCGGATTTTCTTTAATTGAACCGTTTTTCCATGCAAATAAAAATATAAAGACATGCTAACCAAAATTATGCCAAATTGAATCAAGGTTCCAGTTAATACAATGATTTCTTCCGCAGGGTTACTTATGAATGCCCATATGATGTAGATAGCCAGGGCTGTGATGGACGTCAAGGAAACCGTAAAAGCATACCTTTTTTTGAAAGCTATGAGTTTTTCGTTCTTAATAAATGGTTCCGGAATCGTTACTCCGAACACAACGGTCCGTTTCACTAAAAACGGAATAGCTGTTTGGATGGCTGTTAAAAATACCGAGATGATGAGAAAAATTGCTATGGTCATAGAGTTTCCCCTCCTTTAGATATTTTAGTGATTATTAGTAGCGTTAATTTTGTCCTTTGATATTAAGAATAATTGAAGAAATTAGCTCCTGAATTCGTTCAGTGTTCATTCCAAGGACTAGCGCTTCTGCAACCATCGGTCTAAATTCTGCTGCTATTCTCTGATAGGATGACGGATTTAGATCTTTTATAGGAGAAATCACAGCCCCTGATTTTGGCACAATCTCAATTATCCCCCTTTTTTCTAATTCATGATAACTCTTATTTACAGTATGCATGTTCATCCCTAAATCGGCCGCAAACGCCCTGACGGAAGGAAGGGAATCTCCTGGACAGATTTCGCCGTTAGCGATGCCTTCGATTATTTGATTCGTCAATTGTGTATAAATCGGTATATCAGACTCAGGTTCAATTCGAATAATCACTTTTTCTCCTCCCTTCTGTTCTATATTTATTATAACAAAATTGTTATATACTATCTATAACAGATAGGTGAACTTTTAATAAGATTTGCCGATTTCAAAAAAAAACGCCCTTAGGCGCTTAATATTTGCATTTAGGACAAGGCTGATAGCGGATTTTATCGTGTCCGCATTGTATGCACTTATCAGAATCCTTTTTTCCATTTTTACTTTTCCATTGGTCATAGGTGATCCGACCTGAACTCTCATCATTTAAGTATTTAATATAATCTTTGCCATAAATGTGAATCAACTGCATCACCTCCAGTGTTCTCTACAATGTATGCGCTTACATGTATTAAAAACACTGACAAACAAGAAAAAGATTCAAAGTATATGATAAGCGATCGGGAGCTTTCGAAAATGCACATATTAAGTTTGAAACTAGTTGCATTTTTTTCCGTATATATAGTAAATCCTATTTTCAAATAACGATAACGGAGTTGATATAAATTGATTGAGACTGAATCAACAGATTTTTTGTTGAATGAATTAAAAAAGATTGAAGTTTGGGAAAATGATCAAAAAGATTTATGGTTTTGGGAAAAAATTGGCCGCTTACCATTCAAGTTGCTTGATAAGGTCACCCCAAAGTTTATTCAGGATAAAATTGGAATTGCGATTGATGAATTAGGAAGTTACATACAGACAGGCGGAAAATATTTAATCAACGAAAAAAATATTCTAAAAAAGTTTAACAGCAATGAATCCGATTTAACCCAAGAACTGCTCCCGATTAATCAACTTGACCAGGTGCCGATTAGAAAAATGGATGAGGTTGCAGATGAGATAATAAAATCTAGAACCAAATTTGCAACCATTCAAGGTGCTACAACAGGAATTGGCGGGCTTTTTACTCTCGCGATTGATATTCCTGTTCTACTTGGATTATCACTGAAAGTGTTACAAGAGATTGCTTTGTGTTACGGGTATGATCCGAAGGAAAAGTCGGAAAGGATTTTCATTGTAAAATGTCTACAATTTACATCGTCTGATATTGTCGGAAAAAAAGCCATATTAGAACAGCTTTCTACATTGAATCAAGACAATCAAAACAATCAAAACAATCAAATGATTTCACAATTGCAAGGATGGCGTGAAGTTGTCACTACTTATCGAGATAATTTCGGATGGAAAAAGCTATTTCAAATGATTCCGATTGCTGGAATCATTTTTGGAGCGTTTATAAATCGATCCTCAATCGGAGATGTCGCCGAGGCAGGTAAAATGTTATTCCGAAAGCGAAGAATTTTAGAGAAGATTCATCAATTAGAAAATAGGAGTGAATTAGAAATCTGAAACGAAATCACTACCAAATGGACAACAAACAGGCAGTTTTTCATGGGTACATTTTCTAACGTCATAATCATCCAATATTCGATAAATAGGCAAAATAATTTACATAATCTTTAAGTAATTGTCATATATTCTACGGAAAAGGAATTTACAATTATTTTAAGTATGATCGAAGGGTGGAGATTATATGGAAAACAACACTCATGTTATTTATAAAGACAAGAAATATGAAATCCTTTATAAATACACTTCAGGGTATTGGGAAATCAAGGAAATAGGAAGCCTATATAATATTGAATTGGTTCATTCATCTGAATTGAAAAATCTGATCTAATAAATAAAAAAACTAGAGAAGTCATTAGTTATAGGATTAAAGGGGTAGATTAAAGTATGGATACTTGTTAAATAAAGAAATGGATATTTTGGAGAGATTCAATGGAAAAAACACAAGAGCAAATTCAACAGAATATCGCTCTATCCTATTTAAGAAGGTATATAAATCTAAGCATGTCAAAAATTCCACGAATTACCCCTGAATCTATTGGATTAGGGGTATTACTAGCCTTAGTTGGCGGATTTTTAGATGCTTATACCTATGTCAGCAGGGATGGTGTTTTCGCCACATCCCAGACAGGGAACCTTGTTCTATTAGGAGTGGAAACAGCACAAGGACAGTGGCAACAGGGGTTAAAGCATATTCCCCCTATTGTGGCTTTTGTAATAGGGGTTGTCGTAGCTGAAGGCTTGAAACATCCACATATTACAAGGACATTTCCCTTTCCAGCCCGCAGTGTTCTTTTTCTAGAGAGCCTTGTTCTCATGTTCGTTGGAACCCTGCCCCTAGATGTTCCTGATATGATTGTTACAGTCACGATTGCGTTTGCTTCATCAGTGCAGATTTCTTCGTTTCGGACGTTAGTTAGATGGCAATTTAATTCAGCGATGGTGACTGGAAATTTGCGGACAGCTGCAGAAGCAGCCTACACTGCCCTCGTTCTACATGACCGTCAGAGTGTCCTTCAATTTTTTGATTTCACCATTATCATTGTTTCATTTCTCTGTGGGGCGTTCATAGGCACCTTGTCCACTTTACATTTTGGAATAAAGGCAATTTGGATTTCTTCTGCCATTCTCCTTTGTGCCATGCTTGTTTTGAATGCCAATCCTAAAACATTATTAACGAAAAGTTGCTCATAACAACAATGCTCAGAGTATTTCCACTCTGAGCATTGTTGTTTTTTGAGAACGAAAAGTCCCTAGTGTAATTGTTTATCAAGCAAGCGCAATAACTTTTTTTGTGAGCTGTTATTTCTGATTATTTTTTTAACACGAAAAGTGCTTTGTAAATATGCTCTAATGTGTCTATTGGTGAAAAACAATCTATGATATTTCTCATCCTCATAAATCTTTTTAAACCAACCTTCTTGTTTTAATAGCTCAATGTTATTGTCAATTTTCCTTGTATTTAAACCCGTGCTGCTTCCATCGAGCAATGCTCCTAATAAGTCTAACAAAAAATACAGCATTGTTAAAACTCCGTCCTAGATGATCTCTTTTAACCATGTCATCACTTGATCGATTTCTTCCTTTGTCGTATTTCTTCCTAAACTAAAACGAATGGCCCCCATTCCAACTTCTTCAGAAACTCCCATTTCTTTTAACACGGGAGATAATTCGACATTTCCAGCATGACAGGCAGACCCGGTAGAGGCAGCCAAAAGAGGCATGGCAGATAATAATTCTTGGCCAATTTTTCCTACAAAATTAACATTCAGTGTATTCGGAAGCCGTTCCTTAGAATGTCCATTCAATACAACCTGCTCACCGAATTCTTCCTTTAATTGTCTCCAAAAATAGATAGTCAAGTCCTTCATAGCACTATTTTCCGATAGTTGATTGGCGATTTCACAAGCTTTACCTAATCCTGCCGCCAATAACGTATTTTCAGTCCCTGCTCGAACTCCAAACTCATGACCGGCACCATGAATAAGCGGTTCAAGTTGAATTCCTTCTCGAATATACAGTGCTCCAATTCCTTTAGGTGCATATAGTTTATGACCTGCTATCGTGAGCATGTCTACTTTTAATTCATTCACATTAACAGGAACCTTTCCAACGGATTGAGAGGCATCTGTATGAAAGGCAATTTCATACCTTTCAGCAATCTTCCCAATCTCTTCGATCGGTTGCAGCGTACCTGTTTCATTATTGGAGTGCATAATGGTAATTAAAATGGTTTCTTTTGTAATCGCCTTTTCGATATCTTCTGGCGATACTCTCCCAAACTGATCAACGCCCACATAGGTGACCCTTGCCCCTATTTTTTCAAGGAACTTACAAGGATTAACGATAGCAGGATGTTCAATTTTTGACGTAATAATATGGTTACCTCTATTGCGATTTTTAAAATAAAAACCTTTTAATGCCAGGTTATTGGCTTCACTGCCGCCGCTTGTAAAAACAACTTCTCTTGAAGAACTGCCAATTAAATTAGCAACTTGTTCTCTCGCCTTATGTAATACTTCTTTAACAGGTTCTCCTGCCCAATGTAAGGCTGATGGATTTCCAAACATTTCATGCAGCAATGGGGTCATGGTCTGAACCACTTCTGGAGCCAATGGTGTGCTTGCATTATAATCAAGATATATTTTTTGCATAATACTTTTTTTCCTTTCCCTATATATACTATCTCTTATTCTACTATTAAAGTATGACAATTCAATCGTTTCAAGCACCATAGAAGAAAAGCACCATCCAATTTTATGGATAATGCCTTGAACTTCTTATCATCCTATTTACTTTTTATTTTGTAGTTTTTATGATTCACAACGGTGATAAGTGGTTCACCTTTATCCTTTGAATAACCATATTGGACCAAAACTGAATTTTCCCTTATGGCAGAAACCTCTCCTTCTAGATTTTTTCCTTCTCGTTTAAATACAATAACATCACCAATTTTTGCACTGGCCATTTCTATCACCTCACCTTTATAATGTGCAAAAAATGGTGATGAAATACTTTTCACTTGTTTTGCGTATTTGAAAAGACTAATTGGATCCATCTCCTAGGTATCGATCCATGAACGCCACCATGGCCTTATAAGCAGTCGTTTTATTTTTTTGTTTTTCGATGGAATGGCCTTCATCTTCAAGACGAATAAAATCAACCGTATGCTGCCTTTCTTTTAGTTTGCTGACGATCTGCTCAGATTCTTTAATGTGTACTCGTGGATCCCTTTCTCCGTGAATGACTAACAACGGTGCGGAAATTTGAGAGGAATAATTCAATGGATCAATGCTGTCAAAGAACTGTCCATCTTGTTCGATGGTTCCATATTCTATCTCTCGTGTTTTCTTACGCCAAGGGCTTGTGGTTTGCAGGAAAGTTCTAAGGCTGGACATTCCTACAATATCAATGGCAGCAGCCCATCGCTCAGGGTAGTGGCTGATGGCAGCTAGAACCATAAACCCTCCATAGCTTCCTCCCATGATTCCAATCTTTTTAGCATCAATGTTCCCATTTTCCTTTAGCCATTCCACTAAGAAAATAAGATCCTTTACAGCGTCCATTCTTTTTCGAACATCATCTAAATGGGTGAACGTTTTTCCATAACCAGTGCTTCCTCGAACATTTGGTGTACAAACCGCATAACCCTGGTTCAAAAAATATTGCAGCACAGGATTATATATCGCGCGGGCTTGACTCTCAGGTCCGCCATGGAGATAAATAACCACGGGAAATTTCCCTGGCTTTTCTTTCGGCTTGAAATAAAAAGCAGGAATTTCAAGGTTATCAAAGGAACGAAAGGAGATAAGCTCCGGCTCTACCAATTTTTTCTCTAACACTGGTGAACGGGAAACATAGGTAAGCCGCTCTGCCTGAATCGTTTTTAGGTCAAGTTCCCAAATATCTGATGGATGGGCAGGTCCCTTAAACACGTATGCAAGTTTTTGACTGTCCGGGGAAAATTTCAAATTTGAGATAACACCCATTGGCGTTTTCCATGTATATAGATTACTTCGATTTATATCTACTAATACCCCCTTGGATATTCCTCCCTCATTGATCGAGTACGCCAACATACTTTTTTCCTTATTCATCGCCAAATCCTCAAAATCCCATTGTCCCTGCTCCAGCCACACGAAATGTTTGGTTTTGATGTTTAGGAGAGCAAGCCCATAGAATTCTCTGTCTTTATTTGTTAATAAATAAAGATGGTCTCCATCTTTATTAAAGTGCACATCTTTAAAACTTGCTTCTCCTGTATGTTCAGTTAACCAGTTCATTGACCTTGTTGAGAGATTAAGCAACCCCAAATCATTATCAAGTGGGGAATTTATTTTCTGTATTAAAATCGATTTACCATCTGGTGACCATTTAACAGCCGAAAATATCCCATCACCCGAATATAAAAGACGAATTTCCAATGTCTCCAGATTTTGTTGGTAGACATCAAAATGTGCGGGATTCCTGCGATTACTCGACCATGCAATCCATTTCCCATCCGGAGAGTTTCCACCATAACGGTGAATATGATCTGGTGAATTAGTCAGGTCCTTCAAAGTTCCGTCATCTTTAAGTAAATACAATTGCTGCTTTTCATTTCCCCCTGTATCCATGCCAATAATTTTATGTGAAGTCCCGGTAACGTAACTAATAAATGTGATTCTTTCATTTGTAAAGGAAGTTTGAACGGGCCACTCTTCCCCTAGATTGATTTCCCACACCTGAGGTAAACCAGTGTAATCGGCAATAAAACTTAGCTTATGGCCTATGGGATCGTACTCAGGATTTTTGGCAAAGCGAACATGCATGTAAGGATCTAAACCAATAGCGGACATAATCCTCCCCCTATTTATGGCTTTTATATTCTTCTGTAAGTTATGTAAAGGTCACATTTGAAGTGTTTGAATGTGGAAATAATTTTGAGGGAATTTGATATAATTGAGATAAACAACCTATTATGAGGGGTTCCAAATGGAGAAAGAATTTAACGAAGAAGAAATGGATTTGACAGCTTTCCCTAGTGAAGAAGAGGCCCGAGAATGGGAAATAGAAAAAGCCAAAAGAAGCAAGCATAAACGATTTATCATTAAAATAATTAGTTCTTTGATGGTTTTTACCATGCTAATAAGCACCTTAGGCATGTGGTTTGACGTATTTAATATCCCCGCGATCCGATTTATCGAGGTATCTAATGAGTTATCGAAAAATCCAAAAGTGATAGAATACAAGAAATCAGTCGTAACCATTAAATGGGACGGAGTAAAAGGAACTGGTTTCACGATTACGCCTGATGGATACATTGTGACTAATGCACACGTTGTTGCCAATACCCAAAAAGCAAATGTTTATTTTAAAACAGGAGAGTCCTATATTGGGACTGTCATTGCAAGTGATCCAGACCTCGATCTTGCCATCATTGATATTAAGGAGAATAATCTCCCCTATTTGCCGCTTGCTGTTGATGAAGATTGGGATAAATGGGAAGGCGAGAAAATTACCTTTATCGGAAACCCGTTAGCCTATTACCAAATCGCGAAAAAAGGGACAATTATGGGAAAAGTAATCTTACAAGACTGGAATGTTCCAGTTATGATGATCCAGGCTCCCATTTATAAAGGAAATAGCGGAAGTCCAGTTATTAACCATAATGGAGAAGTGGTTGGAGTAGTCTTTGCCACACTGCAGAATCCTGCCATCAAAACAAAGGAAATAATCGGAGCCGCTGTTCCTGCCTATTATATAAAAGAAATTCTCGATAAATTAAAGGATTAAAAAATGGACATCAACCAATTGGGTTAATGTCCATTTTTTAATCCTTAAAGTGCAGGAACCTTCGTGCAGTTTTTTATAAATTCTACGAACAAATTATTCATCGGCTCATTTGTGCTTGCCATCGATTCTGGATGCCACTGAACCCCTACCATAAAAGTAGTAGGATGAATCGACTCGACTGCTTCAATGACCCCGTCTGCTGCCTGAGCGACAATACGTAAATTGCTTGCTACATTATCAATTGCCTGATGATGAAGACTATTGACCCGAACTCGCTCAGAACCAATTACCTGAAATAACTTACTATCTTTAGAGATTGTCACCCAATGGGTATCTCGACTTCGATCGATTTTCTGAGAGTGCTGGATTGGGTCTTCCAACAGACTCGGGATATCCTGGATTAATGTTCCGCCGAAAGCAACATTTAAAATTTGCACACCCCTGCAAATCGCAAGTAGTGGGATATTATTTTGAATTGCATACTTAACAATGGCAATCTCTACCAAATCCCTCTCAGGTATAGTTGGCCCTAGATGGAGCTGTGGATCCTGCCCATAAAATTGTGGATCAACGTCCTCTCCCCCACTTAAGATAATTCCATCACATAATGACAGCATTTCTATTGCTATTTCTTGATTTATATAAGGAAGGATGATGGGAATTCCTCCATTGGCTGCCACACTTTTATGATAATCATGGTGCACATAGACACCTTCCATATAATCGTTATGTTTTACATAGGCACCTGTGATGCCAATAATTGGTTTCCTTTTCAAAAAAATTCTCCTCCTGTGACTCTTTTTACAGCCAGCCTTCATCTATTGAACTGTTATCAGCGATGGAGAAGGCGGCATTAGTAATTGCTTGTGCCAGTGTCTCACCGGTTTCGCAGACATTATTAAAACGGACTTCGGAAACACCATTTGTCGTGTATGTAAACCCAAGTTCTTTTAATCTTTCAACGATTAGCATCGCATGGTCAATGTTTTGCTCAGGTTGAAAGTCAGAAACAGAAATGAAAAGATCCTTTTCAAAATCATACCATCTGTCCCATCTATTTAACTTCCAGCCTAGTATTCTGCGAGCTATTATTTCAATATTGTTCATTTCGCTTATCTCCTTTTCTCCACGTCTTTTTATTTTACCATTTTCCGCATCACCATTTTATTTCTAAATAATTTTTCGAAAAATTATTTTTTATTGCACATTACTTGAAATTTTTTAAAATTATGGTAATCTAAGAGTAAATTTTCAGTATATTTAGAATAGTCAACGAACACATCCTCCAATGTCTTCACACCTAGCCAGTTAACTACCCCCAGAAAATATTCTTATTTGACTTTCACATTACGGAAATTAAAAAATGATGAAATGGAGTGGAACAAATGAATCATTCGCAAGGTGGACCTTTCGAAATGGCTGCTAGCAACGTTTGTCAAAATTGTGGGAGTTTAACCATTCAACATGAAGGACATGGTTCACTCAAAAAACTGGGAATTGTCTATCCAATCGTTGGGTGGGCCTTCTTCCTGATTTCCCTCGTTTTTATTCCTCTACTGTTCGGGGCCATTGCATTCTGTATAGGATTATTAACTTATTTTGAAAGAAGTAAATTTCATGGCTCCATTTTAATGTTCTTTGCTGCCGTGGGTTTAATTTTTGGTTCGCTGGTAAGCTTTATGGTTGCGGGAACGATGTTTCTATAAGAACATAAAAAGGTTATTAGAATAAATTCATCTCATTCTAACAACCTTTTTGTTATATCATTCGAACTTTTTCAGGAAATAAAATTATTTCTTCTATTTCTTCGCTTGTTACAGGGTAACTGAAAAAATATCCCTGTCCTTCCGTGCATTTGTTATTTGCAAGAAATTCAAATTGTTCTTTTGTCTCAATTCCTTCTGCCACAACATTAAGCCCTAAATTATTGGCGATGTCGATAATGGTTTTGACCATCGCATTATCTTCCGGGCTGTTTCCGATTTCTCTAATAAACGAAATATCAATTTTTAATGTATCGATTGGAAACCGTTTTAAGTGACTTAATGATGAAAATCCTGTTCCGAAATCATCAATAGAAATGTGAATTCCCAACGATTTTAGCTCGTTTATTTTTATAAGTGCGGACTCATGATTTATCATGACAATTTCTGTCATTTCTAGCTCTAAATCACAAGGATTTATATTACTTTCTTGTAGAACTTGTTTAACGAAATTTATTAAATTGTTTTCCGCAAACAAGGTAGGAGAAA
Source organism: Neobacillus pocheonensis (assembly GCF_050477905.1). Classification (NCBI taxonomy): domain Bacteria; kingdom Bacillati; phylum Bacillota; class Bacilli; order Caryophanales; family Bacillaceae; genus Neobacillus; species Neobacillus pocheonensis. Next base: position 70,442 of record NZ_JBCNAD010000008.1, on the reverse strand, counting down.
AATTAATGGCAACCCTAATTGGCACGTGGCCTTCATTCTTCCATTTCATCATATCCTGACAAACTTTTTGCAGAATAAATTGACTGATGGGGATAATTAGACCTGTTTTCTCTGCCAATGGAATAAATTGGATCGGCGGGATGATTCCCAGCTCCAAATGATTCCAACGAATTAAAGCCTCTACACCAACAATCAATTGATTGGCTAGATTGACCTTCGGCTGGTACACAACAGTAAATTCATTCCGATCGATTGCTTTCCTTAACTCATTCTCTAACATCATTTCTTGTTCGATATCTTTTATTAAATCACATGTATAATACTCCACTCGATTTCCGCCTAATTCTTTTGCACGATACATGGCAATGTCTGCACTTTTCACAAGTGAATCGAAATTCTCTCCGTGGAAGGGATAGACACTTATTCCGATACTTAGGGATAAAAAGTAATCATCATCACCGAATCTGAATGGAGAATTGAATAAATGGAGAAGTCGATTAGCTTGCTCCTCTACTTCTTGATAATGGGAACTTTCAAAAATAATCGTAAATTCATCACCACCTAAGCGGTACATTCTTGCTTGGGTATCTAATTGTGTCATCATTTTGCTCACAACTGATTTTAATACATAATCTCCAAACGCATGCCCTTTTGTATCATTGATATACTTAAAGCGGTCCAAATCTAAAAAGATAACAGATAAACCATTGTCATCATCTGTTAACGTTTCCATTTTTTCTTTTAAATCTTTCTTGAATTTCCTCCGATTAGGCAAGTTCGTTAATTCGTCATTATATGCGAGATATAATGCTTGTTCTTCAAAAACTTTACGTTCAGTTATTTCTGTTCTTATGGCAATATATCTTTCGGGTACACCTTCTGAATTCATAATTGGAATAATTGTAGCATGTACCCAATATAAACTACCGTCTTTTGCCTTATTTCGAATTTCACCCTTCCAAACTTTCCCTGAACGAATTGTTTTCCACATCTGCTGGAAAAATTGTTTGGAGTGATATCCTGAATTAATCATTCTATGATCTTGACCTATTAATTCTTTTTCACTATACTTTGAAACCTTAATAAATTGGTCGTTTACGTAAATGATCTTTCCTGCTGCATCTGTGACGGCCACAATACTGGATTGGTCCAACGCGAATTTGAGGTCCGCTAACTCTTTCGTAATTAAAGGTAAAGTTGTTAAGTCTTCCTCATAAGGCTTTTGCTGTAAGCTCCCACTCATGCAGCCACCCTCCTCCCTACGTAAATACACTTATATTCTCTTTGATAATATTCAAATTGTTAACAATCAAAAAATAAGAAAAAAATATATGTGTGTAACTTTTATAAATTATACAATTGTTTGAATAAATATTTTTAAATGAATTATGAACCTTTAATGACTATTCATTTACAGTGCCGTACACTTCAAAACCTCTATTATTACAACCTTTTTAATTAATCATGTTATAATGTGCTATATATTTTTGCTCACAAAGAAAGATCTACATCTTAGGAGTGTGTAAAATGAATTTTAAAGTTGTCATCTTCGATATTGACGGAACCATACTTCCGCATGGAAAAACACTTAGCCCTGCAACAAGGGATGCAATCAAGCAGTTAAGAGAAAAAAACATGAAAGTGGTCATTGCTACTGGAAGAGCCCCTTATTTTTCAGAATCCATCCTTAAGGAAATCGGGGTCGACTCAATGGTCTTTTTTAATGGTTCGTATGTATTTCATGAAGGAAAAGAAATATACAAGAATGCCATTGAGAAAGATGTGCTAAAAAAGGTTCATCTTATGTCAAATGATTATCAGCATCCGCTCACCTTTTTAGGAGGAACGAGTTTTAAAGCTACCGACCTTAGCCATCCCTTCGTAATGGAGGCCTACTCCCACGAACCATGGAAGCCTGAACTTGCCCCGCCTCAATATTGGATGGACCAGGATATTTATCAATTGTTCCTTCATTGTGATATGGAGGAGGAGTTATCATATCAAACCAAGATACCAGAATTAGATTTCAGAAGATGGAGTTCTGGAGCCAAAACTTGTGATGTGAATTTGTCACAGTCAAACAAAGCAGTGGGTATAACGAAACTATTTGAAAAGCTTGGAATCGCCCCTGATGAAGCCGTTGCCTTTGGGGATGGATTGAATGATATTGAAATGCTTTCTTTGGTTGGAATGGGTGTGGCGATGGGGGCTGCACGGGATGAAGTGAAAAGTGCCGCTAACATGGTAACGCTCGCCGCCGAGGAAGATGGAGTCCGCCACGGTTTGGAGCGGCTTGGTTTGATCTAGCCATAGAGGAGTGAAAAAATGAACTTAACCTATGAAGTCATTTCGGATGACGATATAGAATACTGTCGCGATTTATGTAATGAACTTATGGCATTCCAAAAGTCGAAGGCCAACATAACACCGGAATTATTTGATACTATGAATTTTGATACAAGGATGGTGCCTTCGATAAAAAGCGCGCTTCACAATTATACTGTAATTGTGAAAGATGAAGATAAAATTGCAGGTTATGTGTATTCAAATGTCTCTCCCAAAAAAACCTATTCCAATGATTTTGCCACTTTTTTTGACTTATCTTCTGTTAGGAAAGAAAATGTAGGCTGTTTATCTCAATTTTATATTAAAGAAGAGTACCGACAATATGGGGTTGGTTCTAAACTATTTAATATGTCTATGAAGTGGCTGCAGCAATTTGAGGGTGTCGAGGATTATTTCATTTTTGTCTCCAATGGCAATGATGATGCCTTGGAGTTTTATAAGCGCAAAGGTTTCTATGTTAGCCATGAGATATTAGATGGATTTATTACTGTTTTACGAAAAACGAAGGGATAGCAAATTAAATAATAGGCATGGACGTGGTCCATGCCTAACTTTATTTTTCTACAGCATTAAGCGCCTCAGCAAACCTTTTTATTCCTTCGTCTATAAATTCTTCCTTCTCTCTGGAAAAAGTAAAACGGACAAATTCCTTTTTAGAACCTAGTGTTGAACCTGGGGCATATATAACTCCTCTTTTGATGGATTCTTCCAACAATACCACTTCATTGAAATCTTTATTAATCTTGCACCATAAGTGAATTCCGCCTTGAGGAATGAAAAAATCTACTTGGTCCTTTAAATAAAATCGGAGACTGGCGACAATTTGATCCCTTCTCTTTTCTAATTGTCTTATTAAATTTTTCATATGAGATTGAAAATCCGCTGATTCTAAAAAATCATTCGCAATCCATTGGGTAAAGCTGGAATGGCCAAAATCGATTTGTTGTTTAGCATCAGATAATCTTTCGATAACAGCTTTTGGACCAATTATCCAGCCAATTCGCAGCCCTGATGCAACGATTTTCGATAATGAACTAATATATAAAACATTCCCGTGAACGTCTATGGATTTAAGAGTGGAGACTTCTTCTCCAGTAAAAGACATTAAACTGTATGGATCATCTTCCACAACGGGAATCCCATGTTCAGATGATAGTTCCAATATTGTTTTTCGCCGATCCTTGGAAAGTAATGCCCCAGTCGGATTTTGAAAAGCTGGATTTAAAAAAATCATTCGGATTCGATGTTTTTTATGTAATGTCAATAAAGCATCCGGATTCATTCCATCTTTATCCATTGGTAAAAAGTATGTTTTAAGTCCTGCAGATTTAAATATCGGCAGGTTATAATGATAGGAAGGATCTTCTAGAGCAACAGCATCTCCTGGTTTTAACAAACATTGGACAACAAGATGTAAAGCTTGCTGTGCTCCGGACGTGATTAGGATTGATGAGGGATTAGTATCAATTCTCCGAAACTGCTTTACATGCTGTGAAATCGTTTTTCTTAAAATCGCATTGCCCAGTGGATGATCATATCCTAAGCTTCCGATAAAAGCCCTTGTAGAAGTTATCTCTCTTAACGATTTAAGTGGGAAAAGATCTTCTGACAATTCTCCGCTAGCTAAATTAATCAGTTTATGTGAAGCTGCTTCTCTTCGAATCCTCTGGGTAACTGGTAGATTAGGTAAAAAAGAACCAGCCTCAATATACCTGTTCCAGCTTGGAATTCGTTTTTTGGTAATCCCCCAAATATCCTTACTAATGGTCGTCCCGCTTCCTCTATTTCTTTGAATAAGCCCGTTTGATTCCAACTCGTCATAGGCAGCAACGACTGTACTTCTATTTATATAAAGTTCTTTAGCCAAAAACCTTTCAGAAGGCAATGGCTTATCTGGCGGAAATGTACCATCTGCAATTCCATTTTCAATAAATTCAGCAAGCTGTTTATAGATTGCTTTTTTCGCTTTTCGATCTGGTTTCCAATCCATATCTTACATTCCTTCTTAGATAGTTCATACTCATTATTGTTTCTTATTATTACTTATTAATCCATTATGTCAAACAAGTAAGCATTCAATAAGAAAAACCTATCGCCATAAAGTGACAATAGGTAAAAATTCATAGAATTAAGCAAAGAACCTAATATATATGGCAAGAGCAAAAAGTGCTACGAGAATAATAACCACATAAATTAATGTTAGATTAGTAGTGTTTCTTCTTGTAGAACTCCTATAGTTTTCATCACCTTTTCCAGTTGTAAGAAGTGTTGAAACAACAGCAATAACAACAATCAAAATGACCAAAGCATACATTACATTCATGGTGCACCTCTTAAGACATTCTATATTTATCCTATATTGGACGAGTGTTAATGATAGATTCTAATTATAGTATAAAATAAATGAACCAATTATTTACCATCCAATTTTCAATGAATTTTACCATCCACTTTTAATTCTACAAATCTCAAGCCTTTCCTTTAATATAAAGAAAAATAACAATAAATATTATGATCCCTAAAATAAAAATTGGACCTACTCCTGAACTATACACTACGTAAATGGTAATATGGCGGATTGCATTGATAACAAGATAGATCAATGAAAGACTACACAAAAAAATGATTAGAGGCATATTTTTATTCCTATTCATAGCAACCAGCCCCTTTTTTAGATCTTCCTATTCAAACATTATGCTGCCCACAACTTGAATAATTCTAAAATTAATCAACTTTTCTAAAATAAAAGAAAGACCATTAATAGCTTATATGGCCTTTCTTAACAATTACTTTTATTCTTTTTTTAGATTCAATTTCTCAGCTACTTCTTTTTCTAATTTTGCTATCTGATCATCAATGGTGCTGCGATTTAAGGAACTTTTCACCTTTTGTTCTAATCGATCAAGATAATTTTCAATGTCCTTGAACTTTGAATATGATTTGTCTGTGTAAGAGCTAGATTCTAATACCTGATTCATACCTAGATTGGCACGTGTTACGTTTTCCCTGCCCATCAATTCCATCCGACGAAGATGCATATCCTTCAATTTTCGTTTCATCTCATCAAATTTTCTTTCCAATTCGTTGAGTTGGTCCGCTACTTGAACAAGTGAAGCACTTAGCCGCTCGGCACGTTCTGAATATTGCTGCTGCTCAGTTATAGCAAATTGATAAAGCTCTATTTCCCCTGCATTTGACGCAATTTCCGCCTGATGCTTTCTTTTTTCGGCTAACTCAGCAGCCTCATTAAATTCTTTTAAAAATTCATCCTTCAACCGAGTTTGGCGTTCCACAAGCCTGCCAACCTTTTCCGTTTCTTGTTCGCATTGGCGTAGATATTGATTAAGCTTCGCTATCGGATTTTGGCTGCCTTTTTGATTACGAGTTTCATTCAAATCAGCGACGATAATATCTTTTATTTTTGTTAATAAGTTTGACATGTTCATAATCTCCTTTGAAATTATTATTTTTTTAATTCATTCCATTGCTTATCGAAATTTGCGAATGGATCTTCATTCTTAAAAGCAGCCTTTTTGTTCTCATTCCAGTTTCTATAAACAAGATACAAAACATATGCTGCCGCTACTCCAATTAAAGCTGGGATGTTATGGATTGTTGAGCCAAGAACCACTAAGCCCAAAACGACTAATGCAATCTTCCAACCTAGTGATTCCACCTTCAAAAACTGTTTATAGATGAAATATAGAATCACAAGACTAATGAGTAATGCGACCATTGGAGCAATGGTATTGAGTAAGATGATGGCTGCAAGACCTCCTGCTAAAAATAATCCAACCTTTTTCATTTTATTTCCTCCTTTATTGCGCTTTTTGGTAAGTTTTCCTTTTCTTGATTTCATCTTACCTTTTTTCAATGTGTTTCATAATTGCGCTAGAGCTTGATTTTCCTATCAGTCTTAAGACTTAGAGAGATAAAGACATTGCAAAAAAATACATAGTGATTGATCTCAAAGCTGGTAATATACATGTTATTAGGGGGGATGTTTGATGAATGTAAAGAGAAATTATGAGATATTGTCCGTTTCTAAAGGCATCCATAATCCTTTTGTCAAAATGAAAGTTACACTCTCGGATGGTTCGGCAGTCATTCGATTCGGTTTAGATGAAGATACCTATGAGAATATGAAAGAAATCGTTTCAAAAAATTATTTTGATTCCCTAGCAAAAGGCTACCGTTTCGAATTACTTCCCAATTATGCAACATACCAGGAATTAGAAAACAATCAGCCTGTATATATGGGTTCCATTAAATGCATCCAGGGCAAGTGGGCAAAAAACCTTCAATTTCCATGTACCGCAAGGTTCGCTGGAAACCTAGAATGGTTTAAACAGGCGGTATACAGTATTGAGGACATAAAACATTTGTCAGTTGAGGAGTAATGGAAGTCATACAAAAAGGTCATTCCTCTTTTTAAATAAGTTAGGAATGACCTTTAAATTAAGGAAAATAAATTTCTAAATGGATCGTGATGTTCCGCAGAACGTAATATTGGAATTTTGTAAAAAAGTTAGATCCTCTAATTGTTTTTCCATACTCTTAGCACATATCCTCCGCAGCCGCATTGATCAATAAATTTTAACTTAATTTCATCCCCGAAGATGGATATCAATTCTTTAGTTAAGTAATCATCAGGATTTCCAAAGTTGGCAGGCGTGACTACGTTGACATAAAATCCTATTGTTGTTTTTTTAACTGCTTCAATGGCATCCTTAATGACTAATTCCAGATTATTTTCATACTCATCATGTTCAAATGCTATCGACCAATTTTTCCCCAAAGCAATCACCTCTTCTTAATTTATTTTAAAATGACCAAAACCATTTAGAGGTGATATTCATCACTCATTGTCCTCAAAAAATAATCGCCCCGCTATTTTTAATAGCGAGGCTATAACACTAACTATTAATTCACTCGCTTTGGCCCAGTCCAGTACATTTCCCGCAAACGATATTTTTGAAGTTTACCGGTAGCTGTTTTTGGCAGTGCTTTCACAAATTCAACTGCTTTTGGCGCTTTAAAGTGTGCCATATTCGAGCGGCAAAATTGAATGATTTCCTCTTCTGACACGTTGGCCCCTGGCTGAAGAACAATAATGGCCTTTGGTACTTCGCCCCATTTTTCATCAGGAATGGCAATTACGGCACACTCTAATACATCGGGATGTCGATATAAAACACCCTCAACCTCTGTAGAAGAAATATTTTCACCACCGGAGATAATCAAATCTTTTGCTCGATCACGAATCTCAATGAATCCATCTGGATGTGTCACTGCCAAATCACCCGTATGGAACCAACCATCCTTAATGGCTGCCGCGGTCGTAACAGGATCCTTGTAATAGCCTGCCATGACGACGTTTCCACGGGTAATGATTTCGCCCAATTCTTCTCCATTCCAAGCTACTTCTTCCCCGTCTTGATGAACAACCTTTGTTTCTCCATTAAAAGCAAGTTCAATTCCTTGTCTTGCCTTTATCGCTGCTTGCTCATCGGCGGACCTTAAATCAAATTCTTTTTTCCACTCACAATACAAAATGAATGGCGAAGTTTCCGTCAAACCATACACATGAATCATATTTAAGCCAAGAATCTCCTGGGCTTTGTTAATCAAAGCTGCGGCTGGTGGTGCACCTGCCGTTGCCATCCGTGGGTTCGTATTAAATTGAATTTCCTTTGCTTTTGGCTCATTCACCAGCATATTGACAACTGTTGGTGCTCCGCATAATAGTGAGATTTTTTTAGACTCAAATAATTCGAGAATAAGAGGGGGATCAACTTTTCGTAAGCACACATGGGTAGCCCCGGCACCAGTAATTGCCCAGACGCCGCCCCAGCCATTCGCATGGAACATCGGCAAGGTGTGAAGATATACATCATCGTGATTTACTCTCAAATGGTACATGAAATTGGCAGCATTCAGATAATTACCACGATGGGTTAGCATGACCCCTTTAGGTTTGGAAGTGGTACCACTGGTATAATTTAGTGTAAGAAGCTGATTTTCATCAATCTCAACCGCTGGAGTTTCAACTTCTTCGGGTGCATGATCAAGAAAAGCCTCATAATCAAGTCCATTTAATGAGGTTTTCTGACCCGGAACGGGTACAATTACAATTTGTTCTAAAGAAAGATTATCGATAATTTTTTCTATTGGTCCACAAAATTCTTCATCAACGATTAGCATTCTTGAATCACTATGAAGGATGATGTATTCCAAGTCGCTGTCTGAAAGCCGATAGTTTAGAGGCACCATTACAGCGCCAAGCTGACAGATGCCGTAAAAGCACTCTAACATGTAATGGGTATTCGGCAGCATTACCGCAACATGGTCGCCTTTTCCAATTCCCACTTTCTCTAAGGCAGCAGATAAACGATCTACACGTCTGCTAAATTCTTGGTATGTAAATTCCTTGTCTCCATCGATAACGGCTATTTTATTCGGATAATATTTCACCGCCCGCCGTTTCCAGTCTAACGGTGTTAATGGGGCAAACATAAAACCAACTCCTCTTCTTTATTTGAGAGTGAATGGATATGATTCGCAAATTGTTTCCTCTGATGTTTACATCACAATTTAAATCTAGTCCAAAAAATAGGAAATTGTCAATTGTTAATTTGAATTTTCAGAATTTTAATCCAAGTTTCTTTTTCTAAAGGACACTTTACATTGGCTTTCTTTCAAAAGTGTCCTTAATCTCTTTTATGTAGTTCATTTCTACTTTTCATCTTTTTATCCAGGAGTTTAAAAGCTTCTATTAATTCATCATCCGGAACTTCGGCATATAAATCTCCAATACCAATCTCAAAATAACTAGCTGTTTTGCTCACTTCCCTAACATAAGCAGAAAGACCAATGCCGGATTCCTTATAGATATCTGCTAAAATAATCTCCATTACTTTAGCGGGCGCATCAAAATGAACATGAAACATATTAGAAACCGGCACTTGAGGAATGGTTGAAACACCATCACATTGATTATAGAAATGCGCGAGTTCCTTTGCCTCAGCATAATACTGTTCCATTTTGCCAACCCGTTTATCGAAATAATAATCTGCGCTAAGGAAATACGGATAAAGGCTAATTAAATCCCCACCATGGCGCCTTTTCCATACTTTTGATTCCTCGATAAAGGATGTATCTCCTGCAAGAATTGCTCCGGCAATCCCGCCAATTCCTTTGTAAAAAGAAATATAAACACTATCAAATAGACTGCAAACCTCTGAAGCTGTCTTTTCATAATAAGGCAGAATTTCCAAAAGTCTTGCCCCGTCTAAATGTAATTTAATGCCTTTTTCCTTACAATAAGCGGAAATGGCTTCCAGTGTTGAATAGTCTGGGAGCTGTCCGCCTATCTCTCGCTGCGGTAATTCAAGCAGCAAACAGGCAACTTCCTCCTCCATACCCACAACATCTTCGAATTCTATCACTCTGTTTTTATCCGCCAGTAATACTGTTTCAATCTGATGAAGTTCTTTTAGTCCATTTTCCTCATGAATCTCTAAATGACTTAAAGGATGATAGGCTGCCCTTTTGATGCCTTTTTGATCACACCAAATACGTAGGGCAATTTGCTGGGCCATGGTACCGCTCGGAAAAAAAACCGCTGCTTCCTTCCCTAAAAAATTGGCCATTTTCTCATGGAATTCTACAATTATCTTTCCCTTGCCATACATTTCACTTTCCATTTGATCTTCCAGATCCATTAATGCTTTTTTCAGAACATGAAGGTTTCTTGGACCGTGACCAGGTACTTTATATTTTGTTTGCTTAAACGCCACAAGTAATTCATTCATTTTTCCGACTCCCTCCATTATGACTGATGGATTATGTAACTACTATACCATTATTATCTTAAATCTTTTAAATCGGCAATTATATAGGTAGATGAGCAAAATTCAAGCCATCCTGACAATGGATGGCTTGAAAAAATATTAATTGAATCCCAAAACCGGATGAGGCACATACGGTGCTTCCATGTAGGATATTTCTTCAGGAGTTAATTTTATCGAAAGTGCGGCCACCGCATCCTCCAGATGATGCATTTTCGTTGCTCCGATAATAGGTGCGGATACAGGTTCTTTCTGCAGTACCCAAGCAAGAGCTATTTGAGCTCGCGGCACTCCTCGTTTCTCGGCTACTTCCGCTACACGTTCAACGACTTTTCGGTCTGCCTCGTCTGTTGCAGCATAGAGCTTTTTGCCGAATTCATCTGTTTCCGATCGCGCCGTTTCTTCCGCCCAATCTCGAGTTAGCTTTCCTCTTGCAAGTGGACTCCACGGAATAACTCCTATCTTTTCCTCTTTGCATAGTGGAAGCATCTCTCGTTCCTCTTCCCTGTAGAGGAGGTTCAAGTGGTTTTGCATGGATATAAACCGGGTCCATCCATTTCGCTCAGCAATATGTAAGGCCTTAAGGAACTGCCATGCGAACATGGAGGATGCGCCAATGTATCTTGCCTTTCCAGACTTCACGACATCATGTAAGGCTTCCATCGTTTCTTCGATCGGAGTTTGATAGTCCCATCGATGGATTTGATAAAGGTCTACATAATCAGTTCCAAGCCTTTTCAGACTATTATCCATTTCTGCCATAATGGCTTTACGAGAAAGACCTGCTCCATTCGGACCTTCATGCATGCGGCCGTGGACCTTCGTCGCAATCACAATCTCATCTCGTATTGCATGCTCTTTCAAAATTCGACCAACAATTTCCTCACTCGTACCATCTGAATAAACATTGGCCGTATCAAAGAAATTAATGCCAGATTCAAGAGCTTTTTTTATCAGCGGAATGCTTTCATTCTCGTTTAAAACCCATGAATGAGCTCCGCGTTCAGGAACGCCAAAACTCATGCAGCCTAAGCAAAGTCGTGATACATCCATTCCAGTATTGCCAAGCTTCACATAATCCATTTCATTGAACCTGCTTTCTGTGTTTAGTCTTACAAGATTATAATATATTTTTCCATATTCATCCAACAAGAACAATTTATCCTAGTACTGAGGTCACTTTTTGCATTTCAATGATTTTTTTCAGGTAATCATATTCTTTTTGTTCAAGGATATCGATTTCGTTGTTAGTAGCATGCAAGATTTGGTCTCTGCACTTAGATATTCTTTGGATCATCGGATGAATGGTTAAACTGGAAAGATTTACAAAGTCATATAGGTCATTTAAGCATACCGGTAATTTATAGCCTTTATTGCTGCTGGCAATTAATAGACCACTATCTCGAAGCTTTGAAACAATATTGGATCTAAAGTTATGTGGATTCATTTTCAAGTCTCGAATAGCATTAAGATTTTCTAAAATTTCTTCCGTATACACGTATTCATCAGGATTTTCTTTCAAATTAAATAATAGAAACTTGAGAAAATCAATGCGGAGCCTTTCATCATCCTCTTCAGTTTTTTGATGTTTATCGATATACTTATAAGTTAGATTTACAGCTTGTCTAATAATGATCTCGTCGTGTTTGGAGCCATAGTTGTCTGAAGTGTAATCATGAAGAAAGTTTCTGTAGTCACGGGGTAATAAATTAATGGCAGCTATTTTGTTTTTGAAGATTTTTAAATAAGAACGGTACAGTCCAGAAAAATGGGTACGATCATACCCTTTTGAAAGGGCTGACGCGATTTGGTTTGCTAATTGAAGTATGATATCGGACTGACTGTTATTGAATCCAAAGGTGGAATAATTGAATAAGTCCGGAATACTGTTTGACCGGATGTAATTTTTAAATTCTCTCAAAAAAGGTTTCGTTTCTTGGTCGTCTGCAACTAAATCAAGCTGATCAAAAGTTCTATTTAAATCTTCATGAACCATTCTATTTAAATATTTAAAAAATGGTGTTTTATGCATAATACCGAAATCTTCTCTTATTTTTCTTTTATCAATTACATAGGCATATATACTGAATGGTAGATCTTTTAGGCTGTTTAATATTTCTAAAGTTTGATTATCATCATTCATAAAGGGTTTTAGCTTTTCCAATTCCGTTTCAAGTAACACTTTATTTGAACCTTTTACCAGAATGGCAACGATTAAAAAGTGGGTTGAAACATTCATGTGATCAAATGCAAAACTATAATCGCCCAATTCGTCCAAAAAAGCATATTGAATATCTTCCAAATTGCCCACCCCTCCAATAAAATTTTATCCTCTTTACAATTTCAACAAAATTTTATCTAAACCTCTAAAATGTTCCATTTTTCAGATAAAAAAAGGTTAACCAAATGGCTAACCTTCTATTTTTCCATCATTAATTTTAAAATGAGTTCATCTGTTTGGCGTGTACCTTCATTTCCAAGTTTGCAGAAACTTTCGATACTCTTTTCTACATCATCATGAATAAACCCGTCGGTCGATTGTATCTCTTGATGGTTTAGCGCTAACAGTGCCGATTGGACAGCAACATTTGAACAGGTCGAGACTTTCATCGCACAGCCTGCCTTGGCCCCGTCACAAATCATTCCTGATACGTTACCGATCGTATTTTGAATCGCTGCTTTAACTTGCTGAAGTCCCCCATTAAGTAAATACACAATCGCACCACTCGCACCCATTCCCGCAGCAGTTACACCACATAAGGCAGAAAGGCGGCCAAATTTTGATTTGATATGAATGGTAATTAAATGGCTAAGTGCAACCGCTCGAATCATTTTTTCTTCGGATACTTGCAGCTTTTCAGCAGCGGCAACAACGGGAAGTGTTACAGCAATTCCCTGATTTCCACTCCCGGTATTCGCCATCACTGGTAGGGTTGAACCTGCCATTCTGGCATCTGAGCCGGCGGCTGCTAATGACATGGCGGCAGTAGCAATATCGTCCGAAAGAATGCCTTTTTTTACATTTTCTTGTATTGTTTTACCCACTTTTAATCCATAGTCCCCGGAAAGTCCTTCTATGCCAATAAAACGATTCAAATCGATACTCTTTTTTACTAGAAATAGGTCGTTTACGTCCGTTGTTAACACCCAATCATAAATTTCATCAATAGTAAGTGCTTCTAATTCTTCATCATCCGTTTGGATGCCGATATTCTCACATCCTCCTAGGAACACGGCTTTCCCATCTACCTCGATTAAAGTAATATTACTATGATTATCAGAAATAACCACTTTTGCAGTTTGCTGATCTGTTTCTATTATAACTTCAATATAAAGTCTTTTGGGAGTATCGGCTTGGCCAGCAGATACAATTCCTTTTTCTATGAGTAATAATGCTGACTGTTCATCATCCAATGTAAGACCTTCTAAAATTTCTAACTTTTTATTTGCATCACCCGCCACTGCTCCCAATGCTGCTGCAAACTCAAGACCTTTTGCCGTCATCCCTGGAATCCCAACGGATTTTGCATTTTTAATGATATTTCCACTCGCTTTTACCATTATTGCTTGAATTTGACCGTTCGCATAGCTTCTAGCGGTTGCCGCAGCTAAAGCAATTGCTACCGGTTCCGTACACCCAAGGGCGATTACTAACTCTTTCTTTAAAACAGCTAATATTTTGTGCTTCCCCACTTGTCATGTCCCCCCCAGATGAAAGACCTTTTTCTTTCATTTTATCATAATAGGACTTTGGTTTTTTGTTCATTTTCTTCCAATTAGAAACATAAAAAATAGTCCTCATGTGGACGTCATGAGGACATAAATTGGCAAGAATATAGAGAACTGAATTTTATTTATGATGCCTTAACCGTGATTCCGATACCATGATCAAACTACCGCGTTTGATTTTGATGCCCTTTAGCCGCTCCCTTAAGGATGACACCATTACCGAGCTGCCAAGCCAGAAAAGAAGGCCCACAATCATGCTTAACGTCCAATTATGACTAAGTTTTAAAAACAGTAAAACCGTGGTTGCACAAATTACTCCGCCAATCATTCCATAAACGGATCCATTTGCAATTTTTGCCGCATTTTTGGTTCCAGAAGAAATTCCTGCCATTAATACGGCAGTAATCATTACAGCTGGAAATGCTGCAAAGATTCCTCCGAGGATTTCCCAAGGCGAAATCACTATAATCAAATAGCTAGCCATGACGGCTGTGCCGCCTAATAGGAAACGTAAAAGTAAATCTTTATTCATGTGTAACACCCTTTCTTAATGTGAAGCCGTGATGACAACAACCACTACTGACATAACCAACCAACATCCTAGTGCTTGAATCAGTCCCATTTTCCACCCGTGTTTTTTTAACAGGTACCCGGCAAGGATAGCCACAAATATATTGATTCCCATCCCGACAATGGCACCTTTGGATAGCATGATCGATTGGGAAACTAATTCTTCACCTTTTAAATCTATACCTGCAGTTAATAAGGCCGCTAAAAAGACCGCAGGGAATGCAGCGAATATTCCTCCTGCCTTTTCACCTAATCTTCTCGCGACAATTGTGGAAGCTACTACTGCGAGCCCCCCTAAAAGAAATCTAATTAACAACGCACTAATAGAAAGTCCAGCCATTGCTGATCACCTCTGCTCATCATTCTGGGCTGTCTGCTCAGTCAAATGAGATATTTGTATTTGTGAATCTCTTCACAATTTATTATCATATGTTCATTTTACTCCTTTATTTCTCCTTCAGAAGTGAACAATTCTTTAACATTTTTAAAGCGCTATCAAAAAAAAAAATTAAAAAGGCCTTTGCCTCAATTAGTTTAAAGACAAAGACCTTTCCTATTTTAGAATACAATCGTTTTATTTTGATGAACAATAATCCGGTCCTCTATATGCCACTTTACAGCCCGTGCCAAAACACTACGTTCGATGGAGCGGCCAATTTTCTTAAGAGTGTCGACGTTGGCACGGTGGTCGACTCGAGCAATATCCTGTTCAATAATTGGACCTTCATCCAAATCATTGGTCACATAATGAGAAGTGGCTCCGATTAATTTAACTCCACGGTCGTATGCCCGTTCATACGGTCTTGCTCCAATAAAGGCAGGCAAGAAAGAATGATGGATATTAATAATTTTATTGGGATTCGCTGCCACAAATCTCGAGGTTAAAATTTGCATATAGCGCGCTAAAACAATGACATCTACTTCATAATCCTGGAGCAACTGCAGCTGTTTTTCTTCCACCTGCTCACGAATTTCTTTGTTCGCTGGAATATAATAAAATGGAATATTAAGGCCTTCTACCACATCTCTTGCCTCTTCATGGTTCCCAATTACTAAAGCAATTTCTGTCATTAGATCGCCACTTTGCCATTCCCATAATAGCTCCTGTAAACAGTGTAGTTCTTTTGATACAAAAATAGCTGCTTTTTTCACTTTATAAACAGGAGTTAAGCTCCATTCCATGGAAAACTTGGCAGCAATTTCTGTAAACTTTTGTTTCATTTCAGCCGCTTTTTCTTTTAATAATGGGCATTCAAACTCTATACGGATGAAAAAAACCCCACCCTCAGGATTGGTTGAATACTGACTGGACTCAATGATATTAGCATTATAATAAAATAAAAAATTCGAGATCGCAGAAACAATCCCCGGTTGATCAGGGCAGCTGACTAAAAGTCGTCCGCGATTTTGATTCTGCTGTTTAAACTGTGTAATTTGATCTTTAAAATATGCGTTCATAATATTTACCTTTCTAGTAATTAATGAAACATATTATACATTAGGGATCCTTTCTTGTTAAGAATTTTCTAAATTAATTACACGGTTTACATAATATAATTATGTTAGATTGTAATTTACAAAGTATACTCACGACATAACAGATTTTTTACTTGAAAATAGTTTTTTTGATTCAATTGTTGGATCAACTGTTTGATAATTGCCAACCACCATTAATTGCTCCTCCGGTGACTTAGAGACGATAATAACACCATTTTTAATAAAGCTATTGCTCCCAATTACAGCATTTTCAATCCAGACGTTTTCCTCCACTATTGTTCCTGGTAATATGACGGAGTTTTTTATGGAGGCGCCTTTTGCTACTTTTACCCCGCTAAATAGGACAGACTTCTCAATTGTTCCTTCGAGTTCACAGCCTTCGCTTAAAATACTATGATATACCTTTGCACTCTTTGCTAAATATAAAGGTGGGGCATTTTTTTCGACCGTATAGATTTTCCAATCAGGATTTTGCAAGAAAATGTTATTTTCTTTATTTAAAAGATCAAGGTTAGCTTGCCAATAGCTATACACCGTTCCTACGTCCTTCCAATAGTTATGGAAATGGTATACAAATAACTGCAATCCATCTGAAAGCATAGAAGGAATAATATCTTTGGCAAAATCTCTATGGGAACATTCTTTTTGCTCATCCTGTATCAAATACTCTTTTAAAATCCGCCAATTAAAAATATAAATACCCATCGACGCTAAATTCGATGAAGGTTGCAGCGGTTTTTCCTCAAAATCCATGATTTTATTTGTTGGCTTATTAATCTTGATAAGTCCGAAGCGACGGGCATCTTCCCATGGGACCTCGACAACGGCAATGGTACAATCCGAATTTGTGGTCATATGTTGTTCAAGCATCAACGAATAATCCATTTTATAAACTTGATCGCCTGATAGAATAACCACATACTCTGGGTTGTATTGATCAATAAATTCAATATTTTGAAACACTGCATGAGAGGTGCCTTCATACCAATCAATTCCGGTATCATTTCTTTGATATGGAGGAAGAATCGTTAAACCGCCATCCCTGTCATACAAATTCCAAAGCTGACTGTTCCCTAAATGCGAATGTAAGATAAGCGGGCGATATTGTGTTAAGATGCCGATTGTTTCGATTCCTGAATTTTTACAGTTACTCAAGGCAAAATCAATGATCCGGTATTTTCCACCAAACGGAACTGCCGGTTTAACGATGTTGTTGGTTAACTGCTCTAATCTCGTTCCCCTTCCACCTGCCAAAAGCATCGCAATCCACTTCTTTTTTTCCATTTCCCTCCACCTCTTTTGTAAATTCAATATGCAATTGGTTTTTGTTTTTTAAATTTTCTTTCTACTTCTATTATCCCCGAATTTAGCGATTTTCTCGGAGTACTTGTTACAGCCTTGTGAAAGTTTCCAGTTTTTCCATCGACATGTCTGGAGGTTAAAAACGCTAGAAATGGCTACAATTGTCGGATCATTAGGGAAATAAGCAAATGAATAAAAAAAGGGCCTATCTATTGTAAGCCCTTTTGAAGAATCCTAACTTATAAACATTACAATGAAAGCTACAACTACAGCGACCGCTGACACTCCAATCCCTGCTAAGGAACATCTCAGTTAGTTCCGGTATATGAACTTAATTTTCTTAGCAAAAGCTCCAGCCCTTTAAGGTGCTGGAGCTAATTGTATGATAAGATTCCTACTTACCCACCACTAAATCGATTGCAATAATGATAATGGACATAACAAAAAAAATAGAATTTGCTGCAAACCCAATTGGTTCTATTTCTTCATACTGGAATTGGTCTGGTTCTTGATCGTCCATTATTTTCACCTCCATATAAAATAATAAATAATTGTAAAAATATTATATGAAGATACGGTTCTTTTCGTATAGGACAACCATATAATTCTAATTTCAGTCAGCAGATTTTTTAATAACCTCTTTTTATATCTACTTGATTATGAAGGGGGTTATTTTCTTCAAGATTTTTTAGCGTTTCTAAAAAGCAGGCCATTCCTTCCTCAGGTGTGGTAACAGCCGATATATGCGGGGTGATATACACCTTTGGATGATTCCATAATGGATTATCCAAAGGTAACGGCTCCTCAGCAAAGACATCTAGGACCGCAAATCTGACCTGTTTTTTATTTATTGCCTCCAACAACGCTGTTTCATCAAGTGATGCCCCTCTTCCGACATTTATAAAGCCAGCATTGGTTAAATGTTTAAAAACACGTTCATCAAAGAAGTAAGAAGTCAATTCCGTCAACGGCAAGGTATTGATGATATAATTCATTTCTTTTAATCGTGAAAACTGGGTGCCATCTGTTAAGACCTCTTTGAAATATTTTTTTTCGTTTCCACTTAATGAAACCCCGTAAACTTCCATGCCTAGGATTGAAAAAATTTTTGCTGCTGTTTGGCCAATTTCACCGGTTCCAAAAATCATCACTTTTTGCTCATTTAATAATTTGGGAATTTTCGGCTGCCAACTTTTTTGCCGTTTTAAATCTTGAAATTGGTCGTGAAACTGCAAATCTTTTAAGATATAGCTTAAACAATACTCGGCAATTCTTTGTCCAAACGAACAAACTGTTCTGGTTAATAAAACCTCTTCATTCCAGTTTTTTTTAAATAAAAATCGGTCAACACCGGCACCTAGGGAGTGAACCCATTTTACATGACTGTAATCATATTCTGCTTTTAAATTAAAAGAAACCAAAGCATCTGCCCATCCTAAATCCTCTTGGGTTAACACTGCTTCTGGTAAAAAGCGAAAAAGGTTATGTAGTTTTTCTTTTTCTAATATGGTCTTCAGTTCCTTGTACATAGGGCTGACAACGAGTATATGTTCTATCATCATTCTCTCTCACCTCTTTTTTTGTATTGTACCATTATTATAAACAAGGCACTGTTAAATTTGGCTGTTGATTTCCGCTCCAGACGCTCGCTTTCCGCGGGCGTGCCGGGGAGCCTCCTCGGCGCTATTGCGCCTGTGGAGTCTCCCCAGTCCCGTACTCCCGCAGGAGTCGAGCGTCTTCCGCTCCAATCAAAAGAGTTTGAAAAACAACAATATCGTTTAACAGAGCCATAAACAAAAATTGACAATCTACTTAGCTTGTTTATCTGGTATAGTAGTCTTTAAGAATGAATGGAAAGGAATTTATATGACAATGAAATGTTTATCAATTGATTTAGATGGTACTTTGTTAAATTCTGAACATGAAATTTCCGATGCTAATGTGAAGGCTTTAAACGAGTTACATGAACTTGGCCATAGTATTATTTTGAACACAGGTCGGGCATATGCTGATGTAATCAAATTAAAAGCTGTGCAAAATTTGGAGGTTCCTATTTTTTGTATCAATGGCTCAAATTTATATTCCAGCAATAGGGAATTGTTATTTGAGGCCACTATATCACAGGAAGATTATCAGGAAATCTTTTCGATATTAAAGGGGTTAGGAGTGGGAATTCTCATTTATACTAATTATGGCGGCTTTCCATCTACACTTCCACCGTTACATGGTAAAACGAAAGCAGAATTGGATACACTTTTTCAAGAATTTAATTATGATGAAATCTTGGAGAAAGACAATCTTAAAATCTATAAACTTATCGCTTTAACCCACTATGATCAACTTGAAAAAGTAGAAATTGTAAAAGAAGTATTAGCAGGTAAATTCGATATTTCCATGGCATCCTCATTTCCGAATAATGTAGAAATTACCTCTAGTGAAGCTCATAAAGGGAAGGCATTATTGCGTTACCAAAAAATGATGAATCTTTCCTTTGAGGAAATCATCGCGTTTGGTGACGGTGGCAATGACCTCGCTCAATTTGAAGTGGCCGATATTTCTGTTGCAATGGGGAACGCCCCCTTTCATATTCAACAACAAGCGGATCTTATCACAAAGACCAATGACGAAGATGGTTTTGCCTATGCTGTTCGTCACCTACTGCCATTGTTAAAACCAATCGAGGAAGTTCGGTAAATTAAAAATAGATAAAGCCTTCACTTTTATCCGAAGTGGAGGCTTTTCCTTACAGTGGTGCTAACATTCTTCCACTGTTGCAATATAAGGTAAATTCCGATACATCTGAGCATAATCAATTCCATAGCCAACAATGAATTCATCGGGAATGACAAAACCGACATAATCAACTGGCAGATCTACTTTTCTTCGCTCAGGCTTATCTAACAGTGTGCAGATTTTAATTTGCTTTGGTTTATGTGTTTTCAAATGCTCGCTGAGGAAGTTAAGCGTTAATCCGCTATCAATAATATCCTCCACTACGACTACATTCTGATTCGTTATATTCGCATCCAGATCCTTTAAAAGCCTCACCTTTCCTGAGGTTTCCGTTTCGTCACCATAGCTGGAAACTGAGATAAAATCGACTTTAATATCCTCTTTCATTTCGCGGATCAGATCGGCGGCAAAGACAAATGAACCTTTCAAAACTATGATTAAGATAATGGGTTCATGATTAAAATCCTTTTCAATCTCCTCTGCGATTTCTTTCACTCTTTGCTTAATTTTTAGTTCTGAAATCATCGTGTCTTTAATTTTATACGCCACAATTTCTGCACTTCCTTCCTATATTCTAAAAGTCGCTTTTTTGAAAATATTTATAGGCATTATAATGAAATATTTGCACATCCACCTTAACGTTAGTTAAAGAGTCCTTATTTAAATAAAAGTTATTCGTTTTTTGCAGATTTCTATAATATTTCGGGTGTTTCCTGTACCATTTATCACCGATGTTTAATAAATCTGTCTCATTTTCAACTCCATTATTATAAAGGGACGTCACCTTCTTTTCAATTTCCTTGTTGACCAATTTTTTTAATCTCATTAAAGGTATATCTTCCACTTTTTCGAGCAAATCTGCCTGTACGGAAATTTCGATTGAAAACTTTGGAACTGCAGAACCTTTCTTGTATTTTACTTTCATTTTTGGAGACGCCAGCTTTAAGGCTGAAACTAGCTTTCCCTCATCTTGCACTTTTTGAGTAAATGAAACGTTCTTTTCTAATAACCAATTCATAAATACAGCATCTTTAAATTTGAACTCTTTTATAAACTTTTGCTGCTGAAAAATCATGTATCCATCAAAATATAAAATCGGATACTTTTTGCCAGCCGTCCAACTCCCTTTATCGATTTTCACAATTGGTATTTTTGCTGCGCCCATTGGCTCATAAAAGTCTCTTAAAAATTGCATTAACGTCATAGGCTTTATTGCATCCTGGTACAACTCGTTGCCACTTTTTTTATAAAGGATCGTGTATACAGCAGGATATTCAAATAATGCCTTCGTTTTAAAAACATTTTTAATATTTTCCTTTGTTGTGACCACTCTTAAGGTGTGGCGAAGCGAACGATTTCTTCCTACTTCCTCGATAACTTTATCAATATGATCAGCAATCATATTTTCGCTTAATACAAGAGTGACGGTGTGTCCAAAAAACAATGGAGGTTCCGACTTTTTATAGAGTTGGCTTACTGCTAAATTAAGCGTTTCTCCCTTTGCCGAAGCGACAAAAATCGGAATCGGTTCAGTCGGTCGTCCTCCTTCTGTCTTTGCCACACTAGCAAAATTCAATGCTTGAAGATAGGCGGTATACTCCTCTTTTTCTACATCATAATCCATGCCAAGACCCACAATATAGGTTAAATCCTGAATATTTTTCATCCCTGAACAGCCATTAAGCACTAGACAGCAAGAGAAAATAGAAACAATCCACAACTTTCTCATGATGGATTCCCACCTCGTGTAGGATCATCTGCACTTGTTGTTGTTGTTCTCGTTTTATAAAACTGACGAGGTGCCATTATGAATGACTTAATCATTTCTTTTAGTTTAATGGGTGCAAGAGAACCTAGGTATGGTTCTCCAAATGAAGTAAGAGTGGAAAAGTAAAAAATCGTTAAAATCAAACCAATAATAACTCCAAATAACCCCAAAAATGTACTTAACAAAATAATGAAGAACCTTAAAATGGTAATAGCTGTGCTTAAAAATTGATTCACTAAAGTAAAAGATGATATGTAGGTAATGGCAGCGACTACCAGCATCGTTGGAGACGTTAAGCCGGCTCGAATCGCCGCATCCCCAACGATTAATCCTCCTAACACGGCAACCGTTTGCCCAATCGCTCTTGGCAGCCGAAGCCCTGCTTCATTGAACAGTTCAAACAAAAACAGAACAATGAACATTTCTAAAGGTGATGATAAAGGCAGCCCAAAACGAGAGACTGAAATGGTCGCAACAAGTAAATACGGAATCTGTTCCACGTTAAAGGCTGTAAAGGCGATCCATAATCCCGGTAAAAAAGCGGAAGTGATCAATCCTAACATCCTTAATATTCTTTCGATTGTCACAAAAGCATAATTGAGGTAATTATCCTCTGGTGATTTGGTCTGCAATAATAAATTCACTGGTGCATAGGAGACAGTTGGATTTCCATCAACCATGAGAGCAAAACGGCCCTGATTCAAGGCTTGAACAATAAAATCTGGCCTTCCAGAGTAGTCTGTACTCGGGAAAATAGAAAATGGTCTGTCACGGATTGACGATTCAAGTTCATAAATACTGGTTAAGATATCCAGGTTCACTTTTTCTAATCGTTTATGGATTTCATCCAAAATTCTCTGATCAATTAAATCTTCCATATACATCAAAATAACTTTTGTTCTGCTTCTTTTTCCTATTGTATATTTCTCTATACATAATGAGGGAGTATGGAGCCTTCTTCGGATTAAGGAGATATTAGTCCAAATATCCTCGACAAAACCATCCTTTGGACCTCTAATGGAGGTTTCAAGCGCTGATTCCTCTGGTGTACGTTTAGCTAAATAACATGCATTAATACTTAATAACGAACTTCTAAATAAAAATAAGACGTTTCCGTCAAAAAGTAAATTGGATAAATCCTCTAAAGAATGGTCAGAAACTTCAAGAGCTTGAAAGAACGATTTGAGCTTATCAATGGCAAAGTCTCCGCTATGAACTCCAAGTTTGGGTAAAATATATTGATCTAAATAATGTCTATCGATTAAGCTTTCAAAATAAATGATTTCAAAAGATTCCGTTTCTGTATGATGCTCTTTACATAATAGGTCTTGACTTCTGTTAAATTGTAATTTTAAATTTTCCGCTTTTTCTTTAAGTTCTCCCCTACGAAGATGATTCGAGCTCCTTATTTTTTCCATGTTGTTCATCCCTTTTCTTTAGTACTGCCAGAATCAATGCTGATAACAGGATTTGAATCAGGAAAAATATCATGCAAACCGGCAAAAAATAATCATAAATAGCCCCATAGAAATAATAAGTCTCTACTTTAATCGACATCAGTCCGAATAATAAGAGATACAAAATGCCAACAAGGATTGGGTTCAGTTTGTAATGCTTTTTTTTACTTGTAATAAATGTCCCTAATAGATACATAAACAAACCAATTCGAATTAGCCCTCCGCTAAGCCATTGATATAGGGCAAAGAAATCTAAATGTGAGATATACCTGCCTATGCTTAATACCCGCCACTGCTCATAAGCAGGATAACGAAAGTTGACTGCTTCCCTTGGGCCAAACTCCATGATGGATGCAGACAACGGTCCAAAGATTAAACCCGTTAAGATCGTCAATAAAATAAACAATTGCCTAAATTTAACCGGTTCCTGTGAAAAGGGCTGCAGCAAAACAACGATGTAAATCTCAAGAAGTCCAGAAAAAACGTAAATCAACCCTTTTAGAAGAGGAGAAAATCCGTTTGCTAATAAGGGAAATAAAAAACTCGGATCCTTTAAACTTGTGTTGGTTATCGCAATAAAGAATCCAAATAAGATTACAAGCGGCAGCAATAAACCGCTTGAAATCGCCATTGCTTTGACGCCAGCCAGCGTGATGAAAAAACAAACAACAATCAGGATAATATTAATCATAAAAACAGGAGTATCAGCTAGAAAGTAGGCTTTCAGCCAAATCATTAAATCCCGAAACGTTACATATGAACTGGCCAGCAGAAACACCATCACTGGAATTGAAAATATGATCGAGACAGTACGGCCAAGACGGTTCCTAATCATGGTAAAAAAACCTTCATCTGGGCTATTTTTTATAATAAAAAAAATAGGCCACAAAAATAGAAGTGCTATCGGATATGCAATAATGACACATAACCAACTATCTCTTCCTGCCGCAGTTAGTAAATTGGGTATAAGAAGAACATGATTAAGTAATCCCGTCGATAGAATCAAGAGCAAGAATAATTGTCTGGGGATTAGGATTTTTACTAAACTTTTCAATTAGATCACCGAATTTTTTCATTTTATTGATATGTTTTGTTGTTTTATTAAAAAATATCCAAATTCCCTTGAAACAAAGGGTCGTTTCTGTTATATTACAATCAATTAAATATTTTCTTACTTCAAACCTTTTGAAGTGAGGATAGAGGCGCAAAGACCATTACTACACAATTAGAGGATGATGAGGTCCTGTGAAGATTGTGAAAAGGGGAATTTGCCGAAGCTTCCAAGATGCTCATTTGTCTTGAAGCTGGTTCTGCTATTGAAGAAATACAGAACTGTCATATAGGAAACTATATGGAGGGCTATCTCACGCATAGGAACTTGTTTTATGTATGTTTCTACTGCAGTAACGGGATTGCCTCGTTGCTGCTTTTTTGCGTAGATTTTTGAACGGCCTAAACTCCCTCTAATTTTAAAAAAATTATCTAAAGGGTGAGAATAATGAATTTTGGCCAAGTTTTAACCGCTATGGTGACACCATTTGATCAAAATGGTGATGTAGATTATAACGAGACGAAGAATTTAGTTAATTATTTGATTGCCAATGGTACGGATGGATTAGTCGTGGCTGGAACAACTGGAGAGTCTCCTACTCTAACAACAGAGGAAAAGATAGAGTTATTTAAATTTGTGGTTGATGTTGTAGGCGGCAGAATTCCTGTAATCGCAGGTACCGGCTCCAATAACACCAGAGCTTCAATCAGTTTGACTAAACTTGCAGTAGAAGCTGGTGTAGATGGCATCATGCTTGTTGCTCCATATTATAACAAACCTTCTCAAGAGGGAATGTATCACCACTTTAAAGCTATTGCCGAATCCACATCCTTACCCGTCATGCTATATAACATCCCTGGACGAAGTGTCGTGAACATGTCTGTCGAAACAATCGTTCGTCTTTCAGCGATTGATAATATTGTCGCCATTAAAGAAGCGAGCGGCAATTTAGATGCGATGGCAGAAATAATCAACCAAACACCGAGTGATTTTACGTTATATAGTGGAGATGATGGTTTAACGATACCTGTTTTAGCTATCGGCGGCGCTGGAGTTGTTTCTGTGGCCTCTCATATTATTGGTAACGAAATGCAAGACATGGTCAATAACTTTAAAAATGGCCGTGTCCAAGAAGCGGCAGCGGCTCATCGTCAGCTACTCCCAATCATGAAAGCATTATTTGCGGCTCCAAACCCAACGCCTGTAAAAGCGGCCCTAAATTTGAGTGGGGTTAAGGTTGGTGGGGTCCGGTTACCGCTTGTTGCTCTAAATGATAAAGAGCTAACGGCACTACAACAAGTATTACCAGGCAGCAAAATAGAGGCATAATGAATACAGATTCAAAAGGGCAGCCAATTCGGATGATTGGCTGCCCCTTTTTTGTTTTTCATATCGTTTTTTGTCGGCAATCTTATGGAATTAATAAAATTTTCCCGGTACTCTTTCGGCTCTCCAAATAACGATGCGCATCCTGCCCATCACTTAATGCAAAAACCTTTGGTTCCGCTACCGTAACTTTTCCTTCTTCCATCCAGCGAAACAATTCGTTTGAACGAGCAGCTCTTTCTTCATGGGATGTTAAGACATTCCATAAATCTCCGCCAGTCAGCGTTTTTGACGTATCCATCAGCATTCTTGGGTCTACTGGGGCCGGATCGCCGCCAGCCATTCCGTAAAATACAACAGTACCACCAATACGAGTTGCCGCAAAGCTATCTTGAAGTGTGGAACCGACGGATTCATAAACAACATCGACGCCCCTACGATTCGTAGCTTCCAGCACTCTCGTTTTCCAGTCCTCATCATAAAGAAAAACAAAGTCCGCTCCAGCATCTTTGGCTGCGGCGGCTTTTTCGGGTGAAGAAGTTAAGCCGATCACCCTTCCACCGAGCAGTTTAACTATTTGTATAAGAAGCTGCCCTACACCGCCTGCAGCAGCATGTACTAAAACAATGTCATTCTTTTTAATAGAATAGCTGTCCCGCGTTAGATAATGTGCGGTTAACCCCTGTAATAATACGGATGCCGCTTCATTATACGAAATGGTTTCAGGGACTGGAATAGTCTTATCTAAAGGAACGGCTACTAACTCTGCATTCGCGTAAGCTACATCGGCAAAGGCAATTCGCTCACCTACTTCAATCCCCTTCACATTTTCCCCTGTCTTTTCAACTATACCTGCTCCTTCATACCCTAGAATATACGGAGGTTCTCCAGCAAGATGATAGTTACCTTTTCTTCGATAAATATCAGCAAAATTTAAGCCGATCGCTTTCATTCTAACAAGTATTTCATCAGGTCTGATTGTTGGTGCTGAAATTTCTCGATACTCTAATACTTCTGGCCCGCCAAATTTATTGAATACTAGTGCTTTCAATTGTATGACCTCAACTTTAATAATTTTTTTCGATACGTTTTATATTAAATAGTAGTGAATAAAGAAATGCAAATAAACGGTTTTAATTCAAATTTTACAAAAAAGGTTGCATTCTTCATAAAAAAGCGTCAAGATTAAGGTACTTTAAAGAAATAGCAGGTGATTAAAATTATCGAAATTAAGACATCTCCTTTAAGCGATGGAGAATTCAATAGAGGAGTATTTGCAACCATAGATATCCCAAAAGGGACGCTTATTCATGAAGCTCCAGTCATTCCCTATCCCAATAGAGAACATGTTCACATTGAAAAAACACTGCTAGCAGATTATGCGTTTGAGTATGGGAAAAACCATACTGCTTTTTTGTTAGGATACGGTATGCTGTTTAACCATTCCTATACGCCGAATGCGACCTATGATATTAATTTTCAGAATCATACCTTTGATTTCTATGCATACAAAGACATTAAAGCAGGAGAAGAGATTCTTATTAATTATAATGGTGATGTGGATGACCAAGAGCCTCTATGGTTCGATAAGGAAAAAGAAGAAAATAATTAAAGTTAGTCGTTTAACTCTACTCATTTGTGAGTAGAGTTTTTTTATTTTTGAAAAATAAAAAATTCAGAAAAGTATTTACAAATGATTCATAAAACTCTATAATTCACATATATTTACTCGGATATTAAGATAGAAGGAGATAAGACCATGACATTAAGTATTGCATTGATGGGATTACTGGTAGGATTTTTAGTCGGTTTAACAGGTGTCGGAGGTGCAGCTCTTATTACTCCTGTTTTGATCATGGTTGGAATTCAGCCTTCTATTGCTGTTGGTACAGACTTGGTTTATAATTCCATAACAAAAATGTTTGGTGTTGCGCAGCATTGGAGACAAAAAACGATTAATTTCAAATTAATGATGTATCTTTCAATAGGCAGCATTCCAAGTGCCGTGGTAGCCATTTTTATTCTAAGATTTTTTGAATCCTCATTTCATAATCAAGAACATATTATTAAATACGCTCTTGGATACGTCCTTATTTTAGTAGCGACGGCTATCCTGATTAAGACCTTTTTTGATAAAAAAATAAGACCGAACCGCTGGCAGCTAAAATCACTCGAAGAAAAACGCGGATTAACAATCTTAATCGGTGCTGTATTCGGATTCATCGTTGGGTTTACTTCAATTGGGTCTGGTTCTTTATTTGCACTTGCTATGTTATTTCTCTATCGTTTGAAAGGAACTGAATTAGTTGGGACCGATATAGCCCATGCCTTTTTATTAGTTACCGTCGCTGGGTTGCTCCATGCAAATGCCGGTAGTGTCAACTATACCCTCGTTGGGAATTTGTTGATTGGGTCGATACCGGGAGTCCTCGTGGGTAGTTCTTTATCTTCAAAAGTACCGACTAAACCACTTCGTACTCTCATCTCTACCGTCATTCTTATTAGTGCGATCAAACTGATTTCATAAAATTATCCAAGCACAAAACCATTAGTCTAATTAAACTAATGGTTTTTTTGTTGTACTTTTCTTAATCGTCTAAAAATAGTTACTTATAATTTTTAAACCATTTTAATTTGAACGGTTCCCCAAGTGATATATACTTACATGTAACACCTTTTGTTAGGATGTGTACTTGATGAAATCTCAGAACACTAAGATTTTAGTTGGGTTGTCAATTGCTGCCTTTTTAGGACCGTTTACACAAACGATTTATACCCCTAGTCTTGCGGAGGTAGGACATTTTTATGAAGTAAACCAATTCATGGTAAATTTGACGATTTCGCTTTATACCTTTGTACTAGCTGCTAACCAGTTTCTAGTTGGCCCCTTAGCGGATACGCGCGGAAGAAAGGCCACCTTGTTACCGGGCATTCTTATTTTTTTGGCTGGTTCACTGATTTGCTTCCTTGCTCAAAATTACTATTTATTCCTGCTTGGAAGAGCATTGCAGGCGTTTGGGATTACTTCCGGATCTGTGGTAGCAGCCGCTGTCATAGGGGACATTTATGCCCCACAGGAACGGGGAAAAGCCATGAGTGTGTATCAGACCATGGTATTTCTTGGGCCCGTTCTAGGTCCTGTTGTCGGAAGCTTGATAGCTGCTTATGCAGAATGGCACTCAGCATTTGCTCTTCTTGTAGTAGGAGCCCTTTTTGCCTACATATATAATCGTTATACCTTGAAGGAGACCTTGCCAAAAGATGCTGCTCCGAAGAAAATTACCTTTCAAACTTTTACAGGTATTTTGAAAAATCGGGCTGCTTTTTCCATTTTGCTACTCGGATTCACACAATTTTATGGCTATTATATCTTTCTTGTCTTTATCCCTGGTTTGCTTGATGAATTATTTTCTGTCCCTTTAGTATGGAAAGGATTATTTTTCCTTCCGCTTACGGCTGGCATCGTGATTGGAACCATACTAGGAGGACGGATTCAAGCCTATCTAAAACACACTACAATCCTCGTGTATACTGCGTATGGTACTGGGTTAGTGGTTTCCATCTTCTGGGCATTTCTATACTTGAATCTATTAACGATCCCTGCGTTGATTGTGTTTTTACTAGAGTTTGGTGTGCTATTAGGAATCAGTCTCCCTTCTCAAATAACCTCATTGGTTAATTTATTTGCACACGAAAAAGGAACGGCTATGGGTGTTTACAACTTTATCCGCTTTACTGGCGCTGCAATTGGGCCACTTCTTGGCTCATCGCTTTATAAAATCGGCGGGGACAATGCCCTATATATCACATTGTTTATATTCCTACTTGGTGGAGCTATTGTGATTCACCTAAATAGCCGGGCTCGCTTGGTAAAACTCGGATAAATTTAAAAGCGCGGAAATAATTCCGCGCTTTCTTCAAAACTGTTCTAAAATCATATAAAGCTCTTCCAGGTGCTCTATTTCATAGGTAGGAATCACTTCATTTCGCTCTTTATTGTGACGGTTTATCCAAACTGATTTGATTCCAGCTCGATTTGCGCCTAGAATATCAGTCATCAAATTATCCCCGACCATGATAGCTTCTTCCTTTTGTAAGGACATCCTTTCCAAAGCATGTTCAAAAATAGTTGGATCTGGCTTTCCTCTGCCAAAATCCCCTGAGATCACAATATGATCAAAATAGGGAACGAGTTCAGGGGTAATCGCTAATTTAGTGTTTTGCAAATCCGGTGAGCCATTGGTCAAAAGCAGAAGTTGATAATTTTCTTTTAATTTATCTAGAATATTAAAGGTTTCCTCGTAAACAAATGGCAGATTCCTCCGTTCTTGCGGAAAACGTTCTGCTAGTTCAAAGCCAAAATCAGGGTCATCTATACCCATGGATTTTAATCCCAATGTCCAGGCATCCTTTCGGTAGGAAGGTACAGTTTCTTTCATTTTTCTAAATGCATCTTGATCATCTAAAAAATTCCCCCATAGTCCTTCAAAAGGATTAATCCCTATCATTTGAGTAAAGGGGAAAAATTCATAAGACGAGTATAAATTTCTTGCTGCTTTACGAACGGCTTCTTCAAACTGAATCGGGTCAAGTCCATACTTTTCCTCAGCATATTTACACGTGGCTACAAAGGCTTCCTTTATACTTCTTTGATCCCAAAGAAGGGTGTCATCTAGGTCAAAAAAAATGGCTTTAATCATATCGGTCCTCACTTATTAAAAAGATTTTTTTATAGTTTACCATTTTTATATGAAAATTCGTAATATTTTTATTACCTAAACTAAAAAAAGTCCCATCAATCGCTTTGATTGGGGCAATGTTTTGCGTGAATTCAAGCGTTCCAACGTATTCACCGTTTTCATCGCGAACGGCAAAGTACCGAATATAGACGTACTTATCTTTGAACTTAATCCAGAAATCCTCACTGTCTTTCCTGCCTGCTTTAAAGTCGTTTAACAATTCCTCCACCACATGAACACTTCTTGGGGGATGGCAGTTTTGGACAGAACGGCCAATTTCAAAGCCGTCAACGACAGTTTAGGACACGAAATTGGCGATAAATTATTAATTGAAATTGCCGAGAGACTGATTGGGTTAACCAATAAAAAGGATATCATCTCCAGATACGGTGGTGATGAATTTACCATTCTTCTTTCTGATTCCACAGATAAAAGAGCCAATGAAGTGGCGCAAAGTATTTTAGCAAGCTTACCAGAGCCTTTTTCTCTTAATCATCATGAGATTATTGTGACTCCTAGTATCGGAATAAGTATTTTCCCTGATCATGGAGATAACTTTGATACTTTAATAAAAAAAGCTGATTTAGCAATGTATTTTGCGAAAAGCCTAGGGAAAAATAATTTTCAATTTTTCCATTGTGATTTAATGAAAAAATTTGATTATGAATTAGACTTAGAAATCAAATTACGGAAGGCTCTTGGCCGGAATGAATTTGTTTTATATTTCCAGCCGCAAATAGACATGGAAACAAATGAGATCATTGGCGCGGAAGCACTCATTCGCTGGGAGCATCCTAAAAAAGGCATTGTTTCTCCAATTGATTTTATTCCAGGCTCAAGGCCAGACTCCGTTAAAGCCTTTTGAACAACTTCTGCTAAATTGGTCTGAAAAAATTGTTTCGCTGAAATATTTACGGAAACAGTTATTGGAGGCAGACCACTATCCTGCCACATTATTTAATTAAAAGCTTTCTTTAAAGCACTGCCCGCTTTCTCAAGAGCGCGCTTTCCTTGGTCAATTACCGCTGCCATACTTACGAATCCGTGGATCGTCCCGTCGTAGCGAACACATTCGACATCCACACCAGCTTCTGCAAGCTTTTCAGCGTAATCTTCACCTTCATCTCTTAACGGATCATATTCAGCCGTAATCACAAGTGCAGGAGGCAGGCCTTTAAAATTCCCATGAAGAATGGGTGAAACTAGCGGGCTTTGTTTATCTTCTTCACTATTTAAATAACAATCACGAAACCATTCCATTGTTCCTTTGGTTAAGAAGTAGCCTTCGGAATTTTCACGCATGGAAACAGTCGGTTCCCCTCCTATATTTGTACTTGGATAGATTAATAGTTGGAAGAGGATAGCGGGATGATTTTTATCCTTGGCCAAATTCGCAACTACCGCTGCCAAATTTCCACCAGCACTATCCCCTCCTACAGCAATCCGTGAAGGGTCAACTTGAAAAGCTTCTGCTTGATTGAAGACATATTGGACAGCAGCATAGGAATCTTCCACAGCTGCAGGGAATTTATGTTCAGGAGCTAAACGATAATCAACTGAGATGGTGACACAATTTGCTAGATTCGTAAGGGCCCGGCAAACATTATCATGGGTTTCGATATTTCCGATCACCCAGCCTCCGCCATGATAAAAAACTAGTGCAGGATAGCTCGCTTGAATTTCCTTTGGGTAATAAACGCGGACAGGAATATCAGTCTCTGGACCTGGAATTGTTCTATCCTCAACCCTGCCCACTTCCTCTAACTCGCCTTGTGGCAAAACAAAAGCTTGTCTTGCCTGCACTGGTGTTAATGTTTCCATTGGGGGTCCTCCAGCGGCCGCTAATTGCGCTAATACCAATTTCGTTTGTGGATCAACTGACATGTATTCGCCTTCTCTCATTTCAGAATATTCTTACAATATATTACATTCGCTTTATGTCCAATTTTTTCCTTCCAAAGAAGTTGGTACTTTATCGTCTTTAATTAAAATCTTTCCAGGTAAAATCAACACTTAGCATTCCAACAAATTCTTCTTTCATTGCTTCCGGTTCCTTTTTCGCTGCAGCTGGATTTCGAAAACAAACTAAATGTTTATAATAGCCAAACTTACGGCAAGTATCAGGCCGTGCTGAATGTATCCCACATCTATCCTTTTCCAGGTCGTAGAAGATACAAGTTCCGTAAAATCTTTTCTGATTTTGTAGCTGAAATCGCAATTTCGAAGGCATGGATTTGACTTTTGTTTTTATTTTTTTAAATTCCTTTGCGGTAATCGGTACGGGACCGCAGCATAATCCTTTGCATCCTTGGCATGGAAGACTCTCCATTTTTCTTCTCCCTTTTCTATCTATTTATTTTAGAAACGCGTTAACTGTTTCATAATTTCTTTTTTTCTGTCCTTGTCATTTATTCTTGTTAAATCAAGGGCAAATTCATGACCTTTATGCTTAGCCCTTAATATTTCCCTCATCGCCTGTTTGACGCTGTCTTCATCATCCGTCACCACAATCACATTTCTGAGCATCGTTTCCCCTCACCTTTTATTTCGATTTCACTTATTAAGAATTAGACGATCTATTCTACTAGTTGTTTCAATAAATTTTTAAATTTTTCTTATATATACTCTAGTGTAAATTATGAATCTGTGCGCCTTTCAAGTTGTCTCTGATTTTACTCTTCAAAGAAATCTCATTACATACATACAAATGGGTGTTCAGGCACCATCTGAATTTTTCACATGATGCCTGACACCCTAAATTAATTTTACTAGTTTCCTATATAAATATTCTCTTCTTTCTTCAATATAATTTGATATGACGTAAATTTCTTGATCAAATTGGTCAATGGCTTGGTTTTTATACGGGTCTTGCAGCACGTAAGGACGAATCGATTGATGGAGATTTTCCACTTTTGGAATTATAAATTCAATCGTAAATTGATGATTCATAATCTCCTCAAGCAAGGTTCGATATTGCTTCCGAAAATTCCTCACATCAAGTAGACGTGCTGTTAAGGTGTTAAAGCCTTCAATCGGAACATAATTTGCCTCCATCACTTTCCCATTCACATCTCTACCCCATGTTGCATCGTAATCCCAAGGGATTACCTCAAATAAACCAGATTCACCATTTCTGTAAAGGGCATAGTTATGGACAAAACCATCATAGTTGGATGTAAAAATAATTCCGGCAATCCAGCGGAGGTATTTGTCAACATCCACGTATTTTGGGATTTCCCGCTCAAACTCCGGGACTGGAATCGTATTTATCTTAATGATAAATTCCTGAAGATAATAATCATCTGACGCAATTCCAAACTTTCTTTCATATCCTAATTCCAGTGATTTTTTTAATTCCTTATCCAAATCACTCATTAATGAAAAATTCGCATCCCCATCCACTGCGTAGAAAATGCTACCTGTTGTGAGATTCCTTCTTCTTAAAAAATGCTGATCAACTGATTCGATTTCTAAATAAACCCCTTCAACTTTACCATTAAGGGTTAATAAAACATGCTGTGATTGTGGAGACAGTACCCCAAGCTCTGAAAAAAAATCGAAGGATAATTTGTTGCGTATTAATGAAGGATCCTTGAACTCTGCATTTAAATGAATTTGTTTTGAACCTTTAAATAGGCTGGGTTTATAAAATGAAATTTGATACGACTTTTTAATGTAATCGCGAATATGCGATCCGCGGTAACTTAAATCAATTTCTAGTCTTTTCCCATCAAGTTTTAATTGAGCTGGGATTGGATCATCAATCCAAATGTCTCTTTTGAGCTCCCTCAAATCAATAGGGTTAATAAAAAGCTTATATTGGGGTATTTTTGCGGCCGAGTTCATGCGTAATTCCTCCCTCCTTTATTCGTATGAATAAGAAAAGGTGTATGTCACGAATGGCTAGCATTTTTTCCTTTGTTAGGCGTTTGTCCCAAACAAAAGTTCACTAACATACGTAAATTGTTAAAAGAAGAGTGAGTTTTATAGACAAACATTGTCAACCAGTTTTCGTGCTCCCTTTTCTATTTTAAAAGGAGGTGCAAAAATGAGCGAATTTTCACAGGATGATATTCAGAACGCAGCCGAAGAAGCAAGACGTGGCGGGATGTGGGATTTCATGTTCAGAGACCCAGGATCAAATCGCGGCACTTCAAGGAGGAGAACCTCAAGACGTAGAAATACTTCTAGAAGAAATACTTCCAGAAGAAATACTTCTAGAAGAAATACTTCCAGAAGAAATACTTCCAGAAGAAATACTTCCAGAAGAAATACTTCCAGAAGAAATACTTCCAGAAGAAATACTTCCAGAAGAAACACTTCACGAAGAAACACATCCCGTATGAATACGTCTAGACGCAACACATCACGTAGAAATACATCAAGACGTCGAACATCAAGAAGAAGATGTCATACTACCTGCCATCGTAATTATGAAATCAAAAAATGTTGGGATGGCAGTAATCAGTCCTATTTCAGAAAGAGAAAATGTAGGTAAATAATCTTCTAATACTGATGTCAAATGTTCTTATAAAATTTGATCAAAGTAAAAGGGAAAGGATTTTTGTAATCCTTTCCCATCTTTATTTTTATCACTTGTTTTCAGGAATCGCACAGCTGCCATCTTCACAACTTAGATCTTGTTCAGTGGAGAGATCCTGCAAAACTGGTGAAGAGGATTCTTCTTCCCAGACCTTTTGGAGCGCGCCCTTGAAGGTTTCGATCGGCTGTGCACCAGAAATGGCATATTTTTGGTTGAGAACAAAATAAGGGACTCCCCTAACTCCATATTGCTGAGCTAAGGACTCGTCAAATCTCACATCCTGTGCAAAAGCGTTTTTATCTGCAAGTATGTTCATGACTTCTTGACGTTCAAGCCCTGCTGATTCGGCAATATCTGCCAAGGTTTCATGCTCTCCGATATGCTTTGAATCCGTGAAGTAAGCTTGTAAAAGTTTTTCCGATACTGCCGCTTCTTTCCCTTTGGTTTTTGCAAATTTGGCTAAGCGATGTGCATCAAATGTATTCGTCGGCTTCATCTCATCAAAATTAAACGTCAAGCCAACCGTTGCAGCCTGCTGACCGACATTTTGATTAGCTTGTTTTGCCTGCTCTATACTCATGCCGTATTTTTTCGCAAGAACCTCGTGAATATTTTGACCAATATTCTTTGGCGAATTTGGATCAAGTTCGAAGCTTTTGAATTCAACCTCAACATGATCCTTATTTGGAAACTGTGCAATCGCCTCTTCTAAGCGACGCTTCCCTATATAACAAAATGGACATACATAATCAGACCAAACCTCAATTTTCATGTTCAACACCTCATTTGTCTTGATTAGTACTATACTACCATACACTTTTTGTTTTCCAATAAAAGATGCTCACAAAAATGTCATGTCGACCTTGCTGTGATGCATACATTAAACAGGTATGGAGGTGTAAGCATGAGTCCAGTTATGTGGGGAGTCGACTCGGCAGCAGTTGCGGATGCAGAGTTATTAACTTCCGTAAAAAGACAATATGGAAGTCCTGATTTTTGGGGAAGGTATTTATCCACAGTTCAGGATGCTAGTGAAGGATTAACTGCAGCAGAGATTCGGTTTTTAAAAAGCAACGGAATTAAAATCTTACCTATTTTTAATAATTTTCGTGAAGCTGTTGGTAAACGGAATGGCATTGTTGCCGCCCAAAACGCTATTTTTCATGCCAAACGACTAGGGATTCGAAAAGGCACTGTATTGTTTGCAAACATAGAGAAATTTCTTGAAGTAGATGCCCACTGGATTATCGGCTGGGTGGAAGCCATTTTCGGAAGTGGATATCGGCCTGGATTTTATAATGACCCTGTTACTGGTAATTTCAATACAGCCTATTGTCAGGCTGCTGCAGAAAGTTCAATGGTGAAAAATCAATCGATTATTTGGAGCGCTGAACCCGAAACAGGAATTACAAATAAGCGAAATGCCCCTCGCTTTAAACCTAAAAAACCAAACTGTCCTAGCAATGTATGGGCTTGGCAGTATGGAAGAAATTCAAGAACATGTCCTTTAGACACCGTGTTAGTTGACCAAAAACTATTTAATTTATTACATTAAAAACAACAGTGCCCTTCTCCTTCAAGGGCACTGTTTACGTTTTGTCTTCCCATTTTGCCAGATAAATTAATCCAAGACTTCAATATTATAACTCTAGTTTCACGCCACTAATTCTTTGTTCGATCATTTTTCGTAAAACTGTTCCGATGTGAGCTCCTGCTTCGACCGGCGGTGTTCCGAGCGGATGAATATTCGAGATGACGTTACGGTCTGATTCAATCATTCCTTTTCGGGGCTGATAACACATATAGGCACTCATCGAGCTTGCCGAAACAAGACCTGGTCTCTCACCAATCAAGAGAACAAGCACATCAGGCTCAAGAATTTCTCCAATATGGTCCATACAGGCGACCCTCCCTCCTTTGACAAAAAAGGGAGTTCCAATGGATAGATTGTTTATTTTCAACGAATCGATTAACGCTGGATAGACATCCTGTAAATTTGTTTCGACGGCGCTGGCACTCAGTCCATCAGATACAACAATTTGGACTTGCGGCCGCTTTTGGCATCGACGGTTGAGGATATCGATTGCGGCGTCCGTTAGCACACGCCCTTTATCTGGTCTCTTCAGATAAATTTCTTTATTTTCATAGCAGGTTTCTACGGTAAATAAATTAAATTCCGATAAGCTTGTTTCCAAGACCTCGCCGCCAACCGCAACGATGGCGGCAGCGTGATCATAGTGCAGCTTTAACATCGTTTTTGTTAATGGTCTGGTGCCCGTTCTCCAAACACCGATCCGCGCCGGGGTTGACAACACCATCTCCGCTAACCGCTCCTGAGAGGCTGGATTCGGAATCGATGTCCGCCAATCCTCTGTGGAAAAAATAAGTTCTTTTTCTATGATTTCTTTGACATTCACAGGATTAATATTGTGATCTGGTGTAAACCTCTTCTGAAGCTGCTCCATTACTTTTTGGACGATTAATTCAATTTGACCTTCCTTCATTTTGGGTTCCTCCCTTCTATATAAAAATCGTCGGATCTCCTGCTCGTTCCGTTAATTTGCCGCCTTCCATAATACCCATTTTGACAAGCCATTTTTCAAAATGCGGTGCTGACCGCAGCCCAAGGACACTTCTGACGGAAGCAATATCATGAAAACTCGTGGATTGATAGTTAAGCATGCAATCGTCTGCCATCGGCACACCAAAAGAAAATTGACACCTGCAGAGCCAAGTAGAATAGCAAGATTTTCCATATCATTTTGGTCGGCTTTCATATGGTTCGTATAACAAACATCGACACCCATTGGGATGCCCTGCAGTTTCCCCATAAAATGATCCTCGAGTCCCGCCCTAATCACCTGCTTGCTGTTATAAAGATACTCTGGCCCAATAAATCCAACGACCGTGTTGACGATAAATGGTTTGTATTTTTTCGCGAGACCATAGCACCTCGCTTCAAGCGTCACTTGGTCAATGCCGTGATGGGCATCGGAAGATAACTCGGAACCCTGGCCCGTCTCAAAGTACCAAAGATTCGGGCCGGTGGAAGTTCCTTCTTTTTGAATTAAATCATTAGCCTCATTAAGAAGTTCTATATTAATTCCAAAGGCTTTGTTGCCCGACTCCGTGCCTGCTAAGCTTTGAAAAAGTAAATCGGACGGGGCACCATTTTTTATCGCACGCATTTGAGTCGTGACATGGGCTAACACACAGTTTTGCGTCGGGATTTGGAAGCGGTCCATTTCCTCTTTTGTCATTTGTAAAATTTGCTTTACACTTTCAGCTGTATCAATGACAGGATTGACACCGATGACGGCATCGCCGACCCCATAGCTCAATGCTTCATAAAGGGATGCTTTAATTCCTTGAATGGAGTCGGTTGGGTGGTTCGGCTGCGCCCTCCCAGAAAGCGTCCCTTTATATCCTATTGGAAAATTACACTGAGTTATGACTTCAATTTTGGAGGCAGCCTGGATTAAATCTAGATTGGACATAATTTTTGTAACCGCAGCGGCCATTTCACTGGTCAGTCCCCTCCTAATTCGGCTGATGTCCATGTTGGTCGTGTTTTCAGATAGTAGAGTTTCACGTAATTCACTGACTGTCCAGTTCCCGATGCTTTGATAGATTTTTTCATTAAGCGATTCTTCGATCACCCGGGAGACCTCATCCTCCTCTGGTGCGAGGAGTGGATTGTTTCGAATATCACTAAGGGTTAACTCAGCCAGGAGGTGCCGTGCGGCAAGCCGTTCCTGGGCATCGTTTGCGGCAATGCCCGCGAGCTGGTCACCCGACTTTTCTTCATTCGCTTTTGCGAGAATTTCTTTCAAACCACTAAATTGATAGCTTTTATTAAGCAAGGTAATTTTGGACTTCATTGGAATCACCTCCAGCTCCTAAGTAAACGCCAAAGTTTTAACGACAACCGGTACGATCGAATCATTCAAAGGTACACCTATATCTATGTAATCACCGTGCTGAATATTGATTTGATCAATACAAATTATATCGAGAGAAGTTTCCAGGCATAATGCTTGCCCTAGTGCCTTTGCCATGTCATTTTCACAAACGACCAGGAGAATCTCTGCCTGCGGAAAATGCTTCGCATATAAGGATCCAATCGTTAAGGATAATTCTTTTATTTGTGGATAAGTGAGATACGATGTCCTTGTTATCCCAATGGCGAAAGGTAGACGGTCATAGCCTTCATACATTTGCTTTCCTTTCAAAAATTGCTGTTCCATCTCCTTGGTGTTTAGCGTTACTTCTACAATGGGAATGTTTCGGAACGGCAGGAGATTCGCTTGAATGGTAATCGTTGCCCCACTAAGTTTTGTGGTTTGCATTCCGGCTCCAATGACAGTAGCCCTTGCGGTTTGCACTGCCCCTACTATCTCGAAAGGGTATTCTACTAATTTTTTTTGCAGACAGCTTGCTAATAGAGGACCCATGTCATTATATTTCGCTGCTTCTGCTATTGTAGTAGGCGGTGATTCTAAGATTAGCCTCCCTACTCCTCCAGAGATTATTACTTCCTCAATCCTTGGCAATGACTTATATGATGAACTATGAAGCAATGACTCTAGTGATGCGACTGATTTTTTTCCTGCTAAAACGTCAAGCATATCGACACAAAGTGCCGAACTAATTTCTCCTAACTCCCCAAACGTCAGCCGCACCCCTTTTTCAATTTGGTAGTTTTTAGCTAAAAGCCACGGTTTTAATGAAGGTGAGACAGCCAAGACCTCTCCTAATGAATTGATTTCGATTAATCTCCCCCCAACATGGAAGGTAATTGTTCCAAGCACTTTTCCCTGCTGGAATAGAACAACGTTGGCTGTACCGCCGCCAATATCAATATTTGCCACTATACCTTTTGATTTTTGTGAGTGTTCATAGGCACCGGAACCTCTTCCCGCCAAAACTCCTTCTAGGCTGGCACCGGCAATCGCGACCACAAAGTCCCCGGATCGTTCCGCCAAATAATGAATCAAGGCATCGGCATTCTTATTAATAGCGGTTTGACCTGTGATAATGACGGCACCAGACTTAATATCTGCTAGGTTAAAACCAGCTTTACGATATTCATTTTTTAGCCAGGTAACTAATGACGGCAGGTCAATTTCCTCTTTTTCCTTAAGGGGGGTTTCTATCATTTCACTTACGTAGGTTACTTTCCGCTCGATGATACCGAAATGTGGAAGAGCAAAATGACTCGAAACCCTTCCAATTGTCAATTCGCTCATGATCAATTTGGTTGTACTCGTGCCGATATCGATTCCAACACTTTTAATTACCTTGTTACTCAAGCGACGTCACTCCAGTAATCTTAAGAATTGGTCACATTTGCAATTTTTACTTTTTCAATGTTAGGAATTGCCATTAAGGGTAGGAGGATTTTGGAAGAGAATGTCTAAATGTCCAAAACCCTAAAAAAAATGTCCAAACATTAATCTTTACAACTATAGATGCCGCAAAATCTCCTCCCGCAGTTCCGAAACTCCCTCAAAAGTAACCGATGACACACGAAAAATAGCTTGATGAGGCAGAACCTGCCTCAAAAGTCTCTCTGCACGCACAATATCTGCATCAGGAAGATCAATTTTTGTAATTACACCCAACGGAACGATCGGAAATCCACCTGAAAAATTCGGTGGCAGGGACTGCAATGCCTTGGTTGCATCCTGTATTACCAACAGCACACGGGCTTCCAAGGAAGTCGCAATTAAGGACCGATAGAACATCGGGTTTTCACTATATTCACCTGGTGTATCAATAATCCAGTCGGAATACGAAAGGGCTTGAGTCTTCGTGACTGGTGACGGATCCTTCAATAATCTCTTCGTTAAAGTGGATTTCCCGGAACCAATTGGACCGATCAGCATTACTTTCCCTTTAATCATGACCGGGTAATCTCCGCAGGTTCAAATTTTAAATGCCGGCTTAAAAATTGATTAATTGCCTTAATAGCCATTTCAACATTAGACACCGTACCGCAAATGACCAGCGAACCAGTAAAACGGTCTAAATATCCGATCGTAATCTCAGCTGCCTTTGTGGCAATATCGGCCGCAATAATGGCTGTTTCAACTGGTGTTAGCGTCAAAATTCCAA
The DNA here is from genome assembly GCF_050477905.1 of Neobacillus pocheonensis. Lineage (NCBI taxonomy): Bacteria > Bacillati > Bacillota > Bacilli > Caryophanales > Bacillaceae > Neobacillus > Neobacillus pocheonensis. The sequence goes on along the minus strand of NZ_JBCNAD010000008.1, from coordinate 29,414 downwards.
TGGCACCAGCCTGTCCGATACCTAGCTTTGTATATAATGCCTCATCGGGATTGGCAATAATATGAGCCAACGTGAGTTGTTTCCCGGGAACATATTCTTGAATGACGCGCTGTTTTTTCTCCGACATTTTTCTCATCACCTTTGTAAAACTATTATTGCTATCATTTCCCAATCCAACTAAAATGAAAGAGGAGAGTTCGCAATTTTACGAATTGTGTAGGCAAAGGCTTCTGCAGCTGCCATACAGGCTGATTGACTACCGGTTAAAAGACCTCCACCAAAGTTGGTTTCCGTTGGCGGACCATAAAAAACACAGAGCTTTACATCAGCTGCTTTCAAGGAAGCATCCAATCCAACCATTGCTTCGAGCGGTGGAGCAATTAAGTATGCTAAGGGTTCACCCGGTTTAATTCCTGCCATTTTTGATAAATAGGTTCCTGTCCTTGATATCGTGTGGGCAAAATAGGCATGTTCCCCTGCTTCGTCCACCGCATAAAACGCTGGCCCGTCATTAATCATTTGAATTGCAACCTCAAGACCACTCTTTACTTCTGAAGGAGTTGCACCACCTAATATGCCTAAAAACTCACCAGATAATGGACCAGAAGCATGCGCGGCTCCAGCATAGAAGGACTTTGCATAAATTACTTCAACGGCTGTTTTCTTAGTGGCTTCATCTAATGCTGTGTACCCAACATCATCACTTGAGCTGGTAACTAAGCCGAGACTTCGGATGTGTTTCGGAATCATTAGTGAATCTCTTAATCCAGCATCGACATTTGGAATAATTCGACTTGCTAGAGCAAAGGCAGGAACTTTTTTTATTTTCATTTGAATACCCCACTTAAACAAAGAAATGCCCTGATAACAGTGCTAGACTGCATTCAAGGCACCAATGCCAGCATCTATTTACTTATATATATATCTATATCTTTCAATCTATGACTTATTAAGGTGGAATGTTGTCCATTCGTTCTAAACACTCATTTTTCACATAATCATTACTATATGGAAGCTAGGGGGATATTTGCTTGAAAAAACTTTCCTTTAACGAATTAAAAAAGGATGAAATAGTGCGTATTACACAGGATAATATGGTTGAGCTTATGCGCTTTTGGAGTCAATGTTCTGATTCTTTTCATGTTGTGGAGGATGAACAAATTTTTCGCGTAAAATCAGCTTTACCGCATCCACTATTTAACAACATCCTAAGGACCTCTATTAATCATGACGTAACGAAGTCTGTAATTGACATAATAAGTGATTACAAAGAACAAAATGTCCCTTTTCTTTGGCGAATTTGGGACTATGACACACCTGCTAATATAGCTGAAATTTTGTTAGAAAATGGCGGTCAGCAAATTCCTAGTACAACGTTAATGGCGATAGATTTAGATTTCTTTCACCCTTTGACAGAGCCATACCCCGGCCTTACGATTCAACGTGTTAAAAATAAACAAGATGGATTAAAGTTTTCCATATGTGCTTCAGGAGCATTTGGAATACCAGCAAACCTAACAAATACCATGGCAGAATTGATGGCAAAGCAGGACCAAAATACGACTAATTATGTTGGCTTTATTAATGGAACAGCGATAGCTACTGCGTCGATTTTTTATCACAACGATATCGCCGGCATTTATAATATTGGAACATTAACGGAATATCAGGGAAAAGGAATTGGCTTAGAAATGATGACAACCATCCTGTTAAAAGCCAAACTCGATGGGTATAAAACGGCGATACTTCATTCTACTTCTGCAGGAAAAAGACTTTATGAAAAGCTAGGATTCAACACTTTTGGCGATATGAAGCAATATTTATTTGCTTAATGATAGAAAAACATCGGTTCAGCCAAAAACCGATGTTTTTTCATTTTATAAAGGATTTCTAGTAAAAAAAGTAGAAGTATTAATAAAAAAAGTTTAGTCGAGGTGATGATTGTTGAAGGAATGGACCAAAGAAATTGAAATCGATGCTCCGATTGATTTTGTTTGGGATTTATTAAATGGACCCACGGAAAATCTGCAAAAAATTATGCCACAGGTCATTGAACACAATCCAGTAATAATAACCGATGAAGGAGTTGGGAGTGTTTACCGGCAAAAATATAAAGAAGGAAAACGGATTGAAGAATACGATGTGGAAACCTTAGAATATCTCAATACTCCTGATAAAAAGAAACTGACAGTCGGATTCACACTTGCAAAAATGTTCGAAATTACAGCTTTATATGAACTAAACCGCCTCAACGAAAGCAAAACTCTATTTAAATACACCTGTACCAATCGTCCACTGAAATCATTCCTCAAATTAATCATGCTTTTTGCAAGTGATAGGGTTGTCGTTCAATTTTGTGAGAGAGTGAAAAGTACTGCTGAAGAAGAGTTTGAAAAATCAACGTTAATATCAAAGTACTTTTCGAATCGCCCCACCATTCTTTACTAAACGCTACTTTGTGGATATAATTTAACTAGAATATCATATACTAAAAAAGAGCCTCGGCTGGCGGGCCGGAAGCTCTTTGTACAGCATACTGCAAGAAGTGCAGTGGCCCAGGGAAAAATAACTCACCCAACTTAGCCAAGAGCGGGGTGGGTTATTTCTTTTTATTAGAAGAAATAACAACTGCAATCACTGCCACGACTAAACTGCCAAAACCAATCATTAGGCTAATTCCTTCGTAAACAGATAGCATTCAAGCGTCACCCCCCTTCTAAAAAGGAGTGCCACTGCCACCCAGCTTTTTGCTGTACCTTTTCATTATAATGTCAGTCACAACGATTGTCTAACTTCTAAAGAGCCGCCAATTTATTTGGCTCAAGGAAATAAAGGTATTCCCTTGCCACCTTTTCCCCCGTCAACGCTTCCCAAGCATGTCTATAGAATGTTAACTGACCTCTGTAAAAATCCTGTAGTTTTTCATAGTCTTCCATATGTTTAGCACGATCTGTTTTGTAATCGACAATGGTCCATCTCCCATCCTTTTGATAGATGAGATCGATAATTCCTTTTACAAAGAAGGGATGATGGTCCTCTTGATTATCGGTGATAAATGAATAAAGCGGGTGATCCTTTTCAACCTTAAAGGTAAACGGTACTTCTGTCAGCACTTTTTCGGCTGTTTGCATTTCCTCCCAAATGGAAGAAGTCTGTAAATTATTCAGATAGGCTATTACTTCTTTTTCTCGCTCCACAGGAAGTTTATGTTTGTGCACAGCAGTTTTGATAAAATGAGAAACATCATAACCCTGTACGGCTTTTTCAAAAACATCATGGACAAGTGTCCCCCACTCTTTACCGCCGCCTGCTTCCCTTTCAATTGTTACTTCTGAATAATCCTTGTCCATTGTCGGTGTCCAGCGCTCGTAGGTTTTCATTATACTTTCTTCGATCCAGGCATTTTTACTACCGGTTTTAGCTTGAAAATCACTTAGTGTGATTTCAGTTGTTGAATCATTATTTTCCGAACCAACTAATTCAGGAATCTCAAGCTCTTCTATGTTTTCCGTTTCAAAAAGAATGTTCCAGGGATTCTTCTTGTTCCCACCGTTTGAACTAATAATTACAGCCTTTTCAGCCCGTGTTGCCGCCACGTATATAATTCGCAGTTCTTCTTCGACCAAATACTTCAATTCCTCTGCCTTATGGATCTCCCATTCAAGCGGAATCGCAACCTCCTTAGCCCCAAACCCATTTTCTGTGGAAAAAGTAAAATACCCTTTTGATACTTGGTCTTCCCGTTTAATGTGCTGGGATAAAAAGGATTCCGGATTAACAGACTTTTGTGGATGAGCTAAAAAGACAATTGGCGCCTCCAATCCTTTGGCCTTATGGACATTCATGATGCGGACGGCATCGGCCTCTTCCTCAATGTTCGCAACAACCGTTCTTTCAAAAATCCTATCCGCTAATGCACCTACGATCTGCTTGTAGCCTGTATTTCCAGCGACTTCCTGTTTCCTAAGGGCTTCAATCATTTGCAGAAGACTTTTATACGTACGTTTCCCATGCCCATTTTTCAGAAGCAATGGATAAAAGCCGATTTCTTCGATTATTTTTTCAATAGCGGCAGTTGGTGAAAGCGTACGAATCCACTTCTGACATAGTTGTAGTTTAGCTAAAGCAAATTCAAATTTAGCTTTTATTTCTTGCGATAATTCAGGGGGTACTTTCGCATATATCGAGAATCTACCATTGTTCATCCGCCACTGATATAGTTCCTCATCGCTGAAACCAAAGAAGATTCCTCTTAAAACAGCAACAAAGCTTACTTCATCGGCAGGGTCCATAAATGTTTTTAATAGAATCCATAAGTCTTGAAATTCTCTTGTTTCACCCATGATGACTTCACCACTAATACTAACCGGAATTCCGATGTCCTCGATCATTTTTGCATAAACGGCCACTCCATCGTTATATCTCGTCAGAACCATAAAATCCTTTGCCTTATAACCCTGAGTGATAAGATCGTGAATAGTCGCAGCAATGTTTTCTGCATCTTTTAAAATGACTTCTTCTTTCATTTTGAAATTAGCTGGTACGGATAGTCGTTTTACTCCTGAAAATTGACTTCCTTGATCTTTGTGATAGGAGATTAATGGACGATAGGCAGCTTGATAAACGGTTTCAACTTTAGGTAAATGCTTTTCAAAAATCTTATTTAAAACTATTGTTACCGTATCTAGAGTTCGAAAGTTCGTTGTCATCTGCAGTACTTCCCCGCTATGCTCCTCCATTAGCAGCTTCACACGATTGTAGGTATCGATATCTGCTCGACGGAAACGGTAAATCGCTTGTTTAGGATCGCCAACGACAAACAGGGAACCCGGTTTTGGCTTACATTTAGTCCATATTTTTTCGTTACTATCTTCACCTGTTAAAAAGAACATAATTTCTGCTTGAATCGGGTCCGTATCCTGAAATTCATCGACGAGCAGGTAACGATATTTCTCCTGGAAGTACCTGCGGACCTCAGGATTCTCCCTCAATAATTTAGATGTATGCATCATTAAATCCTGAAAGTTTAACATGGACCTTTGCTTCTTAAGCCCTTCGTAGGAAAGTAAGGCTCGGTTTATGAAATCGACAATTTTGGGATGACAGTATTCTTTCCATGCTTTTAGAAGGGGCTTAATTTCCCCTTCAAATACTGCTCCAATTTTATCAAAATAAAAATTAGCCTCTTCCTTTGATTCCCATCGGTTAAACGTTGGTTTGAGGTTTTTATCAAATAAGCTGAAAATACTAATGATGTCCTTTTCTTTTGAAGGATCAATAAAACGTGCTTTTTGAATAGCGGTTAAAATTGCCTTTTGAAGGGCATCGTATCCCCTCTCCGGTTCCTTTTCAGGGATGCATTTTTTCGCCTCATTGATAAGGAGCATAAAAGATTGGTACTTCGAACGCAACTCTGGTTTATGAACCAGGTCTGTTACCCAATCCACATCGGAAAACTCTTTTAATCGCCTTAACCATGGTATTAGTTGGTCCACGGCTATTCCCATTTCATCAAATTGATCGAATTGGGAAGGTGCCTTGCTCATCAGGGTCTGTAAATGCTGCTGCCAAGCTTCTTCTAAAATGTCCCAATCATCCTCTTCCTCAAGCTCTTTAAAGGTCAAATCAAGCTGGGCTTCAATTGGTCGTTCACGCAAAAGCTTGCCACAAAAGGAATGAACCGTTCCCAAGAAGCAACGTTCTATATTTTGGAGGGCTTCTCCTAAACGGAATTTGAGATCAAAGTCTGTTTCTTTTTTCCACGCTTCCTCTAATTTTGATTGAAAACGGACCTTCAATTCGTCCGCAGCCTTCCTTGTAAAAGTGATGGCCACAATTTCCTGAATCTCGGCCGCCCCAGTATAGATAAGGTTAACCATACGGTCTACCAAACTAGTTGTTTTTCCGGAACCGGCCCCTGCTTCCACGAGAAAATTGGTGCCGAGTTCAAACTTTATCTTATCTCGTGCATCTTGATCGGATACCCTTTTAGTCATATACTCTGACCCCCTTTAGTTTTTGATTGGATTGCTTCTTTTCAAGGGTCTCTTTTGAATAGAAATGACGCCGGCAAACAAGCTTTAACTCACAAAACTTGCAATCCTCTTCATTATCCGTCATCTCAAAATGTCCATGTTTTATCACATCGATTAATTTTTCTAAAATGTCGACTCCATTCGTCCTAAGGGCGGCATCCTGACTTCGTGAAAACCGTTCAGCCATTCCTTTAACAGTTGGAAAATAATAGGTACTTTCCTCAACGGCTCCTTCACCAAGACCTAAGTGCTGTTCTATGGCTAGAGCATAAATGAAATGTTGTAGCTGGCGCCCGCCTTTGAAAGCCCCATTTTTCGAATAACTGTAGGTACTGCCTGTTTTATAATCAATAATATGATAGTTCCCATCCTTCGATTTGTCGACGCGGTCAATGATACCGGAAATTTTAACCTCTCCTGATGGAAGGGTAATAATCGCTGGCTCTTTATCGCCAATCCCAAATGAATATTCAAAGTGAAGCGGATCATAATTTTCGTTATACCGCTCTTCTTCCTTTAAAAAGATTTCACAGCACGCCAAAATATCATTTACTTCACGTTGATAGACTCTCTCGTTTGGTGGTAGAAGGATTTCCTTTTGCTGGTCGATTAGGCTGTTAGCAATCTCATGAATTTGACTTAAATGATTGGCAACTGATGGCTTGGTGTTTTCCTGCTGCAAGGTTTTATAAAAAGTTTCAAATATGCTGTGAAGCAAGCTTCCGCGGGTTGCAGCATCGAGCCATTTATTGGCATCATACGCCACTTCCTCTACAGGCCTCACACGTAACACTTCTTTTAGAAAATAAGAATAGGGACATTTTGCTAATGTTTCTAGTTTCCCTGCACTAAGGGTTTTTTCAGGGTTTAGGCGGGGGTCAAATCGTCCTGCATCGATTTGAACAAGTCCATCGTATTCAGAAAAGTTACTAGAATTCCGCGTTTTTTCAGCAGACATTCCTGCTTTCACATTCGGAAATTGCTGGAGAACCGCTTCCTCTATCCTTCCGTTCGCTTCACTAATCAATTTTTCATTCCAGTAATCTTTCTCTTCAAAAATATCATTTGCGAACAGGGAGGATGGCAGTGATTTTAGTTCTTTAAATTCGGCATCTTTATTCCCTGTCATGAACCGGTAGCATTGTAATACAACGAAAGCAGGATTGATTGAGCGATTATCATTGATTTCAAAGTTGCAAAAGCTGACTGTTACCGTTCCAGTCGATTGTGCTAGAAGCTGCAGCAAATTATATAACTGAACTTGCCCCTGTTCTCTTAATAATGGCAAATTATTTCTCAACTGAATCCTCTCAGTATCCAGTAATATCGGATCTTCACTCGCGTTTCCAGGGAATTTTTTATTATCCAAACCCACTACATAAACATTTGGTCGACTATTGTAAATACCCTTTTTAAAGGATGAAACATGCAAATGTCCTGGCTTCGGCCGGGATTGATTTACTTGAATAGCGAGCAGCAAGTCCTTTACCTTTTCAAATGCCTCATAAGATGACATTGATTCATCAGCAAAAGGAAGGATTTTATCAATCTCCTCAAGCAAGGCCGATTTTGATAATTCATCCAGGGCAGAGGTCGTCTTGCAATGCCTTATAAGAATATACTTAATTCCAATTAAACATCTTTTATAATTCATGGTTGACTCTAAGGGAGGTAAGAATTTAAAAATTTCTAAAAAACTATAATATAACCATATAATTTCTTTAATATAGTGTTCAAGCGCAGAATTATTTTCATCTTCAAGAAATATATCGCCTAAACGATCTATTTCATTACCCAAAACTTTTTGATATCGCTCTTGGGACCACCCAATTGGAAGCTCTCTAAGGATTTTCGCAATTCTTGTATTGGAAAGGTCCATTTCATCCAAATCAAACAAACCAGATTTTATAATTGGAACGTTTTTTCCTAGCTCAAACAAACCCTCATTCGTCATCTCCAAAAAGGCTTGGACACTATAATTAGACTGAATCCATTTCAAAATCCCCGAAACCAACCGGCCAGGGCGGCTAAACATAACTGGCAGCCCCTCGCCATAGGTAATCGGGATGTCAAGCTTTTGTGAAAGCTGATATAACAGAGTCGTGTAATGTTCGGAACTTGTATAATAAATAACACTTTCATCTAATGGTGCTCGTGCTATTTTTATTTTTTCCAATACTTGCTTGATTTCCAATTCTTCTGTTTTTGCTGTAAAAACACTTAAATCCGCCTGACCTTCTGCTTCATCCTGTTGGTAAAGATAGCTTAGAGCCGTAGGATCTGCCCATCTAATCGAACAAAGGCTTGTTCCCTCAGGAGTATTTGCTCCTAATACCGCAGCAAGCGGAAGTTTATAATGCATTTCTGGCAGTAGTTTAGTTAAAAATTGTTCTTCTAAATACGATAGTTGAAGATTTGACTGTAAGATAAAAATTACTTGATTATCAACTTGTACATAAACCATTGCATTGGCCAAAAGCTCAGCTTTGTCGGTCAATTGCAGACTTTTTAGTTTATTCTCATAGGCAGCAAGAATTTCGAAGATATCGGCAGCTTTGACTGAAGTAATAAACGCATCCCTCTTTAATGTATCTGTATTATAATTAGCAAGGCGCAGCGTTTTTAGGGTGGAATAGATGGCATGGCTAAAGGAAGGGGTAATTTCCATCCCGTTGAAATAGTGAAGCTTCTCTTGTTCCTTCAAATCCTTAAGTATTGAGTATGTAAATTGTACTCCTATTGAATTTTCCAAGAGCTTAACTTCCTGGTCTGAATTCAACTCGACAAGATTTAGGGCAAGCTCTTTTACGGTTTTATACTTAAGATTTACCGCTTGACGGCCTTCTTTAACAAATGCCTCATTGATTTGTTCGCCGATGGAGTGAGAATCAACAATGACAATTTTTTCTTTCAAGCTGAAACTAGTGCATAACCGGTTTAATTCATCTATTAAGGATTTCAAGTGATACCCTCCACAAATTATTAAAATAACTTATTTTTGATAATAATTATCTCATATTTTTTTCCAATAAACACTTAAAATGGTAGAGTTCAAATAAAAAGAAACTCAACATATATATTGAAAAGTTGGAAATAATAACCTCGATTAACAATGAGAGGATGGGATGAAAGGATGTCGTTAGAGTGGTTTGACAGAGTTTGTGGGGAGTTGCAGGAACATCTGGAGTCGATTTGTGAAGAATATGATAAGGTCGGCCAAATGACCATTGAAAGAGCAGCTAAACATCCAAGGATCGAATTTTTCATCGATACAGCCGATGTTGATACCGAAGAACTGGATCGTGAATATTTCTGCACCTTGTTCTTTGACCCGCAAAACGAAGAGTTTTATATTGATACCTTTGATGTTGACAGCGGGCATACCGCAAAAATCATCCTATCAGACATTGAGGAGATTATCGAAGAGGTTCACGAGAGTCTTCATGATTACATGAACGGCGATGATCACTATACAGAGGATGGAGTCTATCTCCAAACCGAGGAAGTGTATGATGATGAAGACGATTGTGAAACCGTTGATGATGTAGACGAGTACTACCAAGCTGAGCAAATCAACAGCGACGACATTTTTGAGGAAATTGATGTCGACTGGTCAACACCTGAGGTTACCGCCTTTAAGCATGAAGATGAAGTTGAAATCACCTATCAATTTGGTGTCGTTCAAGCGACTGGTGATGGTGTCCTCAAACGGGTAAACCGCATTTGGACGACCGAAGATGAATTAATCAAAGATGAATCCCATATTATCTTTAGTAGGGAAGAAGCAAGCACCATCATTGCAATGATTGCGAGCCATATGGATCAACTTAGTGAATTCAATTTTGATGATTATCAATAATAAGGAGGAGCATGCCATTTTTGCGCATGCTCCTTTATTTATTCAGTTGAATAATCGATCTCAATTAAGTCCCATGCAGTTATGATGCCAAGTGGTTTCTCTTCGGCATTTCCATTTTCCGTAATCAGAATGCCTTCTAATTTCTTTTTTCTCTTATGGTATTTTTCAAATATATTTTCTACTTCAAAAATATTGGTGTCTTTTGTGACAAAGTCAATTGGATGTTCCTTTTCGTATTTCATAATATCGGATACATGAATATCCGATAAATTCACTTGATTGCATTCCATATTTTGCGCCATCCATTTTACTATGGAACTTGCTGTCAAAAGACCGATGCATTTTTTATTTCTGTAAATTGGAAACTTAGAATAACCATGTTCTTTAATCGCTGATGTCACTTTTAAAATACTTTCTTGATAATCGAAGAACACGACATTTTTCGTGGCAATGGAAAGTGCATAATTAGGACGGTTCAAAACATTAGCGATTTTTTCAATATGATTGACCACCTTAGCATTTGGCTCGGCAATATAAAACCCAACTTCCATTTTTTCATGAACGATGGCATTTCTCAATCTTGCATATTGCTCTAAATCCTTCTTAAAGGTTTCAATGATTTGATATTTTTTAGCACCAACCTTCACTAGCACTACGAATCTGTCATCATTAATTTGAACTATATCTCGAAGTGCCTCATGCACTTGATTAAAGGCAACCTCAAATCGTTCTGATAGCGGATGTCCATTTTTATTGACCTGTTTCATTTCCCTCTCCCATTTGCAAACACATTTTTATATTAATTATATAACGATTATTTTTATAGGAAAATCAAATCTTTCATTTTCCTTCCCCTTCATTGATTGGTTAAAATGGTGACAATCTTATCCTCAATCTTCTTACCCTTCGATTCATCTAGCAGGTTGTTTAACAGAATCGAAAAAATTAAAGTCTGTCCACTTTTCGTATTTACATAACCTGACAACGAACTAACGGTTGATAATGACCCCGTTTTTGCTCTCACTTTGCCTTGAATCTCTGGACTTTTCAACCGGTTCCTTAATGAACCGCCTACCATTTTATCTTGGGCTCCTGCCAGTGGGAGGGCATTTAGATAAGAAGAAAACCATTTTTCCTTTTGGACTGCAAATAACAGCTGCGAAAGTTGATTGGCAGGAATCAAATCGACATGTGATATGCCTGATCCATCTCTAATCACCATCGTATTCGGACTAACACCAAATTTAACCACCCCCGATTTCATAACCTCCAGCCCTTTTTCCCAACTTCCTTCCCCTTTGACCACCCTCCCCATTTCCTTGATCAAGACTTCCGCATGTACATTATTGCTTAGTTTTAAAAAAGGAACTAACATCTGCGAAAGGGGCATGGAGTGGTGGATGGACAAAATCCTGGCGGTGTCAGGTACCCTTCCCATTCTTATTTTCTCAGCCAATGAAATCCCGTGATTGGTTAAGGACTGTTGAAAAAGGGTTACAGCATATTTGCTTGGATCCCAGACGCCAACCCATTCTTTCTCAACCTTTGATTTCAGTGGTATGGTTCCTTTGATCAGGACAGTGTTTTTGGCATGTTCCCGTTCAACGATGATTTTCTTTTTACCGTCCGCTTGCACCGTTATTGCTTGATTTACTATTTTCACATACTTTGTTTTTGGGGTGACCATCACCTCGGGTTTGTCCCATCTATGTATGCCAGGTCGAACCTCAACCCTTACTGAACCTGAATCAAAATCTGTTGTCGGTGATGCCGTAAGAGCAGAAATTTGCGCCCCATAGTATGTCATTTCATCACTCCATGGCAGATCGAGTGAATATCTGACATCATCATACCAAGAATCATCACCAATCAAATTTCCTTTTATTTTTGTGATTCCTGATTTTTGAATTTCGGCGGCCAAGTTATCAAAATCTGATTTTAATAATGTCGGGTCGCCTTTTCCTCTTAAATAAAGGCTCCCTTGTAAAGTTTTATTTTTCACCGGACCGTCAGCATATACCTCCGTCGGAAAAGTATAATTCTCTCCCAGGACGTTAATAGCAGCGGCCGCAGTTAACAGTTTCATATTGGATGCAGGGCGTAGGCGAATATCGCCCTGATGCTGATAAAGAAGTTTCCCATCAGAAGCAGAGCGGATACTGACTCCGGCTAGTGCTCCCTGCAAGGCAGGTTCGGCAGTTAGCAGTTGATCGAGTTGGTTTCTTAACGAAGTGTTGTTGTCATTTGCAGAAACTGGTTGATTATTAGGAACAAATACAGCCATCACCATACATAAAATTACGAAGCAGATTTTATACAAACTCGTTCCAGCCTTCCCTTTTTTCTTTTGGCTCTGTTAAACTAGTCTGTTGATTTCCGCTTCAGGCGCGAGCGGTTCGCGGGCGTGCCGGGGAGCCTCCTCGTCGCTTCGCTCCAATCAATGAACTTCGAAAATCAACAACGTTATTTTACATAGCTTTTCTTTTAAGTATGTCCAAAAAAAGCATCGGTTCACACACCGATGCTTTTTTGCAACTATAATCTCGGATCAATCGGTTCTGCTTCTAAAGCTAGCACTCCTAACACACATTCGTGGTAGCGTTCCAAAGATTCTCTTTTGACAAACCTGTTTACTGCTTCAAGGCCCAGTGAAAATTCCTTCAGGGCATTCCGCTGCTTTTTACCGGCGTTTCTCAGCTTGAGCCGTGACAAATTCTCAGGCTGCAAATAATCCATTCCATAGATAATATGCAAGTATTTGCGGCCTCTTACTTTAATAGCAGGCTGCAAAAGCTTCCCTTTATTTCGCGCCACAAATGATTCGGGTTTAACCACAAAGCCTTCATGACCATCTTCCGTCATTTCTTCCCACCACTGAATCGCGGCGTTCATGGAATCTTCATCTGTTACCACCCGATATTCGGTTTCAATAAACAACGAAGAGAGCTCGCTAAATTCTTTATTCTTTCCCATATGCCACGTATGCGGCTTATTAAAAAAAGTCTCGGTGCTATGGGATAAAGTATGAAAGGGAGCGATTTGAATTCCTTCCAGCCCTTCCGTCTCCCAATAGTATTTTTGATACACCTCATTAAAAACTACGGCATTACTAATCTTTTCATCAACTTCCTGCAGCCATGCCTCAACTTCTCGACCATCTCCAAGGGCTGTTTGCAACTGCTCTCTTAATTTGCTCCTATCAAGCAGTGCCATTTCTCCAACGTGGGCATATTGCTTCATAATCAGCTCTTTTGCTTTCAAATTCCAAGGGAGGATTTCTGCATCAAGCAAAACGAAGTCCGTATTGTATTTTTCAAAATATCCACTTAGATCTTTATTCAATACTTGAAGAATTTGCTCTTCTAGTTTTTTCTGAAAAAATGCCCGTCCCGTCCGCGTGTAAATTGCCCCTAATGATTCCCTGCCAATATACTCTTTAGCTGCTTCCTTATTTTTAAAAAGAAACAAAATTCCACGACTGCCCATATGTTTTTTCTCGACGACCATCGTGTCGACACTGTTAGCCTGGTAGTATTCGAAGGCTTCCTTTGGATGCTCCAAATAACCTTCCAAGCTCGATGGTTTTGGCGTTGGACTCATCGTAGGAGGTAGAAAAACGATTTCCTCTAGTGGTAAAGTGTAATGGGAAAGGTCGTCCAAGGCGGCTTTGATCCCCTCTTTATAAATGCCAATCTCTCCGATTTGCTCGGTTAAGACGGAATAGCCATTAATAAATTTACCAAGATTCGGCGGTGCCAGTCTTTTTCTTTCCCACTCAAACAATGGATTATCTGGGACATTGGCATAATCCTCTTTTGCTGCAACCGACACAAATTGCTTTTCAGGATAACGATAAGCGGTTAAGCGTCCGCCAAACACAACACCTTGGTCAATGTTAAGCGTATTATTGACAAGCAATGGTTGCGGTTTTGGATCATGACCCCAGATAATCAATTCACTTGATTGATGCCCAATCGTCCAATCTTTGCGAATTGGCTTTTCATTTTCATCGAGGCCGTCCGAATCGCCATACCTGCAAAAATCAGATATCCGTTGCGATTGCTTGCCAATATAATGATCTTTAATACCAGCATGTGTGGCCACGACCACCTTGACTCCATTTTTCAGGATGATTAAATGCGATTTTGATGCTAAAAGCAATTCTTTGAACTCGCTTTTTAATTGGTCAGACGCTTCTTTTCCATTCGTTTTTTCAAATTCTTCAAATTCTGCTGCGAGCTTTTCATCGCCATGTGCGAGTTTGACACTGCGGCCATCCAGCCAGCGGGCAATTTTCCAACCATGATTGCTGTCGATCATATAAGCTAGACCGGCGTCTACATGTTTTTTGAAAAATCGCATGGAATCTAATGAACGTGGTCCGCGACTCATGACATCACCAAGAGATAGGATTTTTCGTCCCTCAGGGTGAATATAGAAACCTTCTTCGTTCTCCTCATAGCCAAACTTTTTCAATAACATGATAAATTCTTCGAAGCAACCGTGAATGTCTCCGATAAAATCAATACCATTGCCAAGGTTAACGTGCAAGGAGTTCATTTGGCGTCCTATCACAAGTTCCTTCAACTCTGCTTCATTTAAGATGTAAGTTCGATGAAAGCCTTCTTTTTTTATAAACCGCAATGTCCTTTTGAATTGTTGATATTGCTGCTTTATGCGATTTTTTCCGCGTGGGTTATCGCGCTGCTCATCACGTGCTATGAGTTCTTTTTCCGCCACGTTTAGGACAATTGCTACTACGGGTACATGATATTTCTTCCCTAATCGAATATAACGTTCACGATCATCTTCTTTTAAATGAGTAGCATCTATCAGTGTTAATTTATTTAAACGGCAGCGCTTGCCGATTAAATAATCCATCGCTTCAAACGCTTCGTTCGAGATCCGATAATATTCATCGAACAACGCATCCGCCTCATCCTTAGGCCTCTGATTCCAATTAATAAATTCAATATCACTTACAAGGACCCGGAATTGGTCCGAGCTGATGACTTCAGATGGTAAAAGGTTCTTTTCCTTAACCAGCCGATTTAATAATGTTGTCTTGCCACTATTTGATGGGCCGACAAATATAACAATACCTGAATATGGCAAATGTATTTTTGTCAAATTCACTTCCCCTCCTCTCTTGTAAAGATTGCCATTTGTGTTGGGTGGCCATAGAATGGATGCTCTTCACCTATTCCATGAAAACTCAACTGGTATGAAAAAGGGCTTGACCATTGCTCGCATCTTTCCTTAAACTCGGCTCTCGTCCACTCAAATCGGTGATCGCCATGTCTCATTGCTTCATCCATTTCATAAACGATATTGTATTCTTGATTGGGTGTGGTAACCATTAGCACGCCTGGCCGATAATCTTTAAAAATGGTTTCAAATATTTTGGGCAATCGATGTTCATCAATATGTTCAATAACTTCACATAAAATTATGACATCCTTATTGCTGAGGCGTTCATCCAAGTAAAACAAAGATCCTGTTATGGATTTTGGCTCCAGGAATCCTCGTTTTTCCTTTGACTGCTCAAATCTTTCCATTGCTCGTAACCGTGATTTGTTAGATGGTTCAACTGAAAATATCTCTTTAACGCCATCCACAAAACCCAGTAGAACCGAAAGCTTTCCTTCCCCAGCACCAAGGTCGACAATCGTTGCTTTGTTTGACAATGCGTTAACATGTTTTACAATCGCTTCATAACGGAGTTCATTTAATCGGATCTTTGTAGGTTTAGCATCACCTAGGTTTTTCGTTTCTTTTTCATAAAATCTTGATTGAGAAATCATGTTTTGAAAACGAAGCGAGCGTTTTAAAATCATCGATTTTAAAGGATGGGAGTTTAACCATCCTTCACCATAACGGTCAAGCTTTTCAATTTCCCTTTCATCGATATAATAATGTTTATAGTTGTCCATTACAGGCATTAAGATGGAAACATGTCTTAATGCCCTTTGCACGGTTTGCTTGCCTTTTATGGTGATAATCCTAGCTGAGCTTTTTTCTCGGATAAAACTTTTTCCACGTTCAATTTCAACCTGATAACCAATGGGTTTAAATAAGGCTTCGATTTCCTCATCACGTAAATCAGTAGCAACTGGTCCAAATGCCATTTCCATTTCAAATGAATGCTCCACCCATCCTGCATATTCTTCTCTCGGTTTGCCGTTTAAGGCTGTTCCCAACGCCTTACGGATAGCGGAAACGAAAATACTGCTGGCAGCAAATTCACGGTCATTTATGTAATGTGTTATATCATAGATGTCGGGTGAATTTTTCACTAATTCAATTGGATCTGGTTTAACATAAATTATGACCTGAACCTTGTCATTCGAAAATGTAGAATAAGCGAGTCGAACAGTAAGTCCTTTTTCGCTGCGTTCATAAAGATTATTTGGATTTTTTGCTAACAAATAGGAAACAGCCTCTGCCCCGGGCCCTTTTACAGATAAAGAAAGTTGCATTAAATCACTTCACTTTCATTTTAGAAATGGATAGTGTTATTTTATCAATAATTTCATTTCTATGGAATTATTGGAAAAATTCAAGGTGGGTATGTAATGTACTAATCAAGTTCATAAAAAATCCACCATTTGGTGGATTTTCTTTCTTTAAAATTCTTCATCATGCCAATATTTTTTGTATCTTGCTCGATAGCAGGCATCGCAGGTCGGAAATGAATGATCCCAAGGGAGTTTCTTTCCACAGTTTTTGCATTTTTTAACGAATTTTTTTATATCAGTTTTTAGCCGTTCCTGAACCTTATCACTGATCTCTTCCCGCAGCCTTTCCCAATAAAGGGCTCCCGTCCGTTCACCTAAGCGGTACAAAAATAAGAGATGAAGACCCACAGCCTTATAGCTTAGTTCTAGTTCCTCAAGACTTTTCTCCCTTAAAATTGGTTCTGGCAGTTCTCTCCCCTGAATGATGGCATACATTGTATTTTCCCATTGGTTAATGAGCAAAGGTTCATTTTTCGCAAATGGCAGGTGCAAAAAGCCGTATAAGTCCGTTAAGGAAAGTCGTGCTTCAATTTCGGTTCCAGCAATCTTTTCATAAAGCAATCTTTCCTCTGACAACGATGCCTTTTTTGTACCTTTAGGACTTTCAAACTTGCCCCACAATTCAAAAAAGGTTCCAAGATCGCGATAATAACGCTGAAATCGTTCGAAAACAGAATTAGTGGGAGCAATCGCAAAGGTATGAACCGGTGTGTCTTCCTGGTCCAATAAATTTCTCATTTTCTTAATATCACTAGTAAATGCAACCTTCCCGACATTATAAATCCCTTTTCGTCCCGCACGCCCGGCAATTTGCTTTACTTCTTGGGATGATAAAAGACGTCTTTTGGTTCCATCAAATTTTTCATTTTCTAAAAACACAATCCGTCGTATCGGCAGGTTCAGCCCCATGCCAATCGCATCTGTTGCTACGATGACTTTTGTCTTTCCCTTATTAAATTGTTCAATCTGTTTTTTCCTTGTTTCTGGCGGCATACTTCCGTAAATCATACTTACCGAGTGACCGTCATTTTGCAATCGAGAAGCCATTTCAAGGACTCTCCGTCTTGAAAAGCAAATGAGTGCATCACCTTTTTTTACATGTTTAATATGAAACTCTTTTGATTCAACATCTAGCGGTGTATCCCGAGTATATTCATGAATTTCGATATCTGAATCACCAAGCAGTTCCAACAGCATATTTTTAGAATTCCTGCTGCCAATAATGTGTACCACATTTGCATTCGCTTTCGTGATTGCCTTATACCATGCGAACCCTCGATCTTTATCGGTTATCATTTGGGTTTCGTCGATAACTACGACTTCATAAAATTCTTTTTCATGAAACATTTCAACGGTACAGGAAATATGATTGGCATTTGGATTTACTTTTTCTTCTTCACCGGTTTTCAGCGAACACGGTGTTCCTTCGGCATTTAATTTATCATAGACTTCCAGCGCTAATAATCGGAGTGGGGCTAAGTATAATCCACTATTTGCCTCCTTCATTTTTTCTAATGCGTGATGCGTTTTCCCAGTATTCGTTTCACCAATATGCAGGACATAGCGGGCATGTCTTTGTAAGGAAGGATCATATTCCGCTCCAAAGATATCCTGCATCATTCGATCTTCTTCTGCTTTTTTACGCTCAAGCTCCTCTTGTTCCTCCGCTTGCTTCCTTTCCCGTTCCCCAAGATCCTTTTCAAGGATTTCCAAATGAACATCCAAGTCGAAAGGCATTTCTGCTAGTTTTAATAAATCTGAAAGGTATTCTGCTTGAATATCTTCAATAAAATATCCCTCAACATCATATAAAAGCTCTGTAATGCTACCTTTTACAAAGGATGGAGATAATTTTTCGTGGAAGGTTTCAAAAAACTCCTCAATTATTGGATTAGGAATCTCTTCTAATACTTTTTGCGGGATGAATTCTGATAGGTATTCAGAAATTAAGCCTTCATAGACGTAAAAATAGGTTTGGTATTCAAAGTAGCTCCTGCCCCAATTAAAAGTTTTATGAATATCCCCAGTTAATTCTTCAAAAAATGTAGCCACTGTTGTATATGCAGAAGGGTTAAACCCACCTTCGTCCTCTAATTTTTCTTCGAGAGCAAACGTGTCTACCGATTTAAACTTCACATTGTTTTTTATATCAGAAGCTAACTGCTTGGCGACGAAATGGCGGACATAGAGATAGAATTTCTGATAATTCTCTTCGATGATGAGAGCTGCTTCTTCCTCAATTCCCTTCTGAATGATAATTCTCTGTTCTTCGGACTGCTTTTGCTCTTCTCGCTTAATAAAAAGTTCCTTCGCATCTTGATAACGTTTTGCCCATTCCTCTTTTTGATAGGATTCTTTTACCCATTTCATAACGTCAAAAGGCTGATACGCTCTCATTTCATCGCGAAAAAGCTTGTTGATCAGCTTGCGGTCGACCCCTTGAACTTCAAACCCTTTATCGCTCAAAAATTGCTTCTTTTCATTCTTTGGAACATCATTAGTGGATTTATTTAGCCAAACATTGATCCAGATTTGTTCGATATAATGGCTGCGATCGGCCAGGTATTGCTCAAAGGCTGGCAGGGATGCTTTTGTTTCTAGGTATCGATCAATATCTTCATATACCTTCTTTTTTGTATGTTCAATAGCTTGAGGGTAAATGGCTATTAATTTGCTCATGAATTCCACTCCTCAAATATTTGATTTTCTTTTTTCATAAAAGTTATGTATAATGTGGGTATAGATATTCATATAGTAAAAAAGACCGAGCATAACAAGACGCACTCGGTCATGCAATAGTTGGTTCCCTCAGGGGAATCGGCATATAAGGCAGTAATCCACCGCTTATGCTTGCCGGCTCAAGGGTGGATTATTTTTTTTTGTGGAAAGACAGGACCGTGACAATGAGACTAGCAAACGAAATAGCTAACGTCAATGCTTGAAAAACTGTCAAAAGCATCACCTCCTTTCACGGAGAGTGTGCCGTCCACCCTTGAGATTACTTATTCTATTGCATTTTTAATTATAGCATTAATCGATTTATCGAACAAGCGTTCTATTAAATATCATGTTTCATACAGTATTGATCAACCAAGTCTTCTATCTGATCCAATTCCGGGAACTTTCCTGAAAATTGAAATTGAATTTCCTCGATAAAATTATCTTTGTTATATACATGTATAGCACCATTCTGTTGAATAATACTATATTCCGGCACAAACCGGTACCCGTTTCGTTCTATTGCCCCCATAAATAGTCCCCTTTTAAACAATTTTTTTTAGTATAAGCAGAAAAGAGGAGGATAATCCCACAATAAAAAGAGACGGCACCCTAAAGGGAACCGTCCTGAATCAACGTTTAAGCTGTTGTATAAACCTCTTCCTTATTCATTTCATGACGAATTGTTGCCTGTGCGGCTGCCAATCGAGCAAGCGGCACGCGGTACGGCGAGCAACTGACATAATCTAAGCCCGTTCTGTAGCAGAAATCAATGGAGCTCTTTTCACCACCATGTTCTCCACAAATACCTGTTTTTAAAGTTGGTTTCGTGCCACGACCAAGCTTCACGCCTGTTTCCACAAGCTTTCCGACTCCTTCTTGGTCTAGAACTGCAAACGGATTTTCTGGAAGCACTTTGTTTTCGATATAAGCCTGAAGGAACTTACCTTCCGCATCATCACGGCTGTAGCCGAAAGTTGTTTGTGTTAAATCGTTCGTTCCAAATGAGAAGAAATCAGCCTCCGCGGCAATTTGGTCAGCTGTCAAGGCCGCACGTGGGATTTCAATCATCGTACCAATTGTATATTGGAATGTTTTCCCTGTTTCTTCTTGTACAAGAACTGCTGCATCAATGACTAATTGACGCATCTGCTTTAACTCATTCACATGGCCGACAAGCGGTATCATAATTTCAGGCTGAACTTCCATGCCTTTTTCAGCAAGCTTTGCTGCTGCATAGAAAATTGCCTTTGCCTGCATTTCATAAATTTCCGGGTGGATCATTCCTAGGCGACAGCCACGGTGGCCGAGCATTGGATTGAATTCATCTAATTGACGAACCTTTTTAAGCAATTGCTCTTTTTTCTTTAATTCTGGTGATTGAGGGTCTAATATTTGCAGCTTTGTTACTTCTACTAATAGCTCCTCTTTATCTGGTAAAAATTCATGTAAAGGCGGATCCAATAACCGGATTGTCACAGGGAATCCTTGCATCGCTTCAAAAATCCCTTCAAAATCGCCTTGCTGCATTGGCAGCAATTCTCCTAGAGCTTCCATTCTTTCACTGTAGTGCTCTGCTAAAATCATTTTTTGTACAATTGGAATACGCTTAAGGTCCATAAACATATGCTCCGTACGGCAAAGACCAATACCGCCTGCTCCAAATTCGAAAGCCTTCTTCGCATCTTCTGGATTATCTGCATTGGCACGAACGCCTAATTTTCGTTCTTGATCGGCCCAAGCTAGCAATAGTTGGAACTCATCAGATAGCTCAGGGTCAATCATTGGAATTTCGCCAAGCATGATTTCTCCAGTCGAACCGTCAATGGTAATAACATCGCCATAGTTTACGACCGTTTCTCCAATTGTAAATTGTTTTGTTTTTAAATCAATCTTTAACGCTTCACAGCCGCAAATACATGCTTTCCCCATCCCGCGAGCAACTACAGCAGCATGACTCGTCATTCCACCACGGCTTGTCAAAATAGCTTGAGAAGCAACAATTCCATGAATATCATCTGGAGTTGTTTCCGGGCGAACTAAGATCACTTTTTTACCATCATTCCCTAATTCTTCTGCTTCATCGGCATCAAAGACAACCTGTCCTGTTGCTGCTCCTGGTGATGCCGGCAAGCCTTTTGCTAGAATTCTTTTCTCGAATTTATCATCAATACGACGGTGCAGCAATTGGTTTAATTGATCTGGATCGACACGCATCAATGCAGTCTTTTTATTAATAATGCCTTCTTCCACCATTTCAACGGCAATCCGAATCGCCGCTTGTGCCGTGCGCTTTCCGTTACGGGTTTGCAAAATGAATAATTTGCCACGTTCAACGGTGAACTCGATATCTTGCATTTCTTTATAATGCTGTTCAAGCCGTTTAGATGTATCAGCAAATTGCTTAAAAACCCCAGGCATTTCATCCTGTAAAGTGGCAATCGGCTGAGGAGTGCGGATCCCTGCTACCACGTCTTCCCCTTGTGCATTAATTAAATATTCTCCATAAAGGATATGCTCACCAGTAGATGGATTTCTTGTGAACGCTACGCCTGTACCGGAATCATCACCCATGTTCCCAAACACCATACTTTGAATGTTAACAGCTGTACCTAAGTGATCAGGAATTTTATTGAGGCGGCGGTAAACAATCGCACGCTGGTTATTCCAAGAATTAAAAACGGCATTAATCGCAAGGAAAAGCTGTTCTTTTGGATCCTGCGGGAAGTCTTTCCTCGTATGCTTTTTCACAATTGCTTTATACCCGACAATAACCTCTTGCCAGTCTTCTGCGGTCATCTCTGGATCAGAGGAGTAACCTTTATGTTCTCTCGTTTCTTCTAAAAATTGCTCAAAGAAATACGTATCAATTTCAAGAACAACATTGCTGAACATTTGTATAAAACGTCGGTAGGAATCATTAGCAAAGCGAGCGTTATTCGTTAGTTTCGCCATACCGACTACAGTTTCATCATTCATACCAAGATTCAAAATTGTATCCATCATCCCAGGCATAGAAAAAACAGAACCGGAACGAACAGAAACGAGCAATGGATTTTGCGGGTCGCCTAGTTTCTTACCCATCTTCTCTTCTAAACGGCATAGAGCTTCTAATGTTTGCTTTTCTACGATGGTTGGAATTGTTTTGCTAGCTTCATAGTAAGCATTACAAGCTTGAGTCGTAATGGTAAAACCATAAGGAACCGGTAATCCAATACGAGTCATTTCTGCTAGATTAGCCCCTTTTCCGCCTAGCAATTCCTTCATATCGCCATTACCTTCGTGAAATAAGTAAACAAATTTCTCCATTTTTAAAAGCTCCTCTCTTTTTTCAACACGTCTAAAATTAACCCTGCAGTTTCTTCTACAGCTTTATTGGAAACATCAATGATTGGACAGCCAACACGCTTCATAATTTTTTCAGCATGGTCCAGTTCATCTAATATTCTCTCAAAACTTGCATAATTCGCCTGAGAGGCTAGCCCTAAGGCTTTTAGGCGTTCCTTTCGGATTTCATTTAATTTATCTGGTGAAATAATGAGTCCAATGCAATTCTTTCGTGGTACTTGGAACAATTCATCTGGCGGCGAAACTTCTGGAACCAACGGAACATTGGCTACTTTAAAACGCTGATGGGCTAAATACATGGACAAGGGTGTTTTAGATGTCCGAGAAACGCCAATAAGGACGATATCTGCCTTTGTAATCCCTCTTGGGTCACGGCCATCATCATATTTGACTGCAAATTCAATCGCTTCGATTTTTCGAAAATACTCTTCATCAAGCTTCCTCATTAACCCTGGACGATGGTGCGGTTGCTTGTTAAACCTAGAAACAAACGCATTCATCAAAGGACTGAGCAAATCTACTGCTAGAATTCCTTCTTCTGATGCACGCTGATCGATATATTCCTTTAAAGCAGGAACAACAATCGTATAAGCAATAATGGAGTGACCTCTTTTAGCCAGTAAAATGACATCTTCAATATCCTCAAAGTCATCCACATAGGAATTGCGGCGGATTTCAACATGACCTCCATTAAATTGAGTAGCCACTGCTTTTACAACAAACTCAGCCGTTTCCCCTACTGAGTCAGAAACTACATAGACAACCTCTTTCTGTACCAAAATGACAGCCTCTCCCCTTAGTGTGATTTTTCTTCCATAATTTCTAAATAGGCTCTAGTAATGGTCGTTTTAGTGATTCGCCCCACTAGCAAATATGTATTTTTTTGCTCATCCACTTCCTTTACAACAGGTAAGGAATCTATGTGGTTATTAATCATCTTTTTCGCCGCTTCGAGCAAGGTCTCATCTGGATTGATCGTAATGATATTCGGCATTCTGGTCATGATCACACTTACTGGCAATTCATGAAGATTCTTGTTTCCTAGTGATGCTCTGAGCAAATCTTTTCTTGAAATGACACCAGCCAAATTCCCTTGTGGATCAACCGCATAAAGCGTCCCAACATCCTCTAAAAATAATTGGACTATCGCATCGTAAACTGAAGTTGATTTTTCAACCACAATCGGGTGCGCCTTATAATCCGACACTTTCTGATGAACAAATTCTTTGGCCTGAAGCTTGACTTCAAAATTGTCATTAAAAAAATAACCAACCCGTGGTCTTGCGTCTAAATTTCCTGACATGGTTAAGATGGCGAGATCTGGCCTTAAAGCGGCTCTCGTTAAGGAAAGTTTCTCAGCGATTTCTTTTCCAGTGATTGGTCCATTGTGCTTTACTATTTCTAGAATCTCATCTTGACGTTTTGTAAGTTTAATCATTTACACCCCCTCGCTTTTCAAAAATGTAGTTTATTTTTTGCAATAATTTTAAATGTGTTATACTTATTTGTATATAGTATATTACATTTATCGAAAATCCGAAACAATAACTTATACTTTTTTTGTGTCAAAATGGAAAATAAATTTTTTCAAAAAATTAAGATTATTTCAATTTAAAAAATTCCCGCTATTGCTAGCGGGATTATTTCTGACAATTAGGGCAGTAGAACGTTTTTCTAGAAGAAATCGTTTCCATTGTAATTTTGTCTCCACATCGCTTACAGGTTTCCCCTTCTCTGTCATACACCTGACGTCTTGGATAAAAGCCCCCGGTTAAATGGTCTCCATCATATAGTGGATTTTCTAGATAACCACCATGTTTTAAGGCATCCTGAAGGACGATTTTCATCGAATGGAATAGTTGTCCAAGTTCCGTTTCGTTAATATCATCAATATCTTTAGTTGGTAAGATTCTAGCATGGAAACATATTTCAGCCGAATAACAATTCCCAATCCCCGCAATAAACTCTTGGTTAAGAAGGGTTGTTTTCAAGCGTCCATGCTTTTTACTAATTTTATTTAAAAAATCTTTTAGTGTGAAATCGAGTGCCAAGGGGTCTGGGCCCAAGTGTTCTAGTTCCTTTTCGACGTCTGATTGACTATGAAGATGAAGATATCCGAGCCGCAGGCCGATAAAATACAAATGGTTTGGGCCGAAGGATAATCGTACCTGCACTGTTCGTTTTGGCTTGTCCGCCTCTGTTCCATAAAACATCCAGCCACCTAACATTAAATGCAAGAGGAGAGTTTGCCCGTTTTGCAGCTGAAAAAGGAGATGTTTGCCTTGCCTGTTTACGTTGAGGACTTTTTGATTTAAAACGGTTTTGATAAAGATAGCAGGATTTATATTGATGGATTTTTCACGATTTAATTGGACCTCTGTAATTTCCTGACCTGCTATCCTCTCGTTTAAAAGAACTTTATAGTTTTCCATTTCGGGGAGCTCTGGCATAAAACAAATACCTCCACATCATGACCATTTCTATCATTATGGTTCCCAAAAACACAAAAAAACCGAACAAGTGCTTGTTCGGTTAATTCTATACGTGATAATGGGCCTAAATGGACTCGAAGCATCGACCTCACGCTTATCAGGCGTGCGCTCTAACAAGACCCAAATGGAGCGGGAGATGGGAATATTCAAGAAAATGAAGTTCTTATTTCGGAAGTCCATGCAGCTGATTGGCAATTTTAAAATAGTAGTCATTAATTTCTCTAATGCCAATTGCATGGGCTTCACTGATCCCGACAAAATCGAAGTGATCCCAAGTAAATTGAACAGGATAATAATTCCATATCCCCTTTTGAATCGTTCCTTCATACGGTTTATTTGCCTGTCCAAATGGGAATTTCGAAGAAACTACGTTAACGATTCCATCATTTTGCCACCAAGATTTATCAATTAGAGGTGTTTGGCTATTTCTAGTATATGATCCGATAAATAGACTTGGTTCCCATAACAGAGGGGTCATGGTTAAAAGTGGATAATAATGGTCGGTCAATAATCCTTTATAGGAGGCATCGCCCGTATAGGAGAAATAATAGACATCTGGCTGTGCTTTTACCCAGGTATTGAGTTCTGCAGCACCCTCAGTGTTAAGGTCATAGGAACTTATATCATTACTTGTCCAAACAGGGCTATTCATGACCCTATCCATATAAGAAAGGAACGTTTCTTCTGGGGAGCGCTTTAACCCCCATTGGTCCATCTTGAAATCATAAACAATGTTTTCCCCGCCTGCTCCAGATAGGGCAGCAAAATTAGTTACCATGCTTTTCACAAGCGTTTTTACTCCTTCTGCATCGGCATACGTTGAACCATTATTTGGTGTAGCGATAGTGGTCACACTATGAACCCAATGCTTCCCTCCCTCAAAAAGAGGTGAAATTCCTTCCTCTGGATGTGCCTTATAATATTCTTGTTCAGTCTCACTCCCATTTTCCAAAAGCTCTGTGAGCGTTCTGATGGTTTGTCCGCCCATACTGTGCCCAACAAGGTGTATTTTACTTTTTCCATTCCATTCGCTATAGAGGCCTGGAAATGTCTGCCCATACCTTTCATGCCCATACTTTTTGGCATGTGCGGCCCCGTAATCAACAGTTCCACCTTTAATATAGTAATAAAGTTCAACTGCCCTGTCCCAGTTACTAGAAATGGGACCAACCACAGCAGTATAAGTTCTGTGACCGCTATTATTCAAATATTGTTCAAGATCATTCAATCCACCCCAATATTTGAAACCAAACATTTCATCTCGTCCCCACCCTGTAAGACCATGAACCAATACGATAGGATAATCATTCCCGGAAATTTCTGTTCCTGTCTGAGATTCTGCTCGTGTTGAATAAGTTGGAATGAGAGAGCAACATAAAAGAAAGGCTGGAAAGAAATATCGAAAATTTAATTTCAACCCTTTTTTACCTCCTTTGCTAATATTTGTAATTTTCAGAACCACACATTTATTTTAAATGAAAATAAACAAAAAAGGACCCTACATTTGTAGGAGTCCCACACTAAATATTTTGCATTTTGTCAGTCTTATTTGCATTAGGAATTTCATTTGGGATATCAATAGATCGCTTTAGCGATTCTGTTCCAGAATGAAAATAGCAATTCAACTGCCCCTTACCCACTTGCAGTAGCTATTTTAATGGGGGTTATTGGAGCTGGTTCTATTTTTATTTTTGGAGCTTTAAAAATTACAGGACCATCTGCAATCTTTTTCGTTTTAGTTTTTGCAATGACAATGCTTTATGTTTGTGAAACAATGGCAACTGCCGCCAATCGAAAACAGTCACCCTCAATAAAAAATGTTCCTGAAATTGAAGAGTTTCCAAGTATACAGAATGAGATTATTACTTTGCAAAAATCCCTTCAAATAGATGCAAGAGTCTCTCAATTAAATTATACCGCGCTTTAATGAAATAACTAAAGCCTGAATTCTCACTTACAACTCCGAAAAATTAGGCTTGCATCCACATGGTTTTTTATTTACCTTCATTTGTTACATGTTTTTTCCCTAGAGTTATAGTAAGATATGGTAGAAATAAACTATAGAAAGGATACATCCAGAATGTCATATAAAATGATTGTACTAGATTTAGATGATACATTATTACAGGACGACCACACAATTTCTTCCCGCACCAAACAAGCATTAATGGATGCACAGGTATCTGGTATAAAGGTTGTGTTAGCATCTGGGCGCCCTACTTCCGCGATGATTCATATTGCTGAAGAATTGCGTTTAAAGGATTATGGTAGTTTTATTCTATCTTTTAATGGTGCAAAAATTACTAACTGCCAAACAGGTGAAGAGCTGTTTAGCAGCACTTTATCACCCAACATGGTCCACTACTTGTATGAGGTAAGCCGTAATGAAGATGTGTGGATTCACACGTATGTTGGGGACTATATTGTTACTGAAGCGGGGAATCAATATACAGATGTTGAAGCAGCCATTACAGGCCTTGAAATTTTTGAAGTAAATAGCTTTATTGACTCGGTTAACGAACCAGTGGTCAAAGTGTTAATGCTTGAGGAGCCTGAAAAGCTTGCTTTGGTTGAAAAAAAGCTGCAGAAACAATTTACTGGGGAACTTAGTGTCATGCGCTCAAAGCCATTCTTTTTGGAGTTTACTGAGGAAGGTGTAACAAAAGGTACAAGCCTTAATCACCTGATTGGAAAGGTTGGAATTTCGCGTGAAGAAGTGATCGCCATCGGTGATAGCTATAATGACCTAGCGATGATTGAGTTTGCAGGGCTTGGCGTGGCAATGGGCAATGCTCCTGATGATATTAAGGATAAGGCCGACTATGTCACCGACACGAATATGAATGATGGTGTAGCCAAGGTTGTAGAAAAATTTGTGCTGGGAATGCCAGTGGTTGTTTAGGCTAAACACTGTAGTTTTTGAGCATTTTATCCTGGTATGGGATCCATTGGGATTCTTGTAAAATAACTCGCAAATTAGTAGAATTCCACTATCTAGTTTAGACATAACACAATAAAACATTCTTCCATCTTCAAGGTGAAGAACGAACCTCACAATAACAAAAAAACTCTCACAAACATTGCTGTAACAACATTTGTGAGAGTTTTTTACATTTCTAAAATAAGCCCGGTTTGATCTAAAGATACCGATAGCCGGGTTGAAAGGGACTTTATCGGTTGTAACAATCGTGGTTTTGGTAGCAATTTTCAACTCGTCTTCAAAAAAGAGAATTCTTCGTTTGCTCATGGCACACTATTCCTTACACACTTTTTGTGGTTATTTTGTCGTGTGAAGAAAACACAAAGAAAGCTTTACACAATTAAGTGCAAAGCTTGATTTGATAGCTTTTCATGATACCGATGGTCGGGGTCGAACCGACACTCCTCACGGAACACGATTTTGAGTCGTGCGCGTCTGCCAATTCCGCCACATCGGCAAATAAAAACTACAGGGGCAGTAGGAATCGAACCCACACTGAAGGTTTTGGAGACCTTAGTTCTACCTTTAAACTATGCCCCTAAATGGTGGAGGGGGA
Organism: Neobacillus pocheonensis; assembly: GCF_050477905.1. NCBI lineage: Bacteria > Bacillati > Bacillota > Bacilli > Caryophanales > Bacillaceae > Neobacillus > Neobacillus pocheonensis. The sequence goes on along the minus strand of NZ_JBCNAD010000008.1, from coordinate 908 downwards.
CGGATTCGAACCGCCGAACCCTGAGGGAGCGGATTTACAGTCCGCCGCGTTTAGCCACTTCGCTACCCCTCCAAAAAGGAAAAAATATGGCGGAGGAAGAGGGATTCGAACCCCCGCGCGGTTTAACCCGCCTGTCGGTTTTCAAGACCGATCCCTTCAGCCGGACTTGGGTATTCCTCCGTTTTAGAAAAAACAATTTGGTAGCGGCGGAGGGGATCGAACCCCCGACCTTACGGGTATGAACCGTACGCTCTAGCCAGCTGAGCTACACCGCCAAATTGAATATTAGATTATGGTGGAGCCTAGCGGGATCGAACCGCTGACCTCCTGCGTGCAAAGCAGGCGCTCTCCCAGCTGAGCTAAGGCCCCATAACTTTTAAAAACTTTTGGCTGGTCGGGAAGACAGGATTCGAACCTGCGACCCCTTGGTCCCAAACCAAGTGCTCTACCAAGCTGAGCTACTTCCCGAAATAATGAAACTTATTTTGCTTTCGCAAAAAACTTTGGTGCCGAGGACCGGAATCGAACCGGTACGGTAGTCACCTACCGCAGGATTTTAAGTCCTGTGCGTCTGCCAGTTCCGCCACCCCGGCACATTTGGAGCGGAAGACGGGATTCGAACCCGCGACCCCCACCTTGGCAAGGTGGTGTTCTACCACTGAACTACTTCCGCATTATGAAAATTTATTTTGCAATTACAAAAAATTTGGTGCGGGTGAAGGGAGTCGAACCCCCACGCCTTGCGGCGCCAGATCCTAAGTCTGGTGCGTCTGCCAATTCCGCCACACCCGCAAAATATAAAGGTGCCGGCTAGAGGACTTGAACCCCCAACCTACTGATTACAAGTCAGTTGCTCTACCAATTGAGCTAAACCGGCTTATTAAAACAGCCTGGCAACGTCCTACTCT